>JBDSJC010000286.1:0-6966 GCA_039917655.1 Tepidiformaceae bacterium
TGCTTGGAGGGCTGACTCTTGGACTCTCTCTGATGTTGCTTTCGGTGGTCAGCGGTTTTGGCCAGGCGCTGGGCGCGATGCTCCTTGTTGGGGCCGGATCGAGCGCTTTTCAGATGCTCAACAACGCGCTGGTGATGCAGGAGTGCGACCGGGCGTACTACGGCCGGGTGATGTCGATCACCATGCTTGCCTGGGGGTTCAACGGACTCGCCGGTTTCCCGCTGGGCGAATTGGCGGACGCAACGGACGAGCGGACAACGCTTCTGCTGATGGGATCGATCGTGTTGGCGGCGACCGTTGTGACCGGGTTCTTCAGTGCCGCGTTAAGCCGGCGCGAGCCCGCGCTGCACGCGCAGGTTGCCACCGTGGCCGGTGGTGAGTAACGCTGGAGCGGCAATTCACACTGGAGCTAGCCACTTGGGCCGAGAAGAAATCGCTGCATTGATCGCTATCCTGACCGCGCAACTCGAGCAGGGCCGCTCAAGCCCCGCCATCGGCACGTGGAAGATCGAATTCGACAAGAAGCGTTCGGCCTTCATCTTCGACAAGTGCGAAAACGAAGGCTACTGCGAAGAACGGCCCGCCGTCATCGCAATGACCGGGGATGTTTTGGACCCGGGTGGCCCGCTCTTCTAGCCTCGGGCCAGGTCACTCCGCCACCGAATCTCCCCCGCTTCGTCCCGGTTGCGCTCGTGCGCGCCCGAGAGTGTGCCGATATTGAACTTGGGAGAGTCATAACCGTGGCAGTAAGTACAGTCCGCGCCCCAGACCGCCGGCGGGTCCTTCGCATTCTTGTCGTCGATTCCTCGGTGGAAGACGTCCGCTCTGTCTGCGCGCTGTTGCGGCGCAACGGCGAGTTCCTGCCGCACGCCGCGCGCGGCATCGAAGAGGCGGAGGGGCTGCTCGGCGAAGGCGTCTTTGACGTTGCTCTCATCGATTACAGCCTCTGGACAGAGCGCGACAACCACCTGGTGCGGTTCCTGCGCGAACGTCACAGCGATGTGGCCGTAGTCCTGCTGACGAATGGCGATAACGAACGCGACACGCTGCCGGCACTGAAGCTCGGCGCGCATGACTTCCTCAGCAAACAGCACCTCGCGGACGGTTCGCAGCTCGAAGCGCGCATCCTCGGGGCGTTCGAAGAGAGCCGCAACCTGCGGCGCCGCGACACCATGGTGCGCTGGCTGGAACGCGAAGCGCGGACCGACCACCTCACCGGGCTGCACAACCGCCACGCCTTCGATGACCGCCTGCGCGAAGTCTGCGAGAAGGCCCGCTCGGCGCAATCGCCGGTGACCCTGATTATGGTCGACCTGGCAGGAACACGGGCCGTGAATGAAGCGCACGGACACGATACGGGTGACGCCATGATCCGCCGCGCCGCCTCTGGCATCAGCCGCTGCATCCGGGGAGCCGATTTTGCAGCTCGCATCGGGGGCGATGACTTTGGCGTCATCCTGGCTGACGCCGACCTCGACCTGGGGAGGCTGATCTCGCGGCGCATCGTCCACGAAATCGAACGGCTGAACGCTGGGGAATGGGATGGCGAGATCCCCGTGACGGTCAGTTTCGGCGTCGCTTCGGGGATCGGCTGCGACTCGCACGACCTGTTCACCGCGGCCGACCAGCAGTTGAGCCACCACAAGGCCGTGCGTCCGATTGTGTCGCTCTTCCGCGACCGCGAAGAGTCCAACGGGCCCTCGGTCGCCTAACTTCTCTCGCGAGACCACACCTGGAGAACTCGATGCTGAAGATCCCTGGGAGACGCAAGGCGCCGGCAGCGCAGCTGAGGGAACCCCTTTGCTTGCCCGAACTGCTGGACACGGAAACTGGACTGGCCGGCCCGGAGTTTTTCATGGATTTGCTGCAACGCGATATCGAACGCAGCCTACGGCACGGCAACGAGATGACGCTGATGGTTTTCGACGTCGTCATCGTTGGGTTCAAGCCAACTGCTGCCGAACCCGAGCCTCCATCTGTGGCGAGAGCGGTGACCGCGGTGCTGCGCGACGTAGCGCGGCGCTCTGACATCCCTGCACGCCTGGGCGAATTCCGGTTCGCGGTGCTGCTCACCTTCGCGGAGCAACCCGGTGCGGATCAGTTTAGCGAGCGGGTCCGCACGCGCATCGGCACGAATCCGTACGCGCGAGACCTCGCCGGCAACGCGGTCCACGCCCGCGCTTGGGCGGGTGCAACGCCATGGGAGTCTCAGTACGAAGATGCAGCCGCCTACATCGCCGCCGCGGTCCAGAACATGGACGAAACGCGAAGCGGCTACGAACACGTGCAAGACTGGTTCAAGAGCAACGACTGAGCGGTGCCATGTTTGAAAAGCTTAAAGACGCGGCAGGGCCCTCCCTAAACCCGCCGGAAAAGGCGAACCTCTTCAGCGTGGGCGAGAAGAGTCGGATCCAAGTACTCGACCGCACCCCCCGGGCGTCATCGAAAGTCGGTAGAGCTAAAGAAGGTTTGGAATCACTACACTGGTTGGTGGCGAAGACCGCCTGCCTCTCTTACGTAGTCCATAACTGGTTACCTATGAATCCAGCACACTAAGGGCACCAGCCTGCCGGGGAGACTGTCTGTGCGACAGAGAGCAATAATCCTCAGCCTGGCGCTTGGCGCCCTTGTGTTAGCGGCCTGCGGCCGTTCCGGCGGCGACGACGGCACATCCACGACCGCACCGCTGACGCAAGCAGCCACCCAGCCTTCCGCGGCAACGTCCATTTCCGCCGCGACCCAAACCCAACTCTTGCGCCAGGCGCCACTTCGACTCCGCCGACCGGGAACACCCACCCTCTGTCGGCGACGGTCGGGGTGGAAGCTCCAGTGTCTTCATCTGGAGCCCGGCACAAGTGACGATTGCGCCTGGAGAAACCGTCAACTTCTTGTGGAAGGACTCTACGGAAGGGCATGACATCTCGATCCCAGCGCTGGGCGTTTTCACGGCCCCCTCCAGGCGCGATAGCCAGAGTGTCTCGTTCCCGGATCGAGACTCGTACCCGTTCGTATGCACCTACCACCTGGACGCTATGCGGGGCATTGTGACCGACCAGTAAGGCCGAAGATCGACAATAGGATGACGTGTGGCACGGGCGCTTGCGACGACGCCTCGCCCCCGGACGGAGGCGCCGGTCTCGAAGATCACGCCCAGCCTAACCGACGGGAGCGTCCCACGGCAGTGACTGCCGGCCTGGTTCGAGCAGCACCTTCACGACCCCGTCAGCGACCACCGCGAGGATGTCGAACCCGGCAAAGAGCGAAGGGTCCATCCCGCGCAGCGCCCAGGTCAGCTTCTCCTCCTCCGCGTACGTCGCGGCGCCGAGCACCACGAGGGCCTTGGGCGCGGCCACCGCGCGAAGTCCCGGTTCCACCTGCTTGAGGAGCTTGCGAAGGTTACGGCGAAGCAGCGAACTCTGCTCATCTGATTCGCGTTGGGGGCTGCCGATGACCGTGGAGCCGCCGCCAGCCAGGTCGTTCGCAGTCCACACGTCTTCGGCGCGCACCACCACCGTGTCGTCCACATCCGGCTGGCCGGCAGCGAGGACTATGCGCTCGCTCAACGCCTCGCGTTCTTCAGTGCTTGCTGGAAGGCGGAACAGCTCCTGGGAGTTGAGCTGGAAGCTGCCCGGCACGCGGTTAGTAAACTGCGCCCAGTGCGCGCTCAAGCCCCCGAGGACGCTGATCACCGAGCCCGTGTTGCTCGTGCGCCGGAGGTAGAGATTGGCCGGCCGCCGCACTTCAAGACGTCCGTCCGCTTCCAACTGGTTGGCTTCGGAGAGGGCGAGCGCGAGCTGGCTCAGCCCCGGCTCCCCGGCGGGCAGGGTTGCGCCACGCGGGACCCAGAGGACGACCGAGCGCCCTTCGGCGTCCAGGCGGCGCTCCACCGCGGCACGTTGAGCTTCGAACGGCACGGTTGCGTCCGGGGCTACCGTGTTGACCACGCCAACCGCGAGTTCCCACTTGCGGCCCACGGTGACGTTGGCGTGGAGCACCGCACCATCGGATTCAGCGCGAGGGACGGACACGCTGCGGGCATAGTGGGCGCCGAACCAGCCGAGAAAGAGCCGCAGAGCGGTGGCCGACGGGTCAGACGGGTAGGTGCGGTCCGTCACGGGTGCGACCGAGCTACTCGGGTTCTTCGGTGGCGGTCGCTTCGTCGCCTTCGGCAGGCTCCTCGCCGGGCTCGAGGCGGATTCGCGGCGGGTTGACGGTGGCGATGACGATCCCCGGGTCTGTCAGGATCTCCACACCCTCGGGCGCCACAATATCGACAACAGTAAGCGTGACATCGAAGCCCTTGAGCGGCGCAATGTCCACTTCGAGGTTTGTGGGGATAGCCAGCGGGAGGCAGCGGACGGAGACGACATCCAGGCTGTGAAGCAGCGTCCCGGCGAGGTCCCGGACAGCGGGAGATTCGCCCACGAGGTGGATCGGGACGTTTGCGATGATCGGGCGGTTGGGGTCCACCTGGAAGAAGTCGAGGTGGATCGGTTCGCCGGTGCCGCCCTTGCGCGTCATGCCGCGGATAATGACGTAGCGGGGAGCTGGCTCGCCGGCGATGTTCAGTTCGAACATACTGCGCAGCCCGGTGGCCTTGATGTTCCGGGAGAACTCGCGCGCATCGATTTCGAGCGCCTGCGAGGGGATGGCACGTCCGTAGACGTTGGCCGGGAGGAGACCGTTGCGGCGGAGTTGCTTGACCTTTTTGCCGAGCACGGTACGGGGAGACGCCTGGATGACGGCACGGTCTGCCATGGGATACCTACCTCTTCGCCACGCTCGATACGTGGCGCAACGTTTTTAGGCTACAAGAATCAGCCGAACGGGCAACCGCAAAGCGGCCGCGCATTCGGCATAGCATGAGGGCCTTCCTTCCGCGGAAAGACGGCCCCCAGAGCGCTCACCCTTGCGAACTGGCTACTGTAACGCGGCGACTTTGGCGCGTGCCGCCGCCTTATCGCTAAACCAGAGGACGTTAATCTCCTTGTAGGCCGCCTGGTCAGCGGGCACGTCGTCCTCGGCGAAGATCGCCGTCACGGGGCAGGCCGGCTCGCAGGCGCCGCAATCGATGCACTCGTCCGGGTTGATATAGAGCATCTTGTCGTCGCCCTCATCAAAGTGAATGCAGTCAACCGGGCAAACTTCTACGCAGGCCTGATCCTGCACATCAATGCATGGGCTGGTGATGGTGTACGTCATGCAGCAATTCCTTTTCCTCGATTAGCGCCTGGCGGCGCCTTCGGCCATCGGATACTACTACCCGTGCTGGGGTGTGTGAAGCGAATACGGCGTTGCCGCTCTGCTCTGCTGGCCGGTGTGTGGGGAGACGCTATCCCCCGGCGGCCACGGGCTGACCGGACCGCATGTCCACGGCGTAGAAGCGGCCGGCCTTCAACTCGGTGATCAACTCGCGTTCGTCGTGGATCTCCGCTTCGAAGTAGGTGGCGCACTTGCCAACATCGCTGATCGCGTGGGAATCGGTGCCGCCGGTGCCCTTGAGGTCCATCATCTGGCAGAGTCTCTTCGAAAACTCGTTCTCTTTGTCGCTGCCGCGGCCGTTCACTTCTTCGAGGCCCTGAACGTACTGGTAGGCGGGGTTTCTGCTGGCCTTCTCCAGGGCGGCGCGGTACTCCTCATCGTTGCGGCTGAACCAGGGCATCTGGCGCCGATAGGGGTGAGCGGCCACGAGCGCCCCTTCGGCTTTCTCTGTGTAGCCAGCGAGTTCACGGGAGCGGTGCATGCCGAAGACGTATTTGTCGATCCCGAAGGCCAGGATGTGCCCGTCGTCGGTGCTGATTTCGACTCCGGCAAGGACGAGGAAGCTGTGCTTCGCCCTCAACTCCTCAATGGACTTGTAGTCCCAAACAGTGTCGTGCTCGGTGAAAACGATGGCATCGAGGCCCGATTGCTTGGCCCGGACGATGAGATCGTCGGGGTTGAGGACGCTGTCATGGGAACGGGGCCAAGTGTGGGCGTGAAGATCTATTAGCATGGTGGAGAATCGTACTATAGCCATCTGTCTCCGCCCCGAGCAACGCGCACCGGCTCCCCGGGGCGCGCGTAGTGGGGGTAGCGAATTCGCAGGGCGGCGAATGTGTCATGGATCTGCAACGGCGGTCCTACGGCTTTGAGTACCGTGAAAGCCAGCGGCCGGTACGGTAGCCCCCACAGAGGGGATGGGATTATATGGACACTACACAGCAGCGACAGGTCGTCGCGGAGCCAGTTCCAGATGGAGTGGGGCACGAGTTCGGCGGTTTTTACGACGCAACCAGCACCACCGCCTACAGCCTTGCGTTGCGCATCACGGAGGACTCGCTGGCAGCCGACTCTGCCTGCGAGTCTGCGTATGTGCAGTTCTGGCGAGAACGGGCGACCTTCTCGCCGGCTCCGTTTTCGCAAGGGCAGACCCGCCTACTCGCCCTGATCCGTTTGCACGCCGTAAAGCTTGGTGCGCGGGGAGCAAGAAAATCCGGCCAGCCTCAATCATCAGCAGCCGCCCCGTCGTATACACCAGCAAGCACAGTTCGCGCTGCCTTCGAACGTCTTGCGGAGCACGATCGGCGGGCGCTCGAACTGGTCTACTTCGGTGGAATGGATGTTTCCGAAGCCGCGAGTCTGTTGACGGCCACCGTCAGCGAGGTACGTGGTTTCCTTCGAAACGCACTACTCACGCTTGCCACCGAAGTTCACGACTAGGAGACCTCCCCTGAGCAACCTCGAAGCACTCCTTACCGAACTCTCCGGCACCGGGAGAGAGCGGGAACAAATGGCTTGCGCTCTGGACATCCTCGCCTTCGCCCCTGTGCAAGTGCGCCCGCCAGCCGCGCTGCGCAACCGGATCGTTCTCGCCATTCAACAACCACAGGGGCCGTCGTTCGTCGAAGGCAGCTCCTTCTTCGCACGCGCTTCTCAGCTCGAATGGGATGAGCGGGCGCCGGGCATCCACGTGAAAACGCTCTA
>JBDSJC010000287.1:0-6035 GCA_039917655.1 Tepidiformaceae bacterium
GTCGCCGCGACAGTTTCGCGACCGCCTTGCTGAAGTCCTGTGACGCCGGCACGGCGAAGCGCACGACGAGCGCAGCGCGGTCCGACCACTCTTCCAGGAACACTATCCGCAACGGGTTTTCGACGTCGCGATGCACGCCGTGCGAGACGCAGCCGGGCTCTTTACGGGAGCGCAGGACATGCTCAAGGCTCAACCGCTCGACCTCCTCGAAGGTCTCCTGCCGGGCGGTGACGCTACCAGTGACGACGAGCATTTCAAACCCCCAAAAAGCGCTTCGACAGACCATACACCCCGAACCGAAGCCTACCGAAAATCTAGTACGACCGCGGGAGGCCCAGTTCGTGCTGGCCAAGGAAGTTCAGGATCATCTCCTGGGTGACCGGCGCGATCTTCATCACCCGGACCTCGCGCCAGTAGCGCTCCACATCGAACTCGCGCGCGTAGCCGAACCCGCCATGGGTCTGGAGTGCGCGGTCTGCCGCTTCGAAACCCCATTCGGCCGCCAGGTACTTCGCCATGTTCGCCTCCGCGCCGCACGGCTGGCCGTTGTCATACAGCCACGATGCTTTGCGGATCACGAGCTCGGCGGCCGCCAGCTTGGCGTAGGAATCGGCAAGCGGGAACTGGATGCCCTGGTTCTGCCCAATCGGGCGGCCAAAGACGATGCGTTCCTTGGCGTAAGCGGTTGCCCGCCGGAGCGCCACTCTGCCAACGCCCAGCGCCTCCGCGGCGATCAGGATGCGCTCCGGGTTCAGGCCGTCCAGCAGGTGCTGGAAGCCGCGCCCCACCTGGCCCACCACGTCCCGCGCGGAAACCGGCAGGTCGTCGTAGAACACTTCGTTCGAATCGACAGCGTGGCGGCCCAGCTTTTCGATCTCGCGGATCGTCACGTGCGCTGGGTCAAGGTCGGCGAGGAAGAGGGTCATCCCGTCCGTGCGCTTGGCGCAGTCCGCCAGCGGCGTGGTGCGCGCCAGCAAGAGGACCTTGGACGACTCTTTCGCTTTGGAGGTCCAGACCTTCTGCCCGTTGATGATGAAGTTGTCGCCATCACGCCGCGCAAAGGTGGTGATCGAGGGGGTGTCCGAGCCGGCGTTCGGTTCGGTGACCCCAAACGCCACGTGCAGACGGCCGGCGGCGGCCTCCGGCAGGATGCGTTGGCGCAACTCCTCGCTGCCGTGTTTGACCACCGGGTTCAGGCCGAAAATCGTCAGGTGTAGCGCGGTCGCGCCGTTCATCGCCGCGCCGGAGGCGGCCACCTCTTCGAGCAGGATCGAAGCCTCGGTGATCCCTAAGCCTGCGCCCCCGTACTCAGCGGGGATCGCAATCCCCAGCCAACCCGCGTCAGCGAACGCCTGGTAGAACTCCCAAGGGAACTCGTGCTCCTTGTCGCAATGCCGCCAGTAGGCGTTGTCGAACCTCGCCGCCAACGCTCGCGCTTGGAGGCGCACCTGCTGCTGCTCTTCGCTTGGTTCGAAATCCATCACCCCTCCACGCCCGCACGGCGATTGCCGCGGCCCGCCAATCTTCGCGCCAGGGGCGCGCATTGGCGAGCGCTCACCTCCGCAGACAACCCGGACGGCAAGGAGTAACCTGCGCCCACAATCCCAAGCAGGAGACACGCCATGACCACCGGACAGGTCAGCACCACCACGGACGGCATCATCACCGGGCCGCTGCGGCGCTCCGTCAACGGCAGCCACGATGCCAAAGGCAGCATCCACGACGATGCGACCGCATCGAAGCTCGGCTTCCGCGGCGGAACCGTTGCGGGCTCCATCCACATGGAACTGTTCCCGCCGCTCCTCCTGGAAGCGTTCGGCCAGCGCTGGTTCGAACGGGGCACGCTGAGCACCTACTTCATCAACGCCACCACCGACCGCGAAGCCGTGCAGGCGCACATGACCGCGCCGCCCGCCAACGCCTCTGATACGCAGGTCGATGTCTGGGTGAATCGCGAAGACGGCATGCGCGTCGCCGAAGGCACAGCCTCTGTTGGCACGCCGGACGAGCCGACGGCACTGCTGCGGCGCCCGCTGGACCGCTTCGAAGCCGGCGAATTACGGCTGCTGGAGGGAGTCGAGCCCGGCCAGGAGTTCGACCCGGTCACTGTTCGCCTGGCGACAGAAACGCAGGCCGAACGGTTGGACCGGATCACCGAAAACCTCGACTGGTACAGCCATTCTTCGCCGTGGGGCAACGCGATCGCCACGCCAGCCGCCATGGTCCAACTGTTGTATGCGAAGTCCGTCGCAACGATGCGTGGCAACATCGGCTCCGCCGTGGGGCTGTTCGGGGCGATCGAACTGCGCAACATCAACGGCCCAGTGCAGGTGGAGACCGGCTACACGGTCAACGGGCAGGTCGTGGCGGTTGGGCAGAGCCCGAAGACCGAGTACATGTGGTTCGAAACGCAGATGGACGACTCCAGCGGCAAACGCATCGCCGAGATGCGCATGCTCTTGCGCTGGATGAAGGCCTCATCTTCGCGCTATCCGGAGCTACAGAAGCAGGCGTAGGCCACTCCCCCGGCAACGCCGTAGAATCCCGGTCATCTAACAATCGGGGGAAGAAGATGGCAGGACGGCTTGCAGGGACGGTTACGGTGATCACCGGCGGAGCGAGCGGCATTGGTAGAGCGTGCGCCGAGCGGTTCGCCGAAGAGGGCGCCAACGTCGTGGTCGCCGACCTGGACGAGACGCGAGGCGCCGAGACCGTGGCGCTGGTCAAGGCCCTTGGCCAGAAAGCGACGTTCGTTCGCACCGATACAAGCGTCGAAGGTGACTGCGAGGCGCTAGCCGAAGCGGCGATCAAGGCGTTCGGCCAGATCGACTCACTGGTGGCGGCAGCAGGGATCTCCCATGCGCGCTATGTCAGCGGCTCCGGCGCGCACGAAGCGCGCCGCGATCACGACCGGCCGTCCGTGCTGACGAAGCCCACGGAATACTGGGAAAAGGTGCTCGCCGTGAACCTCACCGGCGTGATGATGACCGACCGCGCGGTCGCGCAACGCATGATCGCCAGCGGTCGGCCCGGTTCCATCGTCAATATCGCCTCCGGCGCGGCCAAGGTGCCGCTCGCGGGCTCGGCGGAGTACTGCGTCTCCAAGGCCGGGGTCTGGATGCTGACAAAGGTGTTGGCCCTCGAAATCGCCGGAAACAATATCCGCGTCAACGCCATCGGGCCCGGCGTAATCGAAACGCCAATGACCGAGAGTGTGCGCTCGGACGAGGGCCGCCTGAAGCGCCTGGTGGCGGGCACGCCGCTCGGCCGCCTTGGCACGCCCCTGGACATCGCCAACGCTGCCCTCTTCCTCGCCAGCGAGGAGTCCAGCTTCTTCACCGGCGAGATCATCTTCCCCGACGGCGGGCTCTTCACGGGCTGAGAACCCGGTTAGCGTGGCAGCCGCGCCTTCAGCGGTTCGGCCTCGGGCATCGCCAGGCGATGGAGCAACTCTCGCCATCCAGGCGCGCGGGCGAAGAGCGGCTCCAGCACCATCACCGCGCGGTCAATTTCCCCCACCACGGAGAGGCCGCGCACGCCAAACCAGAACGTCTGCTCGTCCAAAGGATCCAGCAGCATCGCCTCCTCGTAGCGGACGAACATCATATCGGCGTCCGCGTTCGAACCTTCTTCTGGCGGGGCAGCGAGCGCCTCCGCCCGGCGGATATCCACCAGTTCCGAGAGCTTGCGGAGGGGCTCGGCATCGTTGTCGATGCGCAGGTCCCAGGTGGCTGAAAGCGGCCCCGGTCCGCGTACGAGGATCGCCGCGGACTGCATGCCGCGGATGTCGCCGCCCTCAGCTTGCGCTGCCTCAAGCGTAAGCAGGATTCGCAGAGGGAGCGGCCCGTCGCTCGCTTCGAAGGCGGCAGCCATGGCCGCTGGCACTCGGTCGGTGAGCATCATGTTCGCCTGCACGCTGTAGTTCGCACCCGTGCGGTGCCCGGCGTAGGGGATGCAGGCATCGCCGGTGTGCACCGCGGTCTGGCCGGAGGCGCTGATTACGCCGAGTTGGCGGCGGGCGGGCATGGTGTCGGCGGCGATAACGGCAACCACAGCAGCTTCCGCTTCCAGCCCGGATTCGAGTAGGGCCAGCACTTGCGGGCCGAAGTTGATGTTCGAAAACGACTGCGTTGCGACCGCGCCGACGCCTGCTTTCACCCAGGGGACGATCGCCCCAACGGCTGGCCGATGGGTTTGCACGCCTACCCCCAGCTCACCGGTTTCGGCGTCTCGCGCCACGATCGAATAGGTCATCCCGGCCTCCGCAAACGAAGTTGCGACAGGCTAGCACAGAGGGCCTGGGCCGCGCCGTCACCACGCCGCCAACCGCTGCCGCGAGGGCCACGCCCGCCAGCGCGCCGAGCCCAACGTAGAGCCACGCAGAACGCCCCTCGCTATCGACTGGCGCTGTAGCTTTCGCCGCAACCGCCTCGGACGCGACCACGGGCTGGGCGACCGAGGCCTTCACATCCTGGACGGCGCTCCTACCCGTCCCCGCGCCAACGAACTTGCCGTCGCCGACGACGATGACGCCGACCATGCCCGGGTGCAGGATGCAGGCATAGGGGTAGAGGCCGGGCTCATCAAAGCTCCGCACGGTTGTTGCGTCTTTCGAAAGGGTGGCTCCGCCGCTCCACGATTGGCCGTTCACCTGATGCACCGCTTCATCGTTATTGCGGAACGTCACCTTCGTGCCTGGCTGCACATGCAGGACGGTGGGAGCGAAGCAGAACCCCTCCATGAAGACGGCATCGCCGGTAGCTTCGGTCCCAGCGGGCGGTTGGTGACAGCCGCCACCGCCCGCCAGGGCGGGCGACCCGTCGCTGCCCACCAGGCCCGCGCCCGCCGTCGCCAACAGGGTGAGTGCGCCGAGCGTCCACCTGGCTCGTACTAACAGCCGTTGCATCATCGTCGTCTCCTCGGCAGGAAAATCGGAATCCTGCTGATCCGCTTACACCGGGCGGGCGAGGATGGTTCCCTACGGGAGCGAATTCGCGATGTCGAGCGCCTGCTCCAACGTGCCGTCGATCTCCAGGCGGTAGTTCGTGCCTCCCGGACCGCGCCAGACGAGCGTGTTCCGGCTCACCGTTCGCTCCGATCCAGCGACCGGAGTGCCGTCTCGCCCGAGGAAGCGGACGAAGTGCGGCCCGCCGCTGATCCAATACGCGGGCCGGCCCTGCACCGTTGACTCCGCCAGCCGGTTGGTCCCTTTGTCGAACAGCCCTTTTTCGAAGAGGCCCGGACCCGGCGGGTAGGGAGTAGCTGTGGGCAGGGGGACTGACTTGTCGAAGACTCCTTTGTCCCCAAACAGGTCGCGGACCTGCCAGAGCGCGAAGCGTCCGTAGTCGAGCACGACCACGGGCGTCCCCGCGTAGTCGATCGTGTACACGCCCAGCGGCGCTCCCTCGCCTCGCGGCAACTGGGGCTCGAACGAGACCCGGTCGCGGGCGCCGAGCAGCGTGGTGGGGGTGGCGTATGATTCCAACGGGCGATCGGGCGGCAGGGCGGTGGGCGTCTCGCCCGGGGCTGGAGTCGGCAGGATGCGGATCTGTTCGCCCTCAACGGCCAGCCCAAGAAAGTCCGCCACCGCCTCTCGCGCGTCGCGCCAGGTCACGAGCACTGCCGCCGCCACCACGAGCACAGCGAGAGCCGCGGCCAGGCCACGGGTTACTAGCGCGCCTCCCGCTCGTAAGGCCGGCCGGGCGGGCCTGCCCGCGGCGATTCGGGCCAACACATGGGGCGCCAGGTCCTGGGTCTCGGGATAGGCGAAAGTGGCCGCGGCGTTTGAAAGCAGTCGCTCCTCGAACGTCATCGGCTCCTCATTCATTGCGTGGCCCCCCGTTTCCCGGGCTGGGAATGGAGCGACGGGTAGCGCGCGTCGATTACGGTGCGCAGGCGGCCGCTGGCGCGGCTCAACCGCGACTTCACAGTCCCCGGCGCCTTGCCGATCGCGAGGGCGATCTCGCGCTCCGGCAGATCGAGGAAGTAGCGCAGGTAGAGCACAACCCGGTCTTCCGCACCCAGTTCGTTGATCG
>JBDSJC010000288.1:0-16653 GCA_039917655.1 Tepidiformaceae bacterium
AGGCCGTGCGTTCGGGCTTCTTCCAGGTGGATGCACCGATGAAGAAGGACTACTGGCTCCGCGACGATTGCGTGGACGGTGGCGGCGCCGCCGCCGCCGCAGGGCGCGTTACCGTGTCGTTCGACAAAGACCACGTGGACGATTTCAAGCAGAAAATGCCTGACTCGGACGTGTAGTCCCGGCAGTTGATCGACCGATGAGAAGAGGCCCGCCAACGCGGGCCTTTTTCGACGTCAGACCCTGGCAGTTGGCAGCACCCGGATTGGCCTCTCCGACGGTAAAGAACTGTGCCTCTACCGTGTTGCGCCAGGCTCGTCCCGTGAGGTGGCTAAGGTGTCGAAGCTCGCCAGTTCGCGAATCACATCGCTTGGCAGTTCTTCTTCGGAATCCACGCCGTCATCGCGGGAAAGCGCTTCTCGGGTGACTTCGGCGCCACCTGGCCAATCGCCGGAGTCTCCATCGCTGTCTTCGACGTTGGCCTCGTCGTTCAAACCGTCGGCGACGAACTCCCTGGTGGCGTGGCGTTCGTTAGGGTCTCGGATGAGATCGCTTTCGATACTGGGTTGGCCGGCTGATTCGTCTCGGGCCATTGTGTCCTCCACCGAGGACGGAGGCGGCGAACTGTCATCGCATAGCCGTCAGGCGTTGCGAATTCATTGCGACGGGGCGGACTCGAGTCTTGAGACGGCCGTGCCACGATGGCTCGCTTAGAACTGGACGAGCAGATGGTGGGATGAGTAGACGTTCGAAAGGGCGTGGGCGTCAGTCGAGAAAGGCGTCGAAGCGGAGTCCGCGCCGGGCCGATTCGTCGCCGACCTGGACGCCTGTGTTGATCTGCACGCCGTTGATCAGCAGGCCGAGTTGGGTCCCCACTTCGTTGATGCAGCGAGGTTCGTGGCCCTGGCCGCCCGCTGCGTAAAACACGCGATAGCCGCCAGCGGCCAGCGTGTACTCGGAGGGGCCAGGTTGGCCGTCGAAGGTGAGGGTCACCAACGTCTCGGCGGGCGCTGCGAGGAAGCCGACTGTCAGCAGGCCGAAGATTGCATTCGGCGGCGACGGCACGCCCGGGGAGGGTCCGCAATAACCGGGGCCGTCAGGCGGAGGAGGGCGGCGCGTAGCCGTCACCGGCGGGGCAGCCGATTCGGCGTCGCGTGCGACAAACGGCAGAGTGGCGCGCTGCGGGAACTCGGACGGCTGGGCTGAGCCTGGACGAGCGAGCGCCGCCATCGACAACGAAAGCACAACCACGGCCAGCAACACGGACTTCAGCATCTCTGACATGGTGGCGGGAAGCGGAGCGAAGGGACAAGGGCAGTAGCACAGGTGACGATCCTTACAGCGCACAGCCGGGAGACCTCTGCAATGCGGTCGCACCCGTTCGAAACGCAGTCGAGCGGGACGGTCCTTTGGCCGGCGATGGAGGCCGATTCCGGCAGACTGCGTCCCGAGGAAGCAGCTGTCCCGGGGCTCCTCCGGCACCGGCTGGCGAAAGAAGAGAGCGGCTACAGGAAGCGGAAAAGCCGCTCGCGGGTCTCGCCCTGAAAACCGCGGGCAAGGGGTGCCGTGCGGGGCCGCGTTGTTACGTTTTTGAAATGTCTGGCGCGATCATCCTTTGCACGTCCGTTTGCGTGATGCTGCTAGGTTAACGGAAGCCCTCCGCCAAGGCGGATGAGAGGCTCAGGAGTAAGGAAATCCCGTGATGACTCAAGAACTGCCCCCCCGCATCGCGCAGTCCTGCCTGTTCTGCCTGCTCCCCGTGGATGGGTCCGAAGACGCAGTGACGATTGCTGCTGTGCTGCTCGCACATCAGACCTGCACCAAGCGCGCCCGCTAACGCGCCCGCATACGCCTCGGCGGCGCATGGAGGAATCCAATGACCACCGCACCCACCTGCATCATTGCCTACGCCAGCGAGCACGATAAGTATCCTGCCCTCGGCAAGCTGGCGATTGAGACCGCGCAGTCCGCACAAGCGAAGCTGATTCTGTACGATATTGACGCGGCCACGCTGTTTGCCTCCCCCACGCCCACCGCGTGGAGTGGCGGCGGAACGAAAGATGCGCTGCCGCACATGCTGCTTCCGGAAGACCTGGAAGCAGCTGGCCGGGGCGCCATCGCCAGCCAGGTGGCCCGTGCCCGTGACGCCGGAGTGGATGCTTACGGCTGGCTGCCCGACACCAAGGGCAGCGACGGACTGGCGCACTACGCCGACGAAGTAGGCGCAGACCTGATTATGCTGCCGCAGGAGTTCGCCGAACCGGGCCTCTTTGCCCGCCTTCGAGGGGCTTCGGCGAACGCCGCATTGAAAGAAACGCACCGTCCGATTTTGGTGGTCAACGAGAACGGCGAGTCGAAATACCAGTAGCTCTGTCGCAAATGGCGATTGCTGACTGAGCCCCTTCGCCGGTGTGCGGCCTTAAACGCGCCAAGACCGAAAGAAGTTAATACCCGATTCGCCCCTGCAACAATTCTGCAATGTAGCGCGCCCACCCGTGAGAGGTGTACCGATGGGGCCGCGATCTACTGTGAAGCCGCCCCAGGACGGGGCCATCGAAAGGCATCAACGTCATGGTTGTCTACTCCGCCACGCGAGCACCACAGACCACGAAACAGGACACGCTATACGCACTTTGGAGCCTGATTCGTTACGCCAGGGAACAGCCTTTCGAAGCCGAAAACGCCGATAGCTGGAAAGAAGCGATCTCCGCGTTCGCTGGCCGCATTGAGGGAATGCTGCGGCGGGACGGCGCACCCTACGCGCTGACGAACGCCTGCGACACGCTCATCCGCGACATCAGCCAGATCGGCGCGCCGACGATTCTCGACGTAATCCACGTGTCCGAGCAGCTGATCCAGATGGAAATGAATGTGGCGCGGATGCGAAACCAGTACGCTGGCGGAAAGGACGAACTCTAATGGTTGCGAAACCCCCGGCTCGTAAGGCTGAGGCCCTGCGAGGCAAGATCTTCTCCAAGAGCGACCACAGCCATGAGTGGGTGGTGGACGTTACCACCGGGCGAGTTGCGCGCCGGGAGTGTCCCGGCTGCGCCCCGGACCGGATCGAATCGACGGATTCGCCGCGAGAATGACGGCATCCCACCACGGGCGCGCCTACGAATGGCTGCCTCCGCCGGATGGCCCACCGCGCGCGACGATCGAGTTTCTGCCCCCGCGAGACAGCCGCCCGCCGATCAGAGGCACCGTCGGCGACATAGTCCAGGTTGAGGCAATCGTCCTTGCCGAGGGCTGGGACCAGCTGGATTGCGCTCTTCTGCATCGTGAGCCAGGCGGAGACTGGCAGACGAGTCCGATGGCCCCGTTAGAGAACGACCGCTGGAGCGGGAGTTTTCGGCCAGATTCGCTGGGCCGCTACGAGTACACCGTGGAAGCGTGGATCAACCGCTACGGGACGTGGCTGGCCGCAGCCGAAAAGCGCGTCTCCGGGAACGCCCTGGCCCGGGTCCACCTGGAGGTAGGCGCCGCCCTGATCGCCGAAGCATCGATGACCGCGGGTGGGAATGCAGAACTCGACGCAGCCGCGGCTACCGTCCTCGAACGGGCCCCTGGCGCGGCGATGGAGGCCGCGCGAACCGTGGCGCCGCTGATGAACAGGGTGCAGCCGCGGGGGCCGGTCACCCGCCATGAGGCCCTCCAGGTGCAGGTTGAGCGCGAGCGTGCGCGACACGGGGCGTGGTACGAACTGTTCCCACGCTCATGCGGGCCGGTGGGCACCCATGGGACGTTCGCGGACGCCGAGAAGTGGCTGCCGTACGTTGCCGGAATGGGGTTCGACATCCTCTACCTGCCGCCAATCCACCCGATTGGCGTGACGCACCGCAAGGGACGGAACAACTCCCCGATGGCGCGACCGGAAGATCCGGGCAGCCCGTGGGCGATCGGCTCGGCGGATGGCGGGCATGACGCGATCAACCCGGAATTGGGAACGCTGGCGGACTTTCGGCGATTCGTCGCCCGCGCTGGAGAGCACGGACTGGAGATCGCGTTGGACCTTGCAATCCAGTGCTCGCCCGACCATCCGTGGCTCAGCCAGCATCCCTCGTGGTTCCGCCACCTTCCGGACGGCTCGGTGGCTTACGCCGAGAACCCGCCAAAACGGTACGAAGACATCGTCCCGCTGAACTTCGAAAGCATCGACTGGCAGGCGCTCTGGGAGGCCCTCCGAGACATCGTCCTGTTTTGGGCGGAGGAAGGGATACGCGCCTTCCGCGTCGATAACCCGCACACCAAGCCGTTCGCGTTTTGGGAGTGGCTGATCCGTGAGGTGCAGGCGGCGCACCCGGACGTCATCTTCCTCGCGGAGGCGTTCACCCGGCCGGAGGTGATGCGCCGGTTGGCGGTGGCCGGCTTCAGCCAGTCCTACACCTACTTCACCTGGCGGAACACAGCAGCAGAGATCGTTGATTTCATCACTGCGCTCCAGGCGCCGGGGACGCGCGAGTACCTGCGCCCGAACCTCTGGCCGGCCACGCCGGACCTCCTCAATGAGTATCTGCAGGAGGGTGGCAAGCCTGCGTTCGCCGTGCGATTCCTGCTGGCGGCAACGTTGGGCGCGAACTACGGCATCTACGGCCCGGCCTTTGAACTCTACGAATCAAACCCAGCCGCCGCCGGGAGCGAAGAGTATCTGGACTCAGAGAAGTACGAACTGCGAAGCTGGGATGTGACCACAACAGAAAGCCTTCGGCCGCTGATTGCACGCGTGAACGAACTTCGGCGGGCGCACCCGGCGCTCCTGGACGATCGCTCGCTGACGTTCTGCAAGACGAGCGGTGAGGCATTGCTGGCCTACGTGAAGGGGGGAGCGGACGATGGCGGGCGCGTGCTGACGATCGTCAACCTCGACCTTGGGAAGGTGACGGAAGGCTGGGTGGAGCTGCCTGATGGCACGGACGGGGCGATGCAAGGCGAAGTGCTGCTCGCAGGCGGGACGCTACAGTGGATCGGCTCACGGGCGAGCGTCACGCTGGACGATCCCGAAATCCCAGCGATCATCGTGACCGTCCAGTGAGAGCAACGGCCTCCCCAACTGGCAAAGCCAAACGATCGAAAGCGCAGAGCGAGGATGGCGACCGCGACCCGCTCTGGTACGTTGATGCCATCATCTACGAAGTCCACATTCGCGCCTTTTCGGATGGGAACGCGGACGGCATTGGGGACTTCGCAGGGCTGACGAGCAAACTGGATTACCTCCAGGAGTTGGGCGTCAACACACTCTGGCTGTTGCCGTTTTACGTCTCGCCGCTGCGCGACGACGGCTACGACATAGCCGACTACCGGCGGATCCACCCGGACTACGGCACGATGCGCGACTTTCGCCGCTTTCTCGCCGCCGCCCATGCGCGCGGGCTGCGGGTGATCACTGAACTTGTGCTCAATCACACGTCGGACCAGCACGCCTGGTTCCAACGTTCGCGGGAAGCGCCAAAGGGCAGCCCGGCCAGGGACCGCTACGTCTGGAGCGACACCGCGAGCGAGTTTGCAGGCACGCGCATCATCTTCACGGATTCCGAACGCTCGAACTGGACGTGGGACCCCGTGGCAGGGGCCTACTACTGGCATCGCTTCTACAGTCACCAGCCGGACCTGAACTTCGACAACCCGAAGGTCCGCGCGGAGATGCTCGAAGTGGTGGATTTCTGGCTGGACGAGGGCGTGGACGGCCTGCGTCTGGACGCCGTCCCCTACCTCTTCGAACGCGAGGGGACGACCTGCGAGAACCTGCCGGAGACGCACCAGTTCCTCAAGGAGCTACGCCAACACGTGGATTCGCGGTTTCCGGGGCGGATACTGATCGGCGAAGCGAACCAGTGGCCGGAAGACGCCGCACAGTACTTCGGCGCCGGCGACGAATGTCACATGCTCTTCCACTTCCCGCTGATGCCGCGCCTCTTCATGGCGATCAGAATGGAAGACGCGTTCCCGATTATCGACATCCTTGATGTGACGCCCGGGCCACCGGCAGGCGGACGCTGGGCGGTGTTCCTTCGCAATCATGACGAACTGACGCTGGAGATGGTGACCGACGAAGAGCGAGACCACATGTATCGCGCCTACGCCGAGGACCGGCGGGCGCGGATCAACGTTGGTATTCGGCGGCGGCTGGCGCCGCTGCTGGGCGGCGACCGGCGGCGCCTGGAGCTGATGAACGCCATCCTCTTTTCGCTCGAAGGGACGCCGGTGATCTACTACGGCGACGAGATCGGGATGGGCGACAACATCTACCTCGGCGACCGCGACAGCGTGCGCACACCCATGCAGTGGAGCGCCGACACCAACGCCGGCTTTTCGCAGGCGAACCCGCAGAAGATGTACCTGCCAGTGAACGTCGGTTCCCAGTACCACTACGAAGCGCTGAATGTGCAGACCCAGCAGGCGCGCGGGTCGTTGTTGGATTGGACAAAGCGGATCATTGCCCTGCGCCGCCGTCACCGTGCGCTCAGCCGGGGATCCATGCAGATGGTCACCACGGACAACCGCAAGGTGCTCGCCTTTGTACGCGAATACGAAGGCGAGCGGGTGCTGGTGGTGGCGAACCTGGCACGGTTCGTGCAGGCGGTCCACCTCAATCTTCAGGCGTACGCCGGCACGGAGCCGCTGGAACTCTTCGGCCAGGCGCGCTTCCCGATGATCACCGACGCTCCTTACTTCCTTTCGCTGGGCCCGCAAACCTTCTTCTGGTTCTCACTGCGACGGCACGGCGCCGGCGCAGCGGTCACGCTCCCCGGACACATCGCGGGCGGTGAGCGCCCGCGCCTGGCGGCACGCGACTGGGAGTCGGTGTTCAGCGCCCACGCAGGCGAAGCCGAAGCGTTGCTGTTGGCCTACATGCGCGGCCAACGGTGGTTCCGCGGCAAGTCCCGCGCGGTGCGCCGCGCGACGATCACCGGGGTGATACCGGTCGGTGGCAAGCCTGCGCTCGCGCTCTACGTCATCGTCCAGTTCGAATACGTGCACGGCGAAGCCGACGAGTACGGCATGTTCGTCACCGGCGTGGGTGAAGAGCGGGCGAGCGAACTGACGCACGCTGCGCCGTCGGCCATCATTGCCGACGTAGTGGTCCCCGGCGGAGTGGTAACGCTCATAGATGCGCTCGTCCTGCCAGAGGTGGCGCGGAAGCTGCTCTCCTATTTTCGTGGCCGGCGTTCGTTCCCCAGCGATGGCCGCTCGATGAATATCAGGCCGCTCAAACGGTTGCCGCGGGATGCCGAAAGCTGGACCCCGCGGGTGCACCGCGGCGAGCAGACCAACACTTCGGTGATGTACGCCGACCAGTTGATGCTCAAGCTGGTGCGGCGGATTGAGCCCGGCATCAACCAGCAGGTGGAACTCGAACGGTTCATCTCGGGGACCAGCTTCGCTCCTCACGCGCCGCAGATCATGGGCACGATCGAATTGGATTCGCTGCGTGGCGGGAGCAGCAGCACCGTTGCGATACTCGAAACTCAGGTGACTCACCAGACGGACGGATGGCTCTTCGCGCTCGACGAACTGACGACATTCCTTGAGGCGGTGGCCCACGGACCAGCACCAACGGCCGACGCCAAGCAAGAAGGCCCCTTCGCGGAGCACGCCGCGCTGTGGATAGACCTGGCCGGGGTGCTGGGCCAGCGTACTGCCGAGATGCACATCGCGCTGGCCTCGGCCCGCGCCGCGGACCCAGACCTGACGCCGGAGCCGCACACCTCGTTCTCGCGCCAGGCCATGGCCCACAACCTGCGGTCGCGGGTGCGCGAAACGTTCTCCCTGTTGCGAGCGGCGGCCTCAGCTTTGGAAGGGCCTGCGCGGGCCCTCGCCGAACAGGTATTGCATGAAGAGGCGACGATCAAGAGACGGCTTGCGAGCGGCGCGCGGCGGCCGTTCCCCGGTCTGCGGATCCGCTGTCACGGCGACTACCACCTTTCGCAGATCCTCGTAAACGGCCGCGACGTGGTTGTCATCGACTTCGAAGGCGAGCCGGGGCGGACGCTGGGCGAGCGCCGCGCAAAGCGTTCACCGCTCTACGACGTGGCGGGGATGATCCGCTCATTCCACTACGTCCGCGTGCACGGTGTGGGTGCGCTGGTTGAATCGGCCCGAATGCCGAACGTCCCCCGCGAGCAGATCGAGGCGTGGGCACGGCTCTGGCAGGCGTGGAGCGCGCGGGAGTTCCTGCGAGCCTATGTCGCCGCGATAGCGGGCACGGGCATCCTCTCGGATGAGCCAGAGGAGATGATGGTGACGCTTGGCGTGCTGGTCATGGAGAAGGCGCTCTACGAAGTGGCGTACGAAATCGACAATCGCCCGGCCTGGGTGCACCTGCCGCTGGAAGGCATCCTTGACTGCCTCCACGACCCTCACTACCTCGGCAACGCCGACCCGCCTGCATAACGGACGCGGCCCCAACGAAGTTAAAAGGCCCTAAAATCCACTCACCCGACGGAGAAAGACACCGACGTGAGAATGCCCGGCGCTCGACAATACCCTGGCACTCCCGCGCCCCTGGGGGCGACCTGGGACGGCAGCGGAGTGAACTTTGCGCTCTTCAGCGAGATCGCCGAACGGGTTGAACTGTGCTTGTTCGACGCTGCCTACGGACAGCCCGAAGCGGCGCGAATTGAATTGACCGAAAAAACGGACAACGTATGGCACACCTATCTGCCTGAAGCACGGCCGGGGCTGCTCTACGGGTATCGGGTGCATGGCCCGTACGAGGCGGAACGCGGACTGCGGTTCAACGCCAGCAAGCTACTCCTGGACCCCTACGCAAAAGCGATCACCGGCGCCGTGCAATGGTCCCCAGCGATGTTCGGCTACCCGCCCGGCGAGCACGCAGACGACCGGGTCTGCGATTCGACCGACAGCGCGCCCGGGATGCCCAAGGCGGTAGTCATCGAGCCTGGCTTTTCCTGGGGAGACGATCGGCTGTTGCGCACCCCGTGGCACGAGACGGTGATCTATGAGGCGCATGTGCGGGGCCTGACGAAGCAAAACCCGCGCGTCCCGGCCGAACTGCGCGGCACCTACAGCGGGCTGGCCCACCACAGCGTCATCACCTATTTGCAAGACCTTGGCATCTCAGCGATCGAGCTTATGCCCGTGCACCACTTTGTGGACGACCAACTCCTGCTCGATCGGGGGCTGAAGAACTATTGGGGCTACAACACGATCGGGTTCTTTGCGCCGGACAGCCGCTACAGTTCTAGCACAGCGCCGGGAGCCTCGGTCAACGAATTCAAGACGATGGTCAAAACGTTCCACAAGGCGGGGATCGAAGTGATCCTGGACGTGGTCTACAACCACACCGCGGAGGGCAATCACCTGGGCCCAACGCTTTCGTTCCGGGGGATCGACAACCCCGCGTACTACCGGTTGATGGAGGGCGACGAGGGCCACTACCAGGACTTCACAGGCACCGGCAACACGCTCAACATGCGTCATCCACGCACAATCCAGATGATCATGGACAGCCTGCGCTACTGGGTGCTGGAGATGCATGTCGATGGCTTCCGGTTCGACCTTGCATCCGCGCTGGCGCGCGAGCTGCACGCGGTTGACCGGTTGAGCGCGTTCTTCGACATCATTCACCAGGATCCGGTTCTCTCGCAGGTGAAGCTCATTGCCGAACCGTGGGACGTGGGCGACGGCGGCTACCAGGTGGGCAACTTTCCGGTGCTGTGGACCGAGTGGAATGGGAAGTACCGCGACAGCCTTCGCAAGTTCTGGAAGGGTGACGCCGGACAGATCGGCGAAGTGGGCTACCGCTTGACGGGCAGCAGCGACCTCTATGAGCAGAGCGGCCGCAAGCCGTACGCGAGCATCAACTTCATCACGGCGCACGACGGGTTTACGTTGCACGACCTGGTCAGCTTTGATTCGAAGCACAACGAGGCGAACGGCGAGGGCAACCGCGACGGCACCGACGACAATAACAGCTGGAACTGCGGCATCGAGGGCGAGACGGGCGACGCGGACGTCTTGCGGCTGCGCGGCCAGCAGATGCGCAACCTGCTGGCGACGCTTGTCCTGAGCCAAGGCGTGCCCATGATCCTGCACGGCGATGAGGTGGGCCGCACTCAGAGGGGGAACAACAACGTCTACTGCCAGGACAGCGATCTTTCGTGGATGTCCTGGGAGTGGGGGCCGGCTGAGCGCCAGATGCTGGAATGGACACGCAGGCTGACGCGCTTCCGCCGCGCGCACCCCGTCTTGCGCCGCCGGAAGTTCTTCCAGGGGCGGCCAGTACGCGGCGAGACCACGCGCGACATCGTCTGGTATAGCCCGGACGGCAGCGAAATGTCCGAATTCGCATGGCACGACCCGGAGCGCCGGACACTCGGAATGTGGCTGGCGGGGGACGCACCGGACTTGACGCATCCATCACTGGAGCCAGTGAACGCCAACACGGTGCTCATCCTGGTGAACGCCGGGTTCGAGGACGTCGACTTCCGGCTGCCGGTTGCCCCGCGGCCGCACCGCTGGTCGCTCTCCTTCGATAGCAGCCGGCCGGAGCAACCGGAAGGTCGCGTGCAGCTCGCAGGCAGGCGGCTCTACCGGCTGGCGGCACGCTCCATCTGTGCGCTCGTCCACCCCTCGGTGGCCGCCGAGGACGCGCCCGGGAACGGTTGACTAATCGGGGCCGGCGCCGACGAAAACAGCGCTGTAGGCCGGGACCGTGAGCACCCCCTGGCGAACCTCGGGCGAGCCTCCGGTCCCACCGAAACGGCTCTCGTTGGTGTGGATGAAGATGCGCGCCTGATCGCTATTGCTCAGCTGGAACGCGGCCTCGGCGCCAAAATTGACGGCCAGCCAACGTTCAGATTCTCCCACGGTGAAGCGCACGAGGATCGCGCTGCCCGCGGCCTTCGTTTCGATCGGACAACGTTCCCCGCGGTAGGCACGGAGGACGGGGTCTGTCGAGCGAATTTCGAGCAGCTGCCGATGGTAGTCCGCGGCGAGCATGCCCAGGCCGAACTTCGCTTCGTCGTGGTTCAGCCGGGAGCGCTCGAAGGTCAGCGGGTCCTGGGGGTCCGGGATCGATTCGCGCAGACCCTCATCTTCAAACGTCTTGAACTGGGCGAAGTCGCGGCGGCGGCCTTTCGTCACCTGTCTCCCGAGTTTCGGCGGATGATCGGTAAAATAGAGAAACGGGGTTGAGGCCAGGAACTCCTGACCCTGGAAGACCAGCGGCGTCTGCGGCAGTAGGAGCAGGAGCATGGTGGCGGCCAGCGCGTCCGCGCGTGAGGCGGCGTTGTTCATACGATCACCGAAGGGCCGGTTGCCCACCTGATCATGGTTCTGGAGGCAATAGAGAAACGCGGGCCACGGCCACCGCCGGGCCGGGGTCCCGCGGTTCTCATCGGCGCCAGCATCGAACTCCCCTTCGTAGAGGAAGCCGTGGCGCACAGTATCGGCCAGCTTCAACATGCTGCCATCGAAGCCCACAAAGTAGCCGGCCCGGTCATCGAACAGCGCCGTATGCAATCCGTGGTGGAAGTCATCCGCCCAAACGGCATCGAAGCCGTAGCCGCCCGACTCCAGGGGGGTCGCGTAGCGAACGTCGTTTTCAGGCGTCTCAGCCATCAGGTAGGGGGGCTGTACGGTGCGGGAGTGCGTCCGCAGGGTGCTGGAGATCTCGGGCAGAATCTGGTGCGCCGAGGAATCGATGAGCTGGTGCGTGGCGTCGAGGCGAAAGCCGTCGATGTGGTATTCGTGGACCCAGTGCAGCAGGTTCTCGATCACGAAGGTGCGGACGCCGGGCGAGCCTGGGCCATCAAAGTTGACGGCCGGACCCCACGGTGTGGTGTGCACGCTGCTCAGGTATTCGTCCGCATAGAGCCCTGTGTAATTTCCGTCTGGCCCGAAATGGTTGTAGACCACGTCCAGCACGACGGCCATGTTCGCCTCGTGAGCGGCGTTCACCAGGCGGCGAAGCCCATCGGGGCCTCCGTAGACTGCCGCTGGGGCGAAGAGTTGAGTGCCGTCGTATCCCCAGTTCCATCTTCCCGGGAACGTCGCGATGGGCATCAGTTCGACGGCCGTGAAGCCGATGCCGCGCAGTTCCGACATGAGCTTGGCCGCGGCATCGAACGTGCCTTCGGTGGTGAGCGTCCCAATGTGGCATTCGTAGAGGACAAGATCGGCAAACTCGGGGGCAATCCACGCATCGTCGGTCCAGGCGAAAGCGCTTGCATCGAGCACTTCGCTCAGGCCGTGCACGCCGTCGGGCTGGCTGCGCGAGCAGGGGTCGGGGTACGGACCCTCGCCGTCGATGCGGTAGCCGTAGCGCGTGCCCACCTCGGCGTCTGAGACGTGCGCCTGACGATAGCCGTGCTCGGCAGTCTCCAATTCGATGACCCGCTGGCCGCCCCCTGGACCCTGGCCGTCCGCACCCTGGAGGATGAGTTCGAGCTTTGAAGGCTTCGGTGCCCAGACGCGAAACCGCGTCCCGCCAACCTCATCGGGCACGGCTCCAAGCGAGGGCTGCCAGCGGCCGCGAGTGACCCTGGTCACTGGAGTTCACCCTGGATGAGCACGGCAAGCGGAAACCGCGCGAGGGCCGCGCCGGCGTTCACCTCCTCACATTCGCTGTAGTCTTCGCCGGTCAGCCAGTTTGAACAGGGTGCGCCGCGGCCAGGGAGCGGCACGACGGTATTGTCGAAGGTACCCGGCTGGATGTTCCCCTCGGAGTCGAGGAAGCCAGCGACCACCCTGGGAAGGATAACCAGCAGCCGTTGGCCTTCGAGCTCCCTGAAGAAGCAGAAGAGGTTCGCGCCGTGCTCCCCCGTGGCCAACACGGAGCGGTATCCGCCTTCGCCGAACAGGTCCGGAGTGCGTCCGCGAAGTGCCAACAGCCGTTTCGTCAGCCACGCCTTCGCCTCGGGGGTCATCGGCGGTGGTGGGACGGGGCCAGCGTCAGCGTGCGCCGCGCGGCTCAACCCCGCGAGGTCCATCGGCCTGCGGTTATCGGGGTCGGTCAACTGGAAGATCGGCAGTTCGCTGCCCTGGTAGAAGTCCGGGATTCCCGGCGCCAGGCACTTCAGGGCGACCATGACCAGGCTATTGAGCGCCGCGGCTGGCCGCAGGCGAGCGACGAAGCGATCGAGCTGGGCGGGAAACGTGCCGCGGCGGCGCGAATCAAGGATCTCCCTGACGAACTCCAGGACAGCGCTTTCGTAAGCGTCGTCCACCTTCATCCAACTGGTGCTCAGCTTGGCTTCGCGCAGGGCCTTCGTCATGTGCTCTTCGATGCGGGCGTGGAACGCCGTGTCCCACCGTCCCTCCCAGGCCCCAATGAGCGTCTGATAGAGGTAATGCTCGGTGTCTGGATCCGGTACCTCGCGCCCGTCCGCATGGCGCCGTTTGGTAGCGTTCAGCCGGGACCAGGTACGGGCCGCGAGGCCCCACTCGCGCGGCAGTTCGCTGAGCACCGCGAGGCGATTACGCACATCCTCGCTGCGCTTGGTGTCGTGGGTGGTAGTCGCGGACATGCTCCCTGGCCATTCTTTCGAGCGCGACTTGAACCAAGCGTGCGCCCGCTCCGGCGAGGTGCCATTCGAATCGGCCGCGCACCCTACTTCGTTCAAGGCCAGCAGGCGGCTGTAGCGAAACAGCGTGGTGTCCTCAACGCCCTTGGCCATCACCGGCGCGCTTACTTGCTGGAAGCGGCGGCGGAAGTGGACCCACTGGGCGCGTTCGGCTTCGTTTTCGGGTTCGGGGGAAAGCAGGAGCACCTGGGTGAGGAACTCCATCGCTTCGGGCGTGACATCCGGGTCTCGGAGGACCGCCCGTGTCGCGGCGCCGCGAATCCAGGCTGCTTCGCTGGCGTCCGTGCCCTCCTCATCGAAGTACGTGCGGTAAACCGGGAAGCAGGCGATGAGAGCGGCGATCGCCTCGCGCAAGCCGGCGAGGGTGTTGTCCCGGTAGAGCCTCCCGCGCTGAGAAAGCCGATGGAGTTGGAGCGCGAGGACGGTCACCTCGCCCGCGAACGAACGCTCGGCGACGTGCTTGCGGGCGGCGTAGGCGATGTCGTCGTAGACGTGGCGGGCGCCCGTAAACGAATCGTAGGCACGGGCCAGGGCGCGGGCTCCGTTGGCCGAGATGGCCAGCTCGCCAGCGACCGCCAGGAAATCGTATCCGGTGCTTCCGGCGACGGGCCAGGCGGGGAGCCGTTCGTCACGGGCGAGGATCTTTTCGACCCAGATCGGGCAGATATTCTCGGGAGGGACCGCGTCGTCCACCAGTTCACGGAGCCGTGCGAGGTACTCTCCGGGGGCGTAGAGGCCGTCCACGTGGTCCACCCGCAGCCCGGTGACAATCCCGCCGCGCACCAGCCGGGCGATCAGTTCGTGCGTGGCGGCGAACACCTGCGGGACCTCGACGCGGAGGGCGGCAAGGCTGTTCACATCGAAGAACCGGCGGTAGTTGATCTCTTCGCCGGAAACGCGCCAGTAGGCGAGGCGGTAGGGCTGTGCGCCGAGGATTGCCTCCAACTCGTCGAAGCTCGCGGGGTCGCCAGCAGTGCCATTGATCTGAGCGAGGCGCCCGTCAATCCACGTCCGGAGAGAGGGCTCGGACGCCACTATCTGGGCCATCCTGAGCAGTTCGTTGGCGGCATCGGCGGGGGTGGCGTTGGCGATCGCTTCGAGCAGGCCGGCAAGGCTCGGCAACGCCCCGGGGTCGGAGAGCGTCTCGCCGAGGTCGGAGGGAGGCAGACCAAGCGCCGCGAGGTAGCTCGTGGGAGTCAGAGGCAACGATTGGTCAAAGTAGTGGACGACGAGTTCCGTGCCGTCGTAGCCGAGCAAGAGTTCGCCCGCTTCCAGGGCGGCGCCGAAGGGGCGGCCGAGGGAGGGATAGACGAGCACCCCCGAAGGCATCTGCGGTTGGCCGTCCCAATCGATGTCAAAGAAACCGGCGAACTCCGAGCGCCGCCCGAATCGGAGCACGTCTCGCCACCAGGGGTTGAGGGCGCCGACCACACCGACGTGGTTCGGAACGATATCAAGGATCAGGCCCATGTCATGCTGACGGAGCACTCCGTCCAACACGTAGAGCGCTTCGACGCCGCCGAGTTGGGGGCTGACGCGGTTGCTATCGATGACGTCGTAGCCGTGGCTGCTGCCCGGCGCGGCGGCGAAGATCGGCGAGAGGTAGACGTGCGAGATGCCCAGCGCCGCCAGGTGGGGCACGGCCAAGGCGGCATCGGCGAGCGTGAACTGGCCGCTCAACTGGAGCCGGTACGTTGCCACCGGTAGCTTGTGGCGACGGCTCACATGCGCTCCGGCGATGAATCCTGATCCTGCATTGAGCGCCTCCCCGCTGATGCTGTCAGCCTACCGGGGCGCGGCTTACGTAGGGCTTGCGCGGGAGATTTCCAGCCTTGCAGACTCGTGACGGATGGTTCCCCCGATGAGGCAACGCCAGCTTTGGCCCCTCAAGAGAGTAGCTGGTGGTGCCCGAAACGGCACCATCGGGACGGCCAATCGCGTTAGGCGTGAGCTTTTACACGACCTAAACCGCAATCAAAATGCAATGAGAATGCGATGTCCTGGACTGATTTAGCGATTCCCAGCCCCGCCAGTGTGGGTACCTTGAAGGCAACGCGTGAGGCGGCAGCGGGAACCGCAGCGGGATGGCGAGGTGCGTTCCGGCCCGCCCACGTGAACTACTCAAGGAGCTACCCCATGCAACAGGCACATCTTTCGCGGCGCGTCCCTGGCGGACTTGCGCTGCTCGCCGCGCTCATCCTGGCGTTACTCGTTGTAACGCCTGCGTTCGCGGCAGTACCCGTGGTGACGTCGGTGACTCCCAACAGCGGCCCGGTGGCGGGCGCCACCAGCATCACAATCACCGGCACGGGCCTAACCGGAGCCACCGCCGTCAAGATCGACGGCGTCAGCGCTACCAGCGTGGTGCCGGTGAATGACACGACCGTTACGGCGGTCACTCCCGCGCATATCGCTGGGCCAGGGAACGTGATCGTCACCAACGTGGACGGCGACAGCCTCGTTTCGTCGGGCGGCGTATTCACCTTCCGGGAGATTCCTGGAGTGACCTCCATAGCACCCGCCACCGGCCCGACAAGTGGGGGCACGGTGGTCACGGTAAACGGGGCGAACTTCGTCACGGGGACGGGCAATACGGCTGTGAGCTTTGGCGGCAACGCATCGACCAGCGTGGCCGTCGCGAGCGCCACACAGCTGACGGCCCTCGCACCCGCTGGGGCCGCAGGCGTGGCCGATGTCCGGGTGACGACTACTGGCGGGACAAGCGCCAACGTAGCCGCTGACAACTTCACGTACGCCTCGGCCGCTCCGGTGATCACCACGCTTAGCCCCTCCGGGGGAACGATCGCTGGCGGCACCGTTGTGACGATTACGGGAACGGGTTTCGCGGGCGCCACCAGCGCCACGTTTGGCGGCGTGACCGGAACTTCGTTCATCGTCGATTCGGACACCCAGATCCGCGTTTCGAGCCCAGCGCGAGTAGCAGGGATCGTTGACGTTGTTGTCACCGGTCCCGGCGGGGCCAGCGTCACTGGCACCGCGACCAAGTACACCTACACCACGGCGTCCATCCCGGTGGTCACCGCGGTGAACCCGGTATCCTCGCCGATCAGCGGCGGGACGGTGGTTTCGATCACCGGCACAGGCTTCA
>JBDSJC010000289.1:0-9530 GCA_039917655.1 Tepidiformaceae bacterium
ACAAGTTCGGTGCCGATGCTGGTGCGGGCGGCCGAGTCGTTCGTGTCGTTGGCGGCCTGGACGGCCAGCTCGCGCATACGCTGGAGGATCGAGTGGACTTCGTCCATCGCGCCTTCAGCGGTCTGAATCATCGAAATGCCGTCGTTGGCGTTTCGGATGGCCTGGGTGTTGCCGCGGACCTGGGCACGCATCTTTTCGCTGATGCCCAGGCCTGCCGCGTCGTCGGCGGCACGGTTGATGCGATAGCCGCTGGAGAGCTTCTCCAGCACCTTGCCCATCTTCATGCCCGTGATGCCGAGGTTGCGTTGGGCGTTGATCGCGCTCGCGTTGGTCACAATGGATGACATTGTTCCTGTCCCCTTTCGTTTTCCCCGGGGCCTCTGGTGGCCCCGAGTCCCGCAGTGTTTGAGTCTTATGCGGGACTCTCCCCTTGGTTATCGCGGACATCTCGGACTATTGGGGGTGCAGAAAAGAGGACGGACGGGGACACGGAGTGTGAATCAGGTGGCGATCGTTGCGGCTGGGCGCCATTCCGGTTGACAGGCGGTGGCAGGCACAGGCCGGGGATCCTGAAAATCGCAAAGAACGTGAAGAAGGGCGGGTCCGGGGAGTTCCCGAACCCGCCCTTCAGTTGAGAGCGGCGTCGATCAAGGGGTCAGCGGCGTTACCGCTGGAGCAGCTGGAGCACCGCCTGGGGAGTCTGGTTGGCCTGGGCAAGCACTGAGACGCCTGCCGACTGAAGGATGTTCGACGCCACCATGTCGCTGGAAAGCTCAGCGATATCGGCGTCGCGGATGCGGCTCTCACTGGCGCTCAGGTTCTCGACGCTGACGCCGAGGCTGTTGATCGTGTGTTCGAGGCGGTTCTGAGCCGCACCGAGGGTGCCGCGGGTGCTGTTCAGCGTCTGAATCGCGCCGTCGAGGGCGGACATCAGGTTGTGGGCGTCGGTGATCGTCTTGACGACCTGGGTGCCGAGGGTGGAGATGAGTCCGGTTGGGCCGCCGAGCTTAAAGGCAAGGGAACCGAGCTGATCCGATTGCATGCTGGCGAACGTCAAGGCAAGGGTGTCCGGGACGTTCGCGCCAACCTGGAGCGTGCTGGTGTTACCTGAGCCGGCGATGATGATGCTGTTGTTGTTGGCGCTCGTCAGCGCCGCCGCGATCTGCGCCGGGGTACGGCCGGCGGGGCCAGCGGTCAGGGTGATCTGGATGCCAAGCTGGTTGAAATCGACCGTCGAACTTCCGTTGGCGCCCAGGGTTGGGGCGGCGATCGTCTGTGTGGTGCCATCGGCGCCGGTGAGAATCAGGTCGGTCCCTGTTGTGGTGAACGTGTAGGTCTGCGGTTTGGCGGTCGTCGCGAGGATGTTCACGCCGGTGCCATCAAAGACCATCGTGTCGTTGGCCGCGGCGGTGGCATCGGCGAGGAACGTTGCGAAGGTGTAAGCGCCTGCGCCGGCGTTATTTACGGTGAGCGCGGTGCCGTTGCTGAAGGTGACGGTGGACGAGGCGCCAGCGCCAATGGTCGCGCCGCTGGCGAAGGCTGTTGCCGTGCCGAGGACGGTAGAGCCCTGGCGCAGTTCGAGCGTACCGCCGTTATTCACCATCTGCGTGGAGCCCACGACAGGGTTGGTGATGGCCGACACTGTGACGGAGCCGCTCAGCGTGTCTCCGGCCACGAGGTCGTTCGCGGGTACCCCGGCGCTGGCGGCGCCGATCGCCTTGCCGTTGACCAGGCTGGTGGCGGCGACCCCGCCGATCTGGCTCGAGAGCGCTCCCGTGAGGACCTTCTGGCCGTTGAATTCGGTACTGAAGGAGATGCGGTCGATCTCGTTCCGAAGCTGTGCGATCTCCTCGCCAATGCTGGTGCGCTCAGGCCCGTTGTCGGCGTACGTGCCGTTAGCGGCCTGGACGGCGAGTTCACGCATGCGCTGGAGGATCGAATGTACTTCGTCCATCGCGCCTTCCGCGGTCTGCAGCATTGAGATGCCATCCTGGGCGTTACGCAGGGCCTGCTTGTTGCCGCGAATCTGGGCGCGCATTTTCTCGCTGATGGCGAGGCCCGCGGCGTCATCGGCGGCACGGTTGATGCGATAGCCGCTGGCGAGCTTTTCGAGCGTCTTGCCCATGCGCAGGCCCGTCTTCGCCAAGTTTCGCTGGCCGTTGATGGCGCTGATGTTCGTCATGATCCTGGTCATTGCTGTTGTCTCCTCTGTTTATGCCGCCGGGGAGGAGTTGCCGCTCTCTCGCCAGTGGCTACACGGTGTTAATCGGGTGACAACGGTGGAACTTCAGTGACAAAACGGTGGAGCAAGCCAAGATCAGGGTATTGCCCTACGGAAGTTGGCCGTAGGCATCAGCGGCCGGCCCCCGACCCTGCCCTCCCTCCGCTCCTCCTGAGCCTATCGGAGGATGAGCGAGGCGCCGGCCGTCGGCCGGCAGCGGACCGCTAGCGAGTTGGCTTCGCACCCACCCAGATGACATCGGCGATGAGCCGGCCGGTGGCACGATCCACGCCACCCTGGATGACCACTGCGTGACCCAGGGCGAGGTTGCCGCCGCGAAAACGCTCCGCCGTCAGCTCGGCGCCTGGACCGATGACGATGCGCGTCTCCAACGTGACAACCACCTGTACGGGTCCGCGGTCTGTGTGCAGGCGAAGCACGTTTCCATCGCGAGCAAGGATGATCCCCGCGACCCCAGAGAGAGCGGGACGCGCCACCGGGGTCGGCTGGCCCGGGTTGGAAACCGGCGTCAGCGAAAACTCGCCACTGGCGTTGCCCGGCTCCTGGGAGACGACCACGCTGCGGCCGACCGCCGCCTCGCTGCCGTTCAGCAGCTCACCGAGCGTCTTTGCGTTGACCGCCACCACAAACTGTTCGCCATTGCTGACGGCCACCAGGACACGGGCCGATTTGCCATCCTGCGCAACCGCGAGGACGGTAATTCGACCCTCAAGTCCCTTCCGCAGTTCGCGAAGCAGCGTGAGCCTGGTCTTCGCCGGAGGCTTCGCGTCCGCTTTGAGGACGGAAAGCGTGCGTGCAGCAATCTTCGTCGTCTTACTATCTTTCGCGACTGTCCCGGCGACCGTCACCGAGTCTCCTGGCTTGAGCGTCGATGGGTCCACGGCGTGATCTGCGTTCGTCACCGCATTGAGGTCGCCGAGGCCGATTTCGATCTCGCCGAAATCAGACGAGAGGGTCGCGGTGCGGGCGGCGCCTTCGCCTGAGGTGGCGGTGATCACGCCCTGGAGCTGGGCGTAGTCATTGACGTTCAGCACCTGCGCGGAGGCGGTATCCACGCCACCGTAGGGCTGCGAGGCGATGACCGCAACGAGTGCGACGAGACCGATGACCACGGCAGATCCCGCGAGGGTGAGCCCGCGGTGCACGGCCAGCGCCCGCGCCAACAGGCCGCGGCGGGGCGAGCCCGGCACGACCGGGCGGGACACCGGGACAGAAGCGGCCGTCTCCGCAGCCATGAAACGCTGGAAACGTGCCCGCGCCGTAGGCACTGCATGGCCGCTTTCGGCCTGAGCAGCTGCGCGCAACGTGCGTGCGGTCCCGGCAGCGGCGAGCAGTTTTTCTACTTCGACGCGTTCATTCGCAGAGGCTCCCGCTGGCACAGCACCACTTTCGAGCGCTTCTTCAAGCAACTGGTCGATTCGGTTGCTGGTCATGGAGAGCCCCCGTGGGGGTAGTGAGCGCTGGCGAGCGCCCGCTGCATGGCTGCGAGGGCCCGGCGCTGGAGGTTCTTGACTGCGTCCTCGGAGCGATTCATAAGGAGGGCCGTCTCCGCCACCGAGCGGTCGAGCAGGAAGCGGTGTGAGATGACCTCGTGTTGGTCTTCGGTGAGGTCGCGCATCGCCGCGGCGAGGTCGTGGTGGAGGTCGATGCTAGCTGCGGCGTCCGGTTCAGAAAACTCGACGGTCCCATCGAGTTCGGCGGTGTAGCCGCTGCGGCCGAGCTTTTTGACGTGGTCACGGACGACATTGCGGGCGATGCCAATGAGCCAGCCTTCGATTGGGACCCCGCGGTAGTCAAAGCGGGCGGCGTTCGCGAAGGCGATTTCGAAGACCTGCGAAGCGATGTCCTCAGCCTCCGGGGCGCCGCGCAGGCGGTAGCGGACGAAGGCGAAGACGCCCCGGTAGTGCAGCTCGAAGATCGTGCCCCACGCGTCAGGGTCGCGCGCAACGGCACGCTGCGCGAGCGCTTCAGCGTTCGAACGGCCAGGAGCCGCAGGGTCATCTATCTCTACCTCGGTGTCGCTCACAGCGGATTCACTGTACGTATGGCGCGAAGCAGGCGATAGGTGACGGGCGGCGGGCGGCGCGCACTCAGCGCCAGAGGTGCCGTTGGAGGTAGGCCACGTCGTGCCAGGCGCCCAGCTTGTAGCCCATGTGCTGGTTGAGCGCCGATTGTTCGAAGCCGAGCGAGCGATGCAAGGCGAGACTCGGCTCCTGACAGGCGACGACGCCCGCCATCACAACGTGAACACCGAGATGCTTCGCCTCTTCCAGAATCTCAATCAGTAGCGCGCGGCCAACTCCCTGTCCACGAAAGGCGTCGGCGATGTAGATGGATTCGTCTTTGGTGGTCTCGTATGCGCGCTTCGGGCTCCAGTCAGAGAGCGCGCACCAGCCGGCGATCTCGCCGCCAGCATCGGCAACCAGCACCGAAAGGCCCTTGGCGACGCGTTGCTCGAACCATCCCAGCCGCCAAGCGTCGCTCATGGGCTCGGTGTCGAAGGTCGCTGGCGAACTCTCAACGTAGAAGTTGTAGATAGCGTTGATCGCGGGCAGATCGGCGGTGGTCGCGGGGCGGACGGCGGGCACAAGCGTCCTCAGGCGGGACGCGATTCGAGGTAGGACATCGTCTCGCGGTAGACATCTTCCGGGATGTGGCCCGCAGACATTAGGAAGGTGGCGATCTGTTCGAGCGTGAGGATGCTGATTAGATTGATGCCCGCCTTCTTCAGCGCCGCCTTCCCGCCCTCCTGGCGGTCGATCAGCGTCACCGCGTCGCGGACCACGAGCCCAGCCTCGGAGAGGGTGGTGGCGGTTTGCAGGATGCTTCCGCCGCCGGTAATCAGGTCGTCGATAATCAGGCAGCTCTGCCCACGCACATAGATGCCCTCGATCACGTCCGCTTTGTCCGTCGCGGGCGGGTGGATGTAGATCATCGGGCAGCCAACGTTGAGCGAGAACGCCGTGGCCACATGCAGTCCACCGAATGGCACTCCGGCGACCAGCGTGAACGGCTGGACGTGCGGGTTCTTCATCGAAAGGAGGGCCTTCAGCTCGTCCTCGATGATCTTCGCGCAGCGAGCAAGCGCCTTCGGGTTGCTGATCAGGCGCCGCAGGTTCACGTAGATTGGCGAGTGGACCGCCGTACGGCCGAGCGTGAAGTCACCGAATTCGATGGCGTTTAGTTTCCAGAGTTCTTCGGCGAGCCAGAGGTTGCCGGCGGGCTTCGTGGATTTCGTCAAAACAGCTTCTCCGCGAGACGTCTGGCGTCTTCATTCTTAGTCTTCGGGTTTCCGGACAGTGGGGACGGGGCGCGCGACTGTTTCTGTCCTCAACCAGTTAGGTGTCAAGTCTACGACGACTGGCGGAGATGGGCAGGGAAGTTCACCGGATTCGGCGGTTTGTTGCCGGAAAGGACCGCGAGGATGTTGTCCGCGGCCATCTCCGCCATCTTCGATCGGGTGGCGAAACTGGCACTGGCGATGTGCGGCGTGATGATTACGTTCGGCAGGCTGAAGAGGGCGTGCGCAAGGGGCAACGGCTCGGGATCGGTGACGTCGAGCGCCGCGCCGGCGATTTCGCCCGCCCGCAGAGCCGCGACGAGTGCCTCCTGATCCACAACCTTTCCACGGGCAGTGTTGACGAGGATGGCCGTGCACTTCATGAGCGCGAACTGCGCTGCGCCCATCAATCGCTCGGTTTGCGGCGTCAGCGGGGTGTGCAGCGAAACGAAGTCTGACTGCTGCAACAGGTCTTCGAACGAGGCATGGATGACGCCAAGCTCTCTTTCGACCTCCGGTTTTCGCGTCCGGCTGGCGTAGAGGACGCGCATGCTAAAGCCCGCAGCTCGCCGGGCCATCGCCACGCCGATTTCGCCGAGGCCGACGATGCCGAGGGTCGCGCCGAAGACATCCTGGCCAAGGAACGCCGTCGGCGACCACGTCCGCCAGCCGCCGGAGCGGGTGTCCCGGTCGCTCGCCACCACGTTGCGGGCGGCGGCCATCAGGAGCGCGAACGCCATGTCAGCAGTGGTCTCGGCCAGCACGCCGGGGGTGTTCGTCAGCCAGACGCCGGCCGCCGCCGCTACCGCCGGATCCACATTGTCGTAGCCCACGGCCATGTTGGCGATCACGCGGACGCGTGGGCTGGCGGAAAGCATGGGTGCATCGATGCGGTCGGTGACCATGGTGAGCGCCGCATCGGCGTCCGCGAGCGCTGCAAGAAGTGCGTCTGGGGAGGGCGGCAGGTCGCGGGGCCAGACTTCGACATCGTGCCCGGCCGCGCGAAGACGTTCCACTGCTGCTCCGGGAGGAGTCCGCGAGACGAAGATGCGCGCCATTATGGCAGTCTGGCGGGGATGGCGGTGAGGCGAAAGCACGCCGTGCTCTGTTGTTCGCACGGGTCCGCGCTCGATACTGGTAAAGCGGCTGACGCCGCGCGGAGGCGGTGATGACTACAATTCCCACGAGCGGCGAAGTGGCCGCGGCGACAGTAGCCCAACCGGCGCACATTTCGCCCTCCGAGTCGGTCCTCCAGTCGATGTACGAATCGGCGGGTCGCCTGAACTTGGGACCGGAGGTGATCGACCTGCTCCGCACATCGTGGCGCGAAGTGCGGGCTCAACTGCCCGTCCGCATGGATGACCGCAAGTTGCGGATTTTCGAAGGCTACCGGGTGCAGCACAACGGCGCCCGCGGCCCCTACAAGGGAGGCGTTCGCTTCCATCCCCTCGCCGACCTGGACGAGGTTCGCGCCCTCGCGATGTTGATGACCTACAAGTGCGCGCTCATGGAACTGCCGTTTGGCGGCGCAAAGGGAGGCGTGATGTGCGACCCGGCGCGCATGAGCGACACCGAGCTGAACCGCCTAACGCGCACCTACACGCAGCACATTGGCATGGTGCTGGGCATCAACCGGGACATTCCCGCGCCGGACATGGGCACCAACGCCCAAACCATGGCCTGGATGATGGACGCCTACGGCCAACGCTACGGCTACACCCCCGGTATCGTGACGGGCAAGCCGGTGGAACTGGGTGGGAGTTTCGGGCGAGACCAGGCGACTGGCCGCGGAGTGGCGACCTGCATGCGCGAGTATGCGAAGCTGGAGAAGCAGGCGCCCCAGGACATCCGCGTGGCGATCCAGGGCTACGGCAACGTCGGTTCCTGGACGGCGAGGCTGGCCAGCGCGATGGGCTTCGTGATCGTCGCCGTTAGTGATGTGAAGGGGGCGATTCACTCCCCGGGCGGCCTGAACATCGCTGCCGTGGACCGCTGGGTCTCGGTGGCGCGCAGCGTGGCCGGGTTCTCAGACGCGGAGCCGATCACGAACGAACAGCTGCTCGAACTCGATTGCGACTACCTCGTGCCGGCCGCGCTCGGCGAAGTTATCACGGAGGAGAACGCGCCGTTGGTCCGGGCGCGCGTGGTCATCGAAGCGGCCAATCACCCGGTCACGTTGGCGGGCGACCAGGTGTTGACGGCGCGGAAGATCGTCGTGCTGCCAGACGTCCTCGTGAACGCCGGCGGCGTGACCGTCTCCTATTTCGAATGGACACAGAACATTCAGCAGTTCCGCTGGTCGCTCGAACGGGTGAACGGTGAGCTCGAATCGCGCATGGTGAGCGTCTTTGACGACCTGATGGCGCGTTCGGCGAAGGACGGCGTGCGGCCCCGCCAGACGGCGTTCGACATCGCCGTGGAACGCGTCGGCAAGGCGATCGTATTGCGCGGCTTCGTCTAGACGTTCGCGCTGGACGCGACTCCGACAACGATCAGGTGACCCTGGCGTCCCCTGCGAGTGCGAATCAGTTAGCATGAACCGAAATGTTTGCCAACTGGGCGTCCGTCACGTTCAAGTCACTCCACCACCGGGACTACCGCGTGTTGTGGACTGGCACGACGATCGCCTTCCTCGCCTTCATGATGTCGTCGGTTGTGCAGTCGCTCGTCGCCTACGACCTGACGGGCGAGAACGGCGCCGTTGGCCTTGTGGCGGTCGGCATGGGCCTCTCGACGATCCTGGTCTCACCGTTCGGCGGAGTGATCGCCGACCGCATGTCGAAACGCCGCCTGTTGTTGATCGGCCAGAGCCTGCTCGGCGTCAACTTTTTCGTTGTCGGCAGCCTGATTATCACGGGTCACATCACCATCGCGGCGCTAGTCGCCTCGACGTTCGTGATGGGCACGGTGTTTTCGTTCATCGGGCCAGCGCGCCAGGCGTGGATCGGCGACCTTCTGCCCGGAGCGGATCTGCCAAATGGGATTGCCCTGCAGCAGGTGGCGATGACCGGCACGCGCATCTTCGGTCCCTTCCTTGCCAGCGGGCTCGCGGGGCTGGCGATCGTCGGCACGGGCGGGACTTACCTCTTCATGGGCGGGCTGTTCGCGTTCGTCGTCTTCTCGCTTGCGCTACTGCCACCAACAACGCCGCGCGCTCCCAAGGAAGGCGTTTCGATCGTCGGCGACATGAAGCTCGGCTTCACGCACATGGCCGAACGGCCGCGGCTGATGTTGCTCGCGCTCTCGTTCATCGTGATGATCATGGGCGGCTACTCGTACTTCGTGGTGCTCCCCGGCTTCCTCGAAAACGAACTCGGGCGTGATCCGGGGGACATTGGCTGGCTGCTGGGCGTGAGCGCGGTCGCCGGGCTGGCGGTAACGGTCGGCCTCGCGGGCCTGGCGAGTTCACGGCACGCGTGGCGGCTGATGCTCCTCGGCGCGCTCTTGCTCGGCGTTTCCTTGATGCTGCTTTCGGTGGTCAACGGCTTCGGCCAGGCGCTCGGCGCGATGCTCCTCGTTGGCGCGGGGTCGAGCGCCTTTCAGATGCTCAACAGCGCCCTCGTAATGCAAGAATGCGACCAGGCGTACTACGGGCGGGTGATGTCGATCACGATGCTGGCCTGGGGATTCAACGGGCTGGCGGGCTTCCCCTTCGGCGCGCTGGCAGACGCCTCCGGGGAACGGGCGACGCTGCTCTTGATGGGCTCGATAGTCGTTGCGGCGACGGTTGTCACGGCCTTCTTCAGCGCCGCGCTCGGCCGTCGTGAGCCGCGGATGCGGCCGCAGGTTGCCTCCGTGGCCGGTGGTGAGTAACGCTGGAACGGCAATTCACAATGGAGCTACCTACTTGGGCCGAGAAGAACTCGCCGCACTGATCGCCGTCCTCACCGCACAGCTCGAACAGGGCCGTTCGAGCCCCGCCATCGGCACTTGGAAGATCGAATTCGACAAGAAGCGTTCGGCCTTCGTCTTCGACAAGTGCGAAAACGAAGGCTACTGCGAAGAACG
>JBDSJC010000290.1:0-17011 GCA_039917655.1 Tepidiformaceae bacterium
ATTCGAAAGCGATGTTGCCGGTCTGGAGGTAGGTAGAGACGTTGGTAAAGCCGAGTGAGGTGCAGAGCGCGCGGAGGTCTTCCATCTTCACGCGGTTGTGTTTGCCGACGTTGATGGCGCGGAGGAAAGCGGCGTACTGCACGCGAGGAGTGTAGACGGTGAAGACGCGGAACTCAGGACTTGTGCTCAATCGAGAAACCAAGCGGTTGTTCGCCGGCGCGCGAACCCTCACCCCCGGCGCATCTCCTCCTTCCGCGGAAGACCGGAGGGAGAGGGGAGAACGGCGGTCCGAAACTGGCCCTCAACCGGCACCCGTTAGCTTCGCCTTTGTACTAGCCGACCGCCACTTCTACGCGCTGGAGGCGAGGGGCCACTTTTTCTGCGAAGAGACGCATGTTGCGTTGTGCTTCCGCGGCGGGCATACCTGCGTAGCTGAAGACGCCGACAAAGGTGTCGTTGCCAACGCGGCGCTGGACGTCCTGGATCTTGGCGTAGCACTGGTCCGGGGTGCCCCAGATCTGGAGGTCCATGAAGAACTGGGTGGCGGCGTCCGCGCCGCCTTCAGCCTGGAGGCGTTCGGCGAATCCGCCGTAGTACTCGTAGCCCTTCGTCGTCTTGAGATGCTCGCCGGCCATCTCGTAGTGACGGAGGACGGTCTTCCAGTAGCCGCCGATGTAACGTTCAGCCATTTCGCGGGCGCGCGATTCGTCTTCATCGCAGAACACCCAGCCGGCGCAGACAGGCGGTGGTGGCTCCGTGCCGTTCAGCTTGCGGAAGATATCGGTGTAGACGGCAAGGTCTTCGGCGACCGCCGCCCACGGCTTCTGCGGGATGATGAGGATGCCGATACCCAGTTCGGCCATGATTGGCAGTGACTCCGGCGAGACGGCGGCGGCGTAGCTGCGGCCCTTAAAGCTCTTGAACGGCGCCGGGCGGATGTCACGCCGGGGCTGCTTGATCACTTCGCCGTCCATCTCGCAGTAGCCGTTTTCAAGGCCGTCGAGGATCATCTTCGCGCCCTCGGTGAAGCGAGCGCGGGATTCGTCCATTGGCACGCGGAAGCCTTCGAACTCCACCCGACCAAGCCCGCGGCCAAGGCCGAGGATCATCCGCCCACCGGAGATGTTGTCCAGCATCGAAATCTCCTCGGCGACGCGCATCGGGTCGTGCCAGGGGAGAACGACGACCATGGAGCCGAGCTTCACGGTTGTCGTCTTGCCCGCCATGTACGAGAGGAACTGGAGGACGTCCGGGCACATGGTGTAGTCGGTGAAGTGGTGTTCGACGCCCCAGACGGATTCGAACCCCAACCCCTCGGCCATGCAGGCCAGTGCTACTTCGTCCTGGTAGACCTCGAAGTCGCTGCGTTCGTTCATCGGGTTCTGAAAGATGCTGGCCATGCCAATGTGCATACCGGTTCGCCTCCGTGGGTGTGCCGTCATTGTGCCAGAAAGCTCCGGGTGGGGTTTGCCGCAAGCATGGCGGAGCGTCTGGCGGGGTCCGCGCTGCTATACTCCGCCGCCAACGGGAGGGTGGCAATGTCCATAGCGGAAACACGTTCAGGGTTGGTTGGCGCGGCGCGTGACCTGGCGCCAACGATTCGAAAGTACGCCGACGAGGCTGAGTCCGGGCGGAAGCTGCCGCAGCCGTTGGTCGAAGCGTTTATCGATGCACGGCTCTTTCAGATGAGTGTTCCGCGCGAGTTCGGGGGCGAGGAACTCGACTTCATCGAAAGCATGCGGGTGATGGAAGAGCTGGCGGTGGCGGACGGTTCGGCGGCCTGGAACGTGATGATCGGCTCCGGCAACGGGCGGGCGGCGGCCGCTTTGCGCGAGGAAACGGCGCGCGAGGTGTTCGGCGACCCGCGGGTGGTCTGTGCGGCGGCGCTGCCGATCGGCGGCCAGGGAGTGAAGGCTGAAGGCGGCTACATCCTCACGGGGCGCTGGCCGTACTGCAGCGGCTGTCAGCAGAGCAGTTGGTTCATGCCCGGATTCCTTGTGAAAGACGGCGAACACGCGCGGCGCGCACCGGACGGACGGGTGGAGACTCTGGTCGGGGTCCTGCCACGCAGCGACTGGCGAATCGAAGAGAACTGGAACACGGCCGGCATGCGCGGCACGGGCAGCCACGACATCATGATCGAAGGGGCGTTCGTGCCGGAGGCGCGCACCTACAGCCTGGTCAGCGCACCGAGGATGGCGCGGCCGCTGTACAAGATGGCCCCTTTCTCGACCCTTGGCCCCGGCGTCGCCGCGGTTTGCCTGGGCATTGCGCGCCATGCGATCGATGCTTTTGTGGAGCTTGCGCAGACGAAGCGCAACTCTGTGAACAACACCCTGATGCGGGAGAGCGCGGTGGCCCAGGTGCGCGTGTCCGAAGCGGAAGCGTCGCTGCAGTCCGGGCGGGCGTTCTTTTACGCTGCGACGGGGACCGTCTGGGAGGCGGCGCAGGAGGGCCGGGCAGCCACGCTGCGCGAGCGGGCACTGCTGCGGATGGCCTGCGTAAACGCCGCCCAGGCATCCGTGAAAGCGGTTGACCTGGTGTTCGGCGGGGCTGGCAGCCAGGCGGCGCAGGCATCCTTCCCGCTCGAACGCTGCTGGAGGGATGTCCACACGGCAGCGACGCATGTGACTTTGAACGTCTCGAACTACGAATCGACGGGGCGGGTGCTGTTCGGGATGGAGCCGGGGATTGCGCTGATCTAAAGGGGCGCGTGGGGTTGCTTAACCGTTCGTCCTGAGCCTGTCGAAGGATGGACCGCCGGCCCGCGCTCGAAGGCCACCCTCGCGCGGCCCTTCGACCCTTCGGCAGGCTCAGGGTCAGGGTGAACGGACGATCGGAGAACCCTCCGCCTCACAATCGCGGTTCCCTGCCGTTCGTCCTGAGCCAGTCGAGCCATTCGTGGCAGCGCCACCGAACGCTGACGCGCGTCCGCCATACAATGAAACCGTGACCACCATCGCTGACCCGCTCGCACCCGTCCTGACCGCCCTCGAACAGGGCGTTGACGGCGGCTGGCTAAAGGCCGTCTTCAGTCACCCGAAGGTCACGGGCATCCCCTGGACGAAGCTCACCGTGGAGCCGGTCCGCCTGACTGCCGGGCCCTCCATGAAAGTCGTCATGTTCGAAGCCGAGCGGCAGCAGACCAAGACGGTGCCACTCGAACGCTGGCCCACGTGGCTTGCGAACGTCATGCGCGCCGAGCCATCGCACATCAACGTTGTCGGCCGCACGAGCGATTGGCACGCACGCCAATCCAAGCGTGGGCGCTGGCTGGTGTCTAAAGGCAAGCCGTCGCTCGGCCTGACGGCGCCAGCCACTCCCCTGCCGGCGCACGATCGCCCGAGCAACCACCCACTCCCCAACGACGACCCGGACGTGCAGCGCCTGTTCATCGAAACCGGCCTCTTCAGCCTCAACGGCCAGTTGCGCGGCGAAGCGTCCGACAAGTATCGCCAGGTGCAGCACTACATCGAGCTGCTACGGCCGCTGGGCGTGCTCCAGCCTGCCGGTGGCCCCGGCGAGCGCGTCCGAATCGTGGACGCGGGCTGCGGCAAGGCGTATCTCAGCCTCGCGCTAGTCCTCTACGCCCAACGCCAGGGGCTCGATCCGGAACTCATCGGCGTGGACCGCGACGAGGGCGTCATCTCCACAGTGGCGTCCATCGCAGCGAAGCTCGGATTCGAATCCGCGCACTTCGAAGCCCGGTCGATCGGCGACTTCGCCGAGAGCGGCGAACCAACCGACCTCCTCGTCAGCCTGCACGCTTGCGATACCGCGACGGACGAGGCGCTGGCCGCCGGAGTCCGGCTGGGCGCGGACGCGATCGTGCTCGCGCCCTGCTGCCACCACGAACTGGTCGCACAGATCGAAGCGCGGGCGAGGGCCGGCGAGCAACTCGCTCGCGGGGCCTGGGCGGCCGTCCTCGGCAGCGGCCTACTCACCCACCGCCTGGCCGACATTGTCACCGACGCTCTGCGCGCCGCCGCGCTGGAAGCGATGGGCTACAAGGTAGACATCGTAGAATTCATCTCGCCTGAAGCGACCGCCCGCAACGTCATGCTGCGCGCCGAAAAGCGCCAGCCCGGCCCGGCTGCCGACACGGCGACGGCGCGAGGGCTTGCCGAATACTCACGCTTGCGCGACGAATGGGGCGTTGCCCCCGCCGTCGAACGGCTGCTCGGCGACCGATGGCCCCGGTAGCCACCTCCTCGCCCGGAAGCCAACTCACCTTGGAGGGTGTGGCCGCTCGCCCCTTCTTGAAGTGGGCCGGCGGCAAGGCGAAACTCGCCCCAACGGTGCTGGACCGCGCGCCCCAGGCCTTCGACCGCTACCACGAGCCTTTCGTCGGTGCGGGCGCGGTCTTCTTCGCTCTCCGCGCGCGTGGCGCGGCAGCGGCCACGCTCACAGACGTCAACCCGGCGCTGATCGAGACGTTTCAGGTGGTGCGAGATGACCCGGATGGGCTCTGCCGGGCGCTCAAACCACTCGCCGAGAGCTACTTGCCCGCGTCTCACGTCAACCGCGCCGCCCAGTACTACGAGGTGCGCGCCTCAACCCCCTCGACCGCGATGGCGCGCGCCGCACGGGTGATCTTCCTGAACCGAACCTGTTTCAACGGGCTCTACCGCGAAAACCGGTCGGGCGGATTCAACGTCCCTCATGGCCGCTACCTTCGCCCCCGGATTTTTGATGCCGGGCTGCTCACCGCCTGCTCCGAAGCGCTGCGAGACGCTGAACTGCGTTGCGGAGACTTCGATGAAGCCTGCGCCGCCGCAACCGCCGGCGACTTCGTTTACCTGGACCCGCCCTACCATCCGCTAAGCGCAACGGCCAGCTTCACGAGCTATACCGGCGGCTCGTTCGGTTTCACCGCGCAGACCCGGCTGCGCGACGCCTTCGACAGCCTCTCGCGGCGAGGCGTGGCGGCAGTTCTTTCGAACTCCGACCACGAAGCGATCCGCGCGCTGTACGAAGGCCGCGGCTACCGGTTGGAAACGGTCTCCATGTCGCGCGCCATCAACTCTGTCGGCTCAAAGCGCGCAGCCGTCCCCGAATTCCTGATCTCAAACTTCAGCTAGACGACTACAGCCGTGCGCAACGGCGCCCACAGGCGATCCTACTTCTTGGGCGTCGCCGTGGAAGTTGCTGCCGCGGCTGCCGTCTTCGCGCTAGCCTTGTGGTCGGTTTTTTGCTTAGTCGCTTTTTTGGTGTTCTTCGGACTCTTGTCACCCATAGTGGCATCCCTCACATCCCGGCACGCCGGGTTGATCTTTGAAGCGTAGCGACCATCGCCTGCCCTGTCACCCCGCCGCGCAAGCTAAGGCTGATGTTTAACCCCGCCCGGCCATCCCCGCGCCGATCGTATAGACGCCAAACTCTTGCAGTGTCCGCGGCGCAATGTGCTGACGCAGCCGTGCAAGCGCCCCCTCTGCATCCTCGTTGCCCGCGCGGAGCAACACATCGACATCCGTCAGCGAATCGACGATCCCCTGGCTCAGCTCCCGATGGGCGGAGTTCACCGTCTCGTAGGAAGGGATTGCGGGGAAGTCGTCGCGGGCGCCGAGTGTCTGCGCGCGGCTGCGGATCGATTCGCCCGCACTGCCGCCCGCGGCGCCGATAAGCCCCGCAACGTCCCGCAGTGTGGCTGTCATTTCGTTCATCTCGGCTGCCATCAGCTGTTGCTCAACGGGTACCCGCTGGGCGATCGTCTGCAGCAACGCCTGGATCATCACTACGCAGGTCTGCGCGTTCTGGGATTGGACTTCGGGCATGACGTCGCGGGCAAGCGAGATCTGGATACCTTCGATAACGTCGGCGATCGATGGGGTGGTAAGCATTTAGGCGTCTCCTGCGGTGGGCATGGGGTAACCGAGGCACTGGAAGAAAACCATCTCCGCCTGGATGGCCGGCATCAGAATGTAGAGCGCCATCAGCCCATCGTGCTCCTTAAGCAACCGCCGCCGGACCGCCCCGATGACGGGGATGCCGATGTTCGCCCCGCTGAACAGACTGAAGTAGTTGACCTCTTCGGGCGTGACGTTGAATCCCGTGAGCTTGTTGTAGTGCTGGAGGAATCCGCCATCCTCTTTCACGCTGCCGAGGATGTTCGTGTTCGTCAAGAAGTCCATCAGCGCCAGCCAGCCGAGGTCTTCGCGCGGGTCGCCAAGGTGGCTGTTCTCCCAGTCGATCAGGGCGGTCACTTTCCCGTTCTCGTAGAGGAAGTTGGACGGATTGAAGTCGCCGTGACAGAGGACAAGCGGGAGTTCCCGAGGCTGCTTCCGGCGAAGCGTCAGGTAGCCGTCATAGAACACGGGCAGTGGAGCAAACGCGATCTGGTCGTAACTACGGATGTAGTAGGCGAAGGTTGTCTCCATGTACCGCGCCCACGAACTGACCTCGATCCCCTCGCCGCGCGGGTCGTCCAGTTCGCCTGCCGGGTTCAGCTTCGAAATGGTGGTCAGGTGCAGCTCGGCCAAGAGTTCGCAGAGGTGGGTAGCCACCGATTCCGCCTGATCCGCGTTCGCGCCGCCGTGGAACAGCAGCGAAGGCTCGCCGCTCCCGCGCACCCGTTCGATCAGCATGGCGCGCTCGCCGAAGGTGGCTGGATCGTTCTCGACGAAGTGCGAGTGCGAGACCGGGATGTTCGTGTGCTCCTTGACGCGATGCAGGAGGTCGTGCTCCAGCTGCCTGCTGGAGTCGAGAATCGCCGCCGCGGGAGGCGGGTCCTTGCGCAGGATCATCGGCATCGTTTGCCGTTCGGCGCCCCGGCGGACGCAGGCGTTGAAGCGATACGTCTCCCGCGAGTAGCCGCCGGCGATGATGGCGAACTCCTCGATCTCGATCTGGTCGGCGTCCGGCCACTGCCTGGCCAGGAACTCTTGGAGCTGAACTTCCACGGCTTCCCCTCCGGTTGGGATTCGCGGGAGTCTACTACCACAAACCGCTCCCGCACCAGACGCCTTCCCCAATCGACAAGGCTCCGTACAGATCCCACAATCGCCACATGCCCTTACCTGCTTTTACGCTCGAAGACTCCGCCGGTGTCTCGCACACATTCCCGACCGGCCGAACCGCCTTGCTCTCCTTCGTCAAGGAGGACTGCCCAACCTGCGTGCTTTCGATGCCATTGATCACGGCGGCATGGGAAGCGTTCGGCGAAAACATGGATGTCTGGGCGATCGGCCAGGATACGGAAGGCAACGCAAAGCTGGTCGAGCGTTTCGCGATGAGTGGGCCGATGCTCGATGACTCGCAACTGCACGTCTCCCACCGCTACGACCTCGACACCGTCCCCACCGTCATCCTTGCGGACGGCGAAGGCAACGAACTGGAGCAGATCATCGGCTTCAGCAAGGCTGATTGGCAGGCCCTTTTCGAGCGTCTAATCACGGTTACGCTCTCGCCAGCGCCAGTTGTGGACTGGTCCGCCTACCCCGAGTGGCGGCCTGGCTGCGGCTCGAAGTCGGTTGAGCCCGGCATCGCTGAACGGCTCGCGGCGGAGATGGAAGGCAGCCCGATCCGCGCCCGCCGGATCGAGGTAGGCGAATCCGACGATGTCTTCGAATTCATGTTCGATCAGGGCCTGACGGATGGTCTGCCGGTCATCCCGCCGACCCCCGAACGCGTGCTGCGCATGCTCGCGGGCACGAAACGCGCCGCCCAGGAGGTGGTGGCGCTGGTGCCTCCGAACCTGGCCCCGGTGACCATCGAGAAGATCGCAATCAACGCCGTCATGGCCGGCTGCAAGCCCGATTACCTCCCGGTCGTCATCGCCGTGATCGAAGCCGTCACCACCGAGCAGTTCAACATGCACGGGGTCCTTGCCACCACCCACTTTCCAACGCCGGTGATCATCGTCAACGGCCCGATTCGTGACCGTATCGGCATGAACTACAAGATGAACGTCCTTGGGCAAGGCAACCGCGCGAATGCCACCATCGGACGGGCAGTTCAGCTGGTTGTCCGAAACGTGGGCGGAGGCCGGCCGGGAGAGGTTGATCGGGCCGCCCTCGGCCAGCCCGGTAAGTACACCTTTTGCTTCGCTGAATTCGAAGAGCGCAGCAACTGGGACGCCCTCCACGTGGAGCGCGGCTTCGCTAAAGAACAGAGCACCGTCACCGTTTACGCCGGCGGGGCGCCGAACGGGATCATCGATCAGCTCTCTCGCGATGCGAAATCCCTAGCCACGAGCTACGGCCGGGCGCTCGCTGCGGCCGGACATCCAAAGCACTACGGTCACGGCGAGATCGTCGTCATCGTCCCTCCCGAGCACGTCGATACCTTCGCGAAGGACGGCTGGAGCAAAGATCATGTTCGCGAGCAGATCCAGGCTGCCAGCGCAGTCCCCGCGCGTGCACTCGTTCGCGACGAAGACTGCGCGGAAGGCATGACGCGAGAAGCAGCCGAACGGATCGGCCTCGACACCCTCGTCCCGAAGTTCCGCTCCAAGGAGATGATCACGTTCGTCGTCGCTGGCGGCGAGGCGGGCAAGTTCGGCGCCTACCTCGGCGGCTGGGTGAGCGGCCCGATGGGCAGCATCATGACCACGGTGGTCATCGGCGACTGACTCCCCGAATCGGTACCGCTGCTGGGGGGAGGGCCATTCGTGTCCACCGCAACGCCCGTCGTCACCGCGTCGTCCAATCCACAACCGCCACTCGCCTCAGCCGATCCCCGGATTCAGCGGCGCATCGCCAATCACGGCCTGCGCCCGCAATTCATTCAGCTCACTCTCGCTCACACCGAGGAGCGAAGACAGCACCTCGCGCGTGTGCTCACCGAATAAGGGCGCATGGCGGCGGAGCTGGGGATTCGCCTCCACGAACCGCCAGGTGGTTGTTGGCTGCTTCCAGGGGTGCATGCGCGGATGTGGCAGTTCCACCCAGTAGCCTCGCGCGGCCAGGTGGGGGTCGTCATGGATCTTGTCGCTGTCGAGCACCCGTCCAGCGGGGATGCCCGCGCGCTGGAGCGCGTCCATCGCCGCCTGGGGATCCTGCTCCGCTGCCCAGCTGCCGATCGCCGTATCCAGCTCGCCGTGCCGCCGCCGCCGTTCTTCGAGGGAGAGATTGGTCAACTCACGAGCGTCAATGAGCCCCGCGACCGCTTCCCACTCTGCGTCCGTCCGCACAGAGATGGCCAGCCACTGCTCCTCCCCAAGACAGCGGTACACGCCCTGCGGCGCGTAGCGAACGTCGCGGTTTCCGTGCTGGGGGGTCTGCTCCCCGCGCAACGAGGCAGCGACAAACGCTTCCCCGATGAGCGTGGACATCGTCTCGCGCTGCCCGAGGTCGACATGGACACCCAACCCCGTCTTGCGCCGCCGGATGAGGCCCATCGCCACGGCGGCAGCCGCGGCTTTCCCGGCCACCGGGTCGCCATACGAGACGCCGGTCTTGTACGGCACCTCGTCGTCGCCGTAGCCGGTCAGTGAGGCGAGCCCGCTCATCTGCTCGATGATCGGCCCGAACCCCACGTGGTCCCGTTCGGCGCCGAACTTCCCGAATCCCGCCATGCTGATCACGATGATGTCCGCGCGTGCCCCCCGCAGCGTTTCGTAGCCCAGCCCAAGGTTGTCCATCACCGAAGCGCGGTAGTTCTCGATCACTACGTCCGACTGTGCAACGAGGCCGAGGAACAGATCTCGGCCCCTGGCCTGCGAAAGGTCCAGCGTCACCGACTTCTTGTCGCGGTTGTAGTCGTTGAAGTAGTACGAGCCGTTCCAGGGCTCCTCGACGCCTTCCAGCGGGATCAGCGTTCGGATGTTGTCCCACGCGCTCGGCGACTCAATCTTCAGGACCTCGGCGCCCATCTCCGCGAGCACTCGCGTGGCGTAGGGGCCCGCCCACATCATCGTCAGGTCCAGGACCCGGATACCGTCCAGCGGCAGCCGCTTCATACGTTCCACCCCAGCCAATCGACCTCCACCGAGGCTGTGTCAGCACCCGCTACGTGCAGCGCCGAAGGCGGCGTCCACGGGAACCCGAGAAACGGCCGCCCCGGCACTACCGCCACCTGGCCGTCCGGCAACATCACCTCGTCGAAGTAGCCCCGTTCTGCCAGCGAGGGGTTCTCCAGCAGGTCGGCAGGTGTCAGCACAGCGCCGAACGGCACTTTGAACTTCGGGCTCATGGCAAGGATCTCGTCTTTCGTATGCACGCCAAACCAGGCGTAGAGCTTGGCCTGCAGCTCGTCGTCGTTGAGCGCACGCTGTAGCGGGTCGCGGAACCGCTCGTCTTGCAATTCCGGGTCGCCGATTGCTGCGAAGAGCGCGGGGATCTGGCGTTCGAGGGCGCAGACGCCTGCAAAACCGTCAGCGCAGGGGTAGATCGCCCAGGCGGCACGAACGTGATTCCCCGCGCGCAGGTGCGCTCCGAGCCCGTTGTACGCGCTCCCCGGCCCGTACAGTTCGAGCATCCCTGCCGCCGCCTCCTGCAACGAAATGTCGATCCAATCGCCTTCGCCCTGGACCATCGACCCATAGAGTGCAGTCACCGCCGCCCCAAACGCGTTTAGCGCGCCCAGGCAGTACGCCTGGCTGCCGCCAGTGACCAGCGGCTCCCGCGAAGGATGTCCCGTCAACGACATAAGCCCACCCATCGCGAAGGCGACGATGTTGTCCGCTTCGTACGTCGCGTACGGGCCACTCTGGCCGAACGGCGTCACGGAGACGACGACAAGCGCGGGCTTCTCAGCGCGCAGGTCGAGCGGGCCCATCCCCCACCCGGCAAGCGTCCCCGGTTTCTGGTCTTCGATGACGATGTCGGCCGCCAACGCCAGCGTGCGCAGCTGAGCCGGCTCCGTTGCAACGCGCCGCTTGCCCGGCAGCAGGTAGATCTGTTCATCGGCGGTCAGGCTTTCATCTGGTGGGTCAACGCGCACCACGTCTGCTCCGAACCCGGCCAGCCAGCGCGCGGCGAACGCCGCCGCGAAGCCGCCGCCAACTTCGAGCACGCGCACACCTTCGAGCAGCGATTCATCCATGCGCCCGATTCTACGGACGGGGAGCGGCGAGGCAACCACGTGGGATGCCGACGCCGGGGAGATGCCTCGGCGGGGGCGTATTAATGAGCGCATGACTACCGCGGAGACGATCAGGTTCGGAGGGCGGCCAAGGCAGATGGGTCAGATTGAAGTTGAGATTATCGTGAGCAACGCCCTCGACAGGGAGAGGCAACTGGCGGGGGAGATCGCGCTGAACGACATCCGTTCGGAGCGGATACGGGAGGTGTTGGTGGCCACCGGCGCCACCATGCTTTGCCTCCCGGCCGATGTCATCGCCCGGCTCGGCGTCCCCGTAGAGCGGCAGGTGCACGTCGAGACGGCTACGGGGTTTGCGACGGCCCGGCTCTTCCGGCAAGTCCGGCTTGAGGTTGCCGGTCGTCACGGAATTTTCGAGTGTCTCGAATCGCCGCTGGGAGCGTTGCCCCTTCTCGGCGCCGTGCCGATGGAGATGCTTGGCATCGAACCAGAGCTGAGGACGCGCAGCATCCGCCTGCTCGCCGAGGGTCCGGAGCGCAGCTACCTGCGCCTGTAAAACTTTCGATAGCTCCTAACGCCGGATTCTCGCCGTCAGCCGCGTGAGGCTTCGAAACCTTCGTCGCCTTCGGCTTTGCGCTGCTCCCGCTCCTGTGCTTCTTCTTCTTCGCGCTTCTCTCGCTCCTCCGATGACTCGATAACCAGCCCGCCCTGGGCATCGACTTCGATGGCGGCGTCCAGCGGGTGGCCCACCACCGCATACTTCGTGCCCCCGATATACGTCAGCGGGCTGTACCTGCGCTCCGCTAGTAGCCAGTGCTGGGCGTACGCCTCATCCAGCGCCTGCACCCGGATCACGCGCCCCACGAAGAGGCTGTGGTCGCCGATCTGGATCACGTCGTGTAGCCCACATTCGATCCACGCCAGGCAGCCTTCGATCAGCGGCGCCTCGATGCGCTGTCCTGAGAACAGTTCAAGGCCCGCGGCTTCCAGCTTGTTGTTGTTCAGGCCCGTCTGACTGCCGAGGAACGCCGTTTGCTTGAGCAGCGACGGCCCCGGGATATTGATCGCGAACTCTTCGCTGAAGCGGATCATGTCCGCTGTGTGGCGATGCGGGTGGACGACGATGCCTACCAGCGGCGGCTCCATGGCCAAAGGCGTAGTCCAGGCGATTGGCGCTGCGTTCGCCATCCCGCGCCAGTGGGTGGTCACGATCGCGACGGGGCCGGGGTTCAGTAATCGCCGCGCGTCCGTGTCATCACAGAGCCGTCGTACCACGGTGCAACCTCGGCTTTCGTCGTCTGGGTTTTCGCCCAAGCATAAGGGCTCTCCTTGCGGAGAGCCCTCTCAGTGGTGAGCGCTGTATGGCCTAGTGCAGGCCGTTCTTGCCGACTCGCCGCCAGCGGAGGAAGTTCCAGTACTCGAGCAATTCCGGGAGATCTTCCGGGTGGCGTTCGAGTTCCGAGATCAGGTCAGCGATCTCGCTGTCCTTCACGTAGAGCATGTCGCCGTCTTCGCCGAGGAAGTAGTGCAGCGGCCGGTTGAGGATGCGCGCCACGCTGAGCAGCATGTCGATGCCCACGGAACGCTGTCCCGCCTCGTACAAGCTTATGGCACTTTGCGTGGTGTTTAGCGCCGTGGCCAATTGGCCCTGGCTCATGCCGGCGTCGCGGCGGGCGGTACGAATACGGTTGCCGAGGCCGGCCGAGACGGGGACTTTCCCATTTTCCGTGGTGGGCTTGATCATGCCTTGCTGACTACTCCTGAGGATGGTCCGGTGGATTCGCCGCTCGCGTCTACAGGTATGCGTTAATGAAATCAAGGTACAAAGGGCCGCCCGTCCGGTCAATTGAAGGACTCCCGCGTAAAGCTCCCACGGCTGTCAATGCTCCCAGCGTTTCTCAGTAGCCGAGCGCAGGGTTCGCCAGGTGTTGCAGCGGTTCGCCGGCCACGTAGCGCTGTAGGTTCGCCACAAAAACAGCCGCCGCTTTGTGACCGTAGCCCTCCACATTGCCGGACATGTGGGGCGTAAGGATCAGGTTCGGAAGCGCCCACAATTCCGAATCCACGGGCAGCGGCTCAGGGCTCGTAACGTCTAGGGCGGCCCCCGCGATCGTCCCGCCCTTGAGTGCCGCGATGAGCGCCGGCTGGTCGATCACGTCACCGCGAGCGACGTTCACCAGGAACGCGCTGGTCTTCATCCGCCCCAGTTCCGCGCTACCGATGAGCCCGCGCGTCTCCGACGTCAGTGGCAGTGAAAGCACCACGTAATCGGACTCCTCCAGCAGTCGCGAGAGCCGGGAGTAGGGGATCAGGAGATCGCAATCAGGGTCTGTCGAGCCATCCGCCACTGTACGGCGCGAAGCGATGACCCGCATCCCGAACGCCCGGCAACGCTTCGCCGTCTCTCGCCCAATGGCGCCCAGGCCGACGATGCCCACCGTCTTCCCATCCAGCTCCCCCGAGCGCCGCGATTCCCAATGCGCGTCACCCTGCTGGCGGACGTAGACGTGCAGGTTCTTCGTCAGCATCACCATAGAGCCGAGGATCCACTCGGCGATCGCCACCGAGGCAATGCCGGCGCCGCTGGTGACCGCGAACCCCATGCCCAGCACGCCTTCCCGCTCCAGCCGTTCGAGCCCCGCGTTGATCGATTGGAACCAGCGCAGCCTGGTTGCCGCTTCGAAGTACTCGCGGGCGGTCCCCGTGGTGCCCATCAGCACTTCAGCCGTCGCAAGCTGCCGCACCATGCGTGCTTTCGTCTCCGCGTCGGGTTCCTGCCGCCCGCTGACTTCGAACAGCCGCAGGGTGCGGATTCGCGGGTCTACCGCTTCGATCTGCGCGATCAAGGCGTCGTCGATGCGGAACGTCAGTCCCACCACCAATTCGGTGTTCGTTTCCTCGGTCAATGCGTCCTCCTAGCGGCCCAGGGTCAGGCGTTCGATGAGCATGCGGGGCAGGCCCCGTTCGCGCATCCGCGCCTGCGTCAGGGCGATGTCGTACTCCACACGATGAAAGGTCACGTGGCCCTCATCCGTGTCCAGCAGCGCATAGCAGCTGCGCGGGTCGCCGTCTCGCGGCTGGCCAACGCCGCCCGGGTTGAGGCAGACCGGGCCTTCGCCCAGTTCGACGCACTCACCATTTTCCGGCGCGGTGGCACCAACTCCTCCGCCTTCGATTTCGCGAACTACCAGAGGGAGGTGCGTGTGTCCCACCACGCTGTAGGGCGTGCGTACGCTCTCAAAGTGCCGCTGCGCCGAGTCGTAGGTGGTGAGGTACTCCCACATCGGGTCGTTGGCAGTGCCGTGGACGCGCGTGTAGGGACCGTCTTCCACCATCCGCGGCAGCGCGGAGAGGTAGGCCAGGCTCGCCTTCGAAACGGCGCCCATCGTCCAGCGGGCCGCCTCGGAGGCGCGCTCGTTGAACGCTTCCAGACCGATGATCCCGGCCACCGCGGCATCGTGGTTCCCCATCACGCCCACGGCCCCCTCTTCGATCATCCGGGCGATCACCTCGTCTGGGTCCGGCCCGTAGCCCACCAAATCGCCCATGTGCCACACCGCTTCGTACCGCTGCTCCCTGGCGTGTGCTAACACGGCATCCAGAGCAGCAACGTTGGAGTGGACATCCGAGAGGAGGGCGACCCGCATGGACGCCCAGCCTACCACGCGAATATGGCATAGCGGCTCGTCTCCCTATACTCCCCACCATGTCCGATCGACACGACCTTGAGCTCGCCACCGGCGATGAAGAAGAGACACGCGACGTGGGCGAGCGCCTCGGACGCCTTCTCCGTAAAGGCGACATCGTCCTGCTCAGCGGAGACCTTGGCACCGGAAAGACTTGCTTTACTCAGGGCATCGGTCGCGGTTTGGCCTGCAGTTCGGCCGTGAACAGCCCCTCTTTCGTGTTGATGAACGAATACGACGGCCGCGAAACGCTCTTCCACGTGGACCTCTACCGCATCGAAGACGTCGAAGACCTCGATGAACTTGGCCTCTGGGATTACGCCGAACGCGGCGTGCTGGTAATCGAATGGCCCGAACGCGGAGCGGACCTGCTCCCGGGCGATGGTCTCGTGATCGAACTGCGCTACGGCGATGTGGACCGTCAGCGCCGTCTGCGATTCTTGCCACGCGGCGAACGCGGCAGCGAGATCGTGGAGTCGCTCGGAGCGGCGTGAGCACGATACTCGCGATCGACACTGCTTCCGCGGAGATCGCCCTGGCCCTCGCTGTAGACGGCCAGATCGTCGCGTCCTCGGTCATCGGCGGCGGACATGACCATTCGCGCATCCTCCTCCCCGCGATTGAGACGCTGCTCGGCGAACGCCGCGCGGCGCTCTCTGGCATCGCCGTCGTCCGCGGCCCGGGGAACTACGCCGGCCTGCGCGTAGGCATCGCCACCGCGAGGGGCCTGGCACTCGCTCGCGGCCTGGCGGTCCGGGGGCTCTCAACCATGGAGGCCGTTGCACTCGCCGCCGGTCGAGCAGAAGTCACGGTCATCCACCCGGCCGGGCGCAACGAATTCGCGATCCAGGCATTTTCCGGCGGGCTCGCCACGGGAGAACTCCTCGCCGTGCCCGCGAGCGAACTCGCGGGGCCGTTGTTGGCCGGCCAGGGCGCCGGAGCGTTTGGCGGCACGGAAGTGAGCCCCGAACAGCGAGTGCGCGCCGCCCTCACCTTCCTCATCCCGCACTTCGAATCGGCCGGTGACCGCACACCAGTCGATGCCCTCTACCTGCGCGAACCGAACATCACCGTCCCCCGGCGCCCGCTTACCGCGCGCGCTGGCTAATCACACCAACGCACAACCAACCGGAGGGATCTTTCCGTGGAACGAACACTCATCCTCGTCAAGCCCGATGCCATGCAGCGCGGCCTCGCTGGCGAAGTACTCAAGCGATTCGAACAGCGCGGCCTAAAAGTCGTCGGCCTCAAGCTCATGCGGATCGATAGCGCCCTCGCCGAACAGCACTACGCCGAACACAAGGGCAAGCCCTTCTTCGATGGCCTGGTGGAGTACATCACCAGCTCGCCCGTCGTCGCCGCGGTCTTCGAAGGCGTCAACGCCGTCGTCGCCGTGCGCGCTAGCGTCGGCAGCACCGACCCATCGGCTGCGGCCCCTGGCAGCATCCGCTCGGACTACGGCCTCGAACGCGGCCGCAACCTCGTCCACGCCAGCGACAGCCCCGAATCGGGCGTCCGCGAAACCGCGCTCTTCTTCAAGCCCGAAGAACTCCTCCCCTGGCCCCGGGACACAGACCGCTGGATCTTCGAGTAGCCCGGCTGGGCTGGGGCGAACAACCGCTCAGTGTCTCAAATGTCTACTACTTGACTGCCCAGGTGAAGTGCTGGCGGAAGCGCAGCATCGCCCGCAGGAGCGGGCCGCCAAGAATGGCGATCAGGAAGGCGTTGCAGATGCTCCGCGCGAGGTCCCAGCCGAAACTCGTGATCAGGTAGAAGTTCCAGTAGCGGCGCAACGCTTCGAACACCCCGATGCCCGGCTGGTAGGTGACGTCCGGCCCGCCGGTCCAGAATGGCCAGAACCAGAGGTTGGTGATCGCGCCGAACAGGAGACCCCACAACAGCCCAAAGGCCACCACCAGCCAGACTTCGGCCCGGCCGCGGACCTGTATTCGGGTGGCGAGCGCTTGCAAACCGCCCGCGCTCATCCCAATCCAGGCGGCAGCGAACATCTGGAACGGCAGCCAGGGCCCGATCCCGCCTGTGATCACTGCGCTGAGGAAAAACGACAGCGCTCCCAACAGGAACCCCATGCGCCAGCCGAACGCGTAGCCGCCAAGGATCACTAGCAGGAAGTAGAGGTTTGCCCCCGCCGGCAGCGTGATCGTGCGAAGCACGGCGGCCATCGCCGAAAGCACGCCGAGCGCCGCCAACGACTTGCTGTTCAACCCACCGCCGGTCAGTTCCGAGACGACGAGCACCATACAGAGGCTGGCGATCCCGGCGAACACCAGCGGCGCATCGGTGTTGTGTTGGAACCAGCGCGAATCGGTCTCGGCGGTACCCGC
>JBDSJC010000291.1:0-9439 GCA_039917655.1 Tepidiformaceae bacterium
CGCGGGCGGGTCCGGCAGCGCGTAGACGGCGATGAAGGCGGCGCTAGCCTGCCAGCCATAGCGCACAAGGTCTCGCGTGGTCTCCGCAGCAATGTAGGGCGCGAGCATGCGGATGGCGCTCGGGGCGGTGACGCTGTGGATGAAGGCGATCGGCGAGGTCGCGGCGTTTTCGAGGTACTGGCGGGCGAAAGTCGCCGTGAACTCCGAGAGCAGTTCGTCGATGCCGCCGGACGTGTCGAGGAGGTTCGCTGTGGGGGCGAACTCCGGCCGGTTGGCGAGCCTCTCGACCGCCTGCGTGATGAGGAACGACGGCTTGCGCTCATCGACCGGCACCACGGGCACGGCCCGGAGCGCTTCGGGAAGAGGGAGCGCCCGCCCGGAAGGAGCCTCCGGCAAGGCGAAGTAGCGCGCTGCCCAATACCCCAGGCCGCGTCCCAGCTCGGCCACGCGAGCCGGCGACTCGCCCCCGGAAAGGCCCCTCACGGCGTGCGCCGTACGGAGCATCCCGTGCGTCGCGGCCGCGAGGAAGCCTGGCGCAAGCCGGGGCGTCCATTCCGCCAGCACCGTCTGCCATGGCCGCTCCGCCAACTCATGTCCGAAGAGCTGCTCCCAATCGGCCAGGCGGCTGTAGTCGCCGAGGGCGGCGCGCCATTCGCCCGGGTCGATGCGCACTGAGGGCCGCGCCGCTTCGTCCAGGAGGGTGATGTAGCGGTCGACCCAGGGGTCAACCGCCTCGCCCCGGCCAAGCGCAATGAGCGCGTCAGCGGCCATCGGGCCGTGGTTCGAAAGCCCGCCGCGGAACTCAGCCCCGCAGCTTGCGAATCGCTCGAGGGTTTTGTCGATCGTGATCATCAGCGCTGCTCCGTGACAGGAATGGGGGACGGCGATGGGTGGGTTGCGCCGGGGGCGCCGGCTGGAGCGCCTGTCACCAGACGCGAGCCAGCAACGGCGCAGCCGAGGGCGGCGACGGCGGTGAAGGCGAACACTCCGAAGGTGGCCAGTTGGCCCTTGTTGGCGGCATCACCAGCGGCGATCAGCGCGCCTCCGAGCCCGATACCGACGGCTGCGCCAAGCACCTCGGCAAGCTTCATGCCGGACGCCGCCGCCCCTAAGCTGCCCTCTTCGGCGGCGGCAAGGACCACGAGCGAGAAGGTGCTGTAGGCGAGCCCGATGCCGAACCCGGCGACCGCCCAGGTGAGGGCGACGAAAGCCACCGGTACTTCGGGGAAGACGGTGGTACTGACCCCGGCGATGCCCAGGGCCAACAGTAGTGCGCCGGGCTTCGCGAGAGTGCGCCGGTCGGTCCGCCGTCCGAGGCGCTCGGCCGCCCATGCCCCGGCCGTCCAGCTAAGGGTGGCGGCCGTGAGCACGAGGCCGGACATGAGCGTCGATTCGCCTCGGATCTCCTTGAATGCCAGCGGGATGAACGTCTCGCTGCCAAAGAAGGCGAGGTTGAGCAGGCCCATGCCCGCGACCGCCGCGGAGGATCCCCGGCGAAGGCCAACCGTCCCCGCGGGTACGAGCTTGAGGAAGGCCGGGACGGCGATCAGCAACCCGAGTGGCACCAGGCCCACGCCCAACAGCACCGAGGGCGAAGAGACGCCGCCGAGCACCAGTCCGGCCCCAAGCACGAGGCGAAGCGCCTGGTGCAGGCGCGGCGCTGTCCCCGCTGGCGCTGTCCCATCGCCCGGTGCGCCGAGCTTCGATAGCGGCGGCAGGACGAGGTACGCGGCCACCGCAAGCAGCGGCAGCAGGCCAGCAAACACCGCCCTCCAGCCCACATATTCGGCTACCGCCGCGGCCAGCGCGGGTCCGGCGAGGCCGGGAATCACCCAGGCGCTGGAGAGGACGGCGAACATCCGCGGCCGCAACGATTCTTCGAACCCTCGCCCGATGGACACGTAGGCCACCGAAGTGAGCGCCCCCGCTCCGAATCCCTGCACCGCCCGCCCCAGCACGAGCACCGGCATATTTGGCGCGATCGCCGCAATCGATAAACCCAGACCGAAGAGGATGAGCGCCACGGCGAGTGGCCTCGCCGGCCCCTTGCGATCGCATTCGGCCCCCGCCCAGGTGATGGACACGAGACTGGCCAGCAGGAACGCGCTAAACGCCCAGGCGTAGAAGCGCAGCCCGCCGAGCTCAGCGCGAGCGACGGGCATGACGGTGGCTACCGCCAGCGCCTCAAAGGCGACCAGCGTGACCGCCAGGACGAGCCCGATGGTCAGGCTTCGATGTTCGGCATCGAGGAGGCGCGCGCCGGGCTGCAAATCGGCCATGCGCTAGTTTGGCCCCGCGAGACCACTTTCGTCACCAGTTGACCGCCGGGAGCACTCAGCCTTTCGGTGTCGCCGCTCGGCGTTGCCAAGAAGAACTCAGTCGTCCTTCCCGTCCTTTTTCTGCTCGTCCGCCTTTTTCTGCGCCTCCCTCCTCCGCTCGTCCGCCTTCTTCTGCTCCTCCCGCTTCTGTTCGGCCGCCTTGCCCTCCGCAAGCCCCGGAAACACGCCACTCTGCTTCGAAGGCGAGGCCGGGGGCGGACGTGGCGTGGCGGCGAGGGGTGTCTGGAGGGCGAGTTCGCGGATTCCACCCGGTCCTCCAACCGTGCCGGCGTTATCGGATTGGCGGCTGGCGAATACGCTCGCCGCCCCCAGCAGCGCCAGCCCAACAACGGCGAACGCCACGCCGGCCGCGATCTTCGAGCGTGGTGGGGGTGCCCCTCCGATGGGACGGACGGGGCTCCCAAGAGGTGGGACGACTGGGACCAGCCGCATAGTGCGGTTCGAGGGTCTGGCGAGCGCTGCGGCGAATTCGGCGGCATCCTGGTACCGGTCTGCCGCCGAGGGTGCAAGCGCGCGTTCGAGGACAACTGGGAGTGCGCCCCAGTCCGAGTCTCGAATTGTCAAGCGCGGAGGGGGACCAGCCAGCCGCTGAGCCATCCCAGCGGCCCCTGCACCAGAGAAAGGAGGGAGACCAGAGAGCATCTCGTAGAGGGTGGCGGCGAGCGCATAAAGATCGGACCGGGGACTGGGCGCGGCACCCTGGATCACCTCCGGTGCGATGTACGGCAACGACCCGGCAATCGATCCGGCTTCGCCCGGGAGCAAAGTCGCTGACTGCGGCGAACTGGCGACGCCGAAGTCGGTCAGCAACGCTTCGTCATCATCCCCGATCATGATGTTGTCCGGCTTCACATCGTTGTGAACAACGCCCTTCTGGTGGACGTATGCCAGTGCTGCGGCGATAGAGACGGCGTAGCTCACGGCCCGCTCTGGCGGCAGGGGTCCGGATTCAAGGTGGCTGCGCAATGACCGGCCAGTCACGTACTGCAGGACGAGGTATGGCACACCCGCGATTTCGGCCAGGTCGTAGACCTGCACGATGTTGGGGTGACGAAGTGCCGCCAGGACCCTGGCTTCGCCCGCCAGCGCCCCGGCATCCTGGCCGCTCAGTGATTTGAGCGCCACGCGCCGCCCCAGCAACGAATCAGTCGCAAGAACCACGCTTCCGAAGCCGCCGCGACCGAGCTCTCGTTCGAAGACATAGCGCTGTGTTCGCGCCTCTGTGGTCATTCGAGGAACCGTACACCAGCCGGGGTATCAAAGGCATAAATCTCTTGCCTTGCGCCGCTGGCGTGCTAACCGTTCGCGCCACACCGAACGAGGGCTGTATGGACGCGAAATCACTACTCGAAGAACAGATCAGCGGCGCGCACCGGATCCTCCAGTCGTTCTAGAGGTAGAGGTCCGAGGGCAGAGGGCAGAGGCCGGAAGCTCACCGCGGCAGGTTTTCGGCATGCAGGCCGTAGAGCGGCGGAGCGTCTAGTCCCATCGCCGTGAGGTAGCTGCAGAGCTGGCTGCGATGGTGGACTTCGTGTTCGATGAAACCTGCCACCACCCGCTGCCATGCCGGTGCGGAGCCGGTGGCCGTGTTTGGTACGGGGATGGCGAAGTCGGCATCGACCAGCCCGGCGATCACCTTCTTGCCGCTTCGCAGGCTGAGCTTCTGGAGGTCGTGGGCGGTGGTCCCAGCCGAGACTTCGTGTCCGCGGTAACGCTGGCGCTGCTGTTGAATGGCGTCCAGGTTCATCAGGCGGGTGTTGAAGATGTGCATCACCAGTTCGCCGGCGCTGAACTCCGTCGCTGCCGGACGCCAGGCGAGCGCGGTATCGCTGAGCAGCACCAGGGCCTCGTGGGTGCGGGCGTGCACGCTGCCCACGTAGCGAATGAGGTCGTCCTTGTCGATCGCTGCGGTCACGGTGCCTCCGGGTGTGAACGAGGATCGTACCGCATCCTTCCGAAGACGGTGGCTGTCACTCAGCACTCAGCACTCGAGACTTCGCTATACTCCGGCGCACAGAAGTTCGGAGGGTATGCATGGGCAAGTTGGACGGTCGAGTAGCACTGATTACGGGCGGCGCGCGCGGGCAGGGCGCAGCCGAGGCGGCGCTCTTCGCCGCTGAAGGAGCAACCGTTTTTCTGACCGATGTCCTCGATGAGGAGGGAGAGAAGACCGCCGCGGCGTGCGGTGGCGTCTACCTTCACCACGATGTGACCAGCGAGAGCCGCTGGGAGGACGTGGTCCAGGCGATCCTCAAGGACCACGGGCGGCTCGATATCCTCGTGAACAACGCCGGCATCTTCAAACTTGGCGGCGTGGTCACCACCACTCTCGAGGACTACCGCCAGGTGATCGAGATCAACCAAGTTGGCGTCTTCCTCGGTATGCGGGCGGTGGCGAAGCCGATGATGGAGCGCGGCTCGGGGGCGATCGTGAACATCTCCTCGGTCGCCGGGATGCAGGGTTCACCAGGAGCGATCGCCTACGGCGCGAGCAAGTGGGCAGTGCGCGGGATGACCAAAAGCGCGGCGACCGAACTCGGACGCTACGGAATCCGCGTAAATTCGATCCACCCCGGGATCATCGAAACGCCCATGCTTCACCAGATCCCGGCCTTCGAAAGCGGCAACGCGGACCGCTGGCTACGGCGCATCCCCGCCGGGCGCGTAGCCGACGCTCACGAAGTGGCGAAGCTCGCGCTCTTCCTGGCCTCAGACGAAAGCAGCTACAGTTCGGGCGCCGAATTCCTCATCGATGGCGGCATGACGGCGTCGTAGCCGTTGGCCGTTGGCCGGTGGCCGGTGGCCGATCGCATTCACACAGCGCCCAGAACCGGGCGCCAACCGCTGCTCCTGGGGCTGCGCGAAGGGCTGCGCGAAAGGAAGTGCCGTCCATACTTCGACAAGCTCAGGATCGAACGGAGGAGAGACGTCGGGCGTGTGTATGATCCGTGATTCGGGGTCGGTGAAGTTCGTCTGCGCCCTGTCGGCGACGACGGCGCTGGCGGGGTCCTTGCCCTCGGCCACGGCCGTCTCCCGGGCCTATCCCGATAGGCTCCTAGCCGAGCAGCCAGAGCCGTCCGTTCGTCTAGCACCGCACCGCGACGCCCCTCTTTCGAACGATGGCGGCCCGCCGCCAGCTCTGGTAGAGTTTCCCCGATCCCCCACAGAGGTCTCCGTTGAGAAACTGATTCAGGACCACGCGCGAATTCAGGTCAACCGCTCGCCATAGGCGGCGGCTGCCCGCGCTGGTGTGGATCTCACGGCCTCCCGCCCGCTCCAGTTCACCTTCGCCTTCGGTCCTGGCCTCGATTCCGCCGTCCGCGGGAGTCGCCGTCCGGAGCAATCTCTTGTTTTCAGCCACCGCGATCCACAAGCAGCTCGGCGGCCGCCCGATCCTTGCCGGTGTCTCGCTCATCGCCAACCGCGGCGACGTGATCGGTGTTGTCGGCCCGAACGGCAGCGGCAAATCGACCTTGCTCGCGATCCTTGCCGGTGCCCTTGCCCCGGCCGCCGGCCGCATCGAGTATCAGCGGGGCACCCGCCTCGCCTACCTTCCGCAGGGGTTCAGCGGCGACCCAGCAGTACCCGTGGCCGAAACGTTCCCACTCGCCTTTGCGGGGCAGACGGTCGCCGACCGTCTTGAGGAACTTGCCCAACGTCTTGCGCAGGGCTCTTCGCCTGGAATCGAGGCCGAATACGATCGCCTGCTCGACGCGCTCGCTGCCGCACCCACGGTGGGCGATCTGGAAGCTCTGCGCGCCACGCTCCGCCTGCGGCAGATCCCTCCTGAAACGCCAGCAGCCCAGCTCTCCGGTGGCGAACTAACAAAGCTCGGCCTCATTGAGACGCTCGTCCGCCAGCCGTCCGTCCTCCTCCTCGACGAGCCAACGAACCACCTCGACCTTCACGGCATCGCCTGGCTGGAGGAGTACCTCCGGCGCTTCGACGGCGTCGCCGTCATCGTCTCTCACGACCGCTCACTTCTCGACGCCTGCGCGACCTCGATCTTCGAACTCGACCCGCGCACCGGCACGGCCGAAACGTTCGTCGGCGATTACTCCGACTACGCAGACGAAAAGTCACGCCGCGGCGAGGATCTCCGGCGCCGCTACGAGCTCCAGCAGCGCGAAGAGCGCCAACTCACACGCACAATCTCGGCGATCGAGTCGCGTTCGCGGAACATCGAGAACAAGACGATTCATTTTTACTTCCGGAAGCGGGCCGCGAAGGTTGCTAGGCGGGCCGTGACCTTGAAAGCGCGCCTTGAGCGTGAGCACGAGGGCAGCGAACACCTGGACCGGCCGCAACGAGCGGCGCAAGGCTTCTACGGCGCCTTTCGCTCCGCCGATTCCGGCGGCAGCCGCCTGCTCACCGTGGAGAACGCCACCATCGGGTTACCCGGCCGTACGCTGCTCGAAAACCTCTCGTTCGTTATCGACCGCGGCGAGCGAGTCGTGATCACCGGCCCAAACGGCTGCGGCAAGACCACCCTCTTTCGCGTCATTCAGGGCGAGCATCCCGTTGTTGCGGGCAGAATCGCGGTTAATCCGTCGCTCAAAGTGGGGTACCTTGCCCAACAGGACGACCCGGCAGAGAACGAGAACGAGGGCCTCCTCACCCCCGTCGAGTGGCTTCGTCGCTTAGTCCCCATGCCAGAAGCGGACGCCTACAACTTCCTCCACCGCTTCGTCATGGGGCACGACCAACTGCGCACCCCGCTCGGGCGCCTCAGCTACGGCGAACGGCGCCGATTAGTGCTTGCTCGCCTGGTAGCAACTGGTCCCGCGCTGCTCCTGCTGGACGAGCCCACCAACCACCTCGACCTGCCGTCTCGCGAAGCCTTCGAAAACGCATTCGACTCGTTCGACGGCGCCGCCCTGGTGACCACGCATGACCGTTACTTCATTGAACGCTTCGCCGACCGCGTGATCGAACTGTCGCCAAGCGGGAATGCGAGTTGAGGGAAGCCGGACTCACCGCTCCTGGTTGGTCATATGTGGTTTGAGCAAGGAGTAGATCGCCATCGCATGGCCGCGCCCAAGGTCAAAGTCCTCTTTTAGCCACGCCCACTATTGCGCCAGCTTTGACTTCGGGCCGGAGTATTCCCTTAGTTTCGGCGAGGGCTATGAAGTCGTCTGGGGATTTGCCCGTCTTGGCCTGAATGGTATCGATGTAAGCCTGAAACGACATGTGACCTCGAGCTGTCGGGTAACTGGGCAGGCGCATTGGCAGAGAGCCCCCAGGGCGGCCTACCCCAGGAAGCCCACGATCTCCTTCGCCCACGCTTCGGTGTTCTCGAGCGGCAGCATGTGGCCGGCACCTTTGATCGTCACCAATTGGGATTTTGCAATTTTGGATGCGAAGAGCGGCCCGTAGGCGGGCGGGGTGAGCTTGTCCTGGTCTCCCCAGAGAATGAGCGTGGGCGACTGAATGCGGTGCATCCGCTTCTTCAGGCCTTTGTCCGGGATCGGCCAGACGAACTTTCCGGTTGCGGAGAAGTTCGTTAGTTGCAGGTACATTGCGTCCGCCATCTCATCCGGGTCGGTCGGGCGCGTGAACAACTGGCCGATTATCGGGTTGGAGAGGTCGCCGAACAGGAGGCCCGGCAACTCCCGGGGGAGGGCGATGAACATATCCGCCACCGGCGTCTCGTCCATCCAGAGACCGACCGGACAGGTCAGTACCAGCTTCTTCACCATGTCTGGGCGCGCCGCCGCCAGTTCGGCAGCGAACATCCCGCCCACCGAGTGCCCGGCCACGTTCAGCGATGCCAGGCCCAGAGCATCCAGTACGTCCTGGTAGTAGAACACCATGTCGTGGATGTCATCGATCAGTTCCAGGCCCGGCGTGTCATCCCAACCGGGATGGACGGGCGCAATCACGTCGTAGTGCTGGGAAAGCGCTTCCAGTTCGGGCGTCCAGCCCTTGTTCAGGCCGCCCGCGCCGTGCAGCCAGAGCAACGGTGTGCCGGTCCCCTTGCGGTACACCGGCACGTTGAAAAGTCCATTGCGGACGGAAAGAGTCGACGGTTCCACTGCCACGAAACACCCTCCGGGACGACCCTCCCGGTGCTGGTTTCGAAATCCCAGCCCGATTGCTTAGCCTGTCCCTAAACGTATGCCGCGGATTCTACCCCACCACGGCCTGTCCGCGCAGCCAAGCTCTCGAACGCTTGGATTAGCCCTTGCTGCGGTAGAATCATTCCACTCACCCACCATCCACGGAGTTCCAAAATGAAAGTCTCGCTCACTATCGGTCTCGGAGCGCGCGGCGAAACCACCGTCGCCGGCCTCGTCTCGCGCGCCCAAGAACTCGAAGCGGAAGGCTTCCATGGCGTCTGGATGCCGACGGCCTTTGGCTTTGACGCGCTGACCGCCCTCGCGGTGGTCGCCAGCCAAACGAAGCGGGTCGAGATCGGCACCGCCGTCGTCCCCACTTTCCCGCGCCACCCCGTCGTCATGGCCCAGCAAGCCCTCACCGCGCAGTCAGCCGCCGAGGGCCGCTTCACCCTCGGCATCGGGCTTTCGCACAAAGTGATGATGGAAGACGCCCTCGGAATTCCGTACGAGCACCCGGCGAAGCACATGCACGAGTATCTTTCCGTGCTCGCGCCCCTCCTCCGTGGCGAGCCAGCGAACTTCCAGGGCGAGACGTACCGCGTCAACACCCCCGTGACCATCGCCGCGCCGCCGGTCCAACTGCTCGTTGCGGCCATGGGGCCAGCGATGCTGAAACTTGCAGGCACGTTGGCCGATGGCACGATCACCTCGTGGGTCGGCCCGAAAACGCTCGCATCCCACATCGTGCCAGTAATCGCCGCTGCCGCCGCCAAGGCTGGGAGGCCAACCCCGCGCATAGCCGTCGGACTCCCGATCGTCCTCACGGACAACGCGGACGCAGCTCGGGCGCAGATCGCCCAGGGGTCCGCCTGGTACAACACTCTGCCTTCGTACCGCGCGATGTTCGAACGCGAAGGCGTCGCAGGACCAGCGGACATCGCCCTCGTCGGCAACAAGGCGGCACTGGACGCAGCCCTCGGTCGCCTCGAAGAAGCGGGCGCCACCGACTTTCTCGCCCAACTCATCCCAGCCGGCCCAGGC
>JBDSJC010000292.1:0-9757 GCA_039917655.1 Tepidiformaceae bacterium
ACTTGGCTTACCGGTGGATACTTCTGGCAAGAGGCGACCCATCTTCGCCTGACTTACTGGAGGAAACCCATGGATCTCTACTCGCTCTTCGTCGACGAACACCACAAGGCGTTCGTCGCCGCTCGCCTGGAATCGGCTCGCTACTACCGCGAGGGGACGGGGTCGCCGGTCGTCGCTATCATCGGCGCTGTGGCCTCGGCGCTGCGCCGCGCATCCGCCCGCATCGAAACATGGTCCCGCGGAAACGCGGATCAGCCGGTGCAGCCGCGTCATGTTTCCGCCCGTTAAGGAGTTGCTTTCGATGGCCCGATTTGTGGGGGCATGTCCCAGTTGTGACGGCCCAATGGAAGTGCGCCGGCTCGAATGCCCGGCCTGCGGGGTGGGGGTCGATGGCCGCTTCGATGCGGGCCCGCTCGCACGCTTGAGCCGCGAACAACTCGCATTCGTCGAGGTTTTCCTGCGCAATCGCGGGAAGATCAAAGACGTCGAGGAAGACCTCGGGATATCGTACCCAACGGTTGTTTCGAAACTGAACGACGTGCTCGTTTCACTCGGTTTCGAAGCGGGCGAAGACCCGCGTGAGGCCGAGCGCCGCCAACGCGTGCTGGACGACCTCTCTGCCGGCCGCTTGACTGCCTCGGAGGCCGCCGGACAGTTGCGCAGCCTCGGAGGCGCGTAATGGCCGGCTCACCCGGGGAGGGCCAACGCGCGCGCGACGATGCACAGCGTGCACGTGCGACAGTGCAACGGGCGCGCGACGAGGCTCGCCGGGCGCGCGATGAAGCCGACCGCCTGCGCCGCGAGGCGCGAGACCTGGAGCGTAGTGCCCGGCACGAAAGCCGGGGACACGGCGGCCCGCATGGCCCACGAGGCCCGCTGGGCCCTGTCGGCCCAATCGGTCCGCTGGGGCCGGATGTGTTCGAACTGCCGGATCTCACCGGATTTGGCGATGACCCCGCCGGCACGCGCTCCGAACAGAGCTTCACGCTCGAAGGCGTAAGGTCGGTTTCGATTGAACAGACGGCCGGGAAGCTGACCGTCCGTAACTGCCGCGAAGGCGAGACGCCGGGTGTCGCGACCGGGGGAGGAAAATCTCCTCCGCGGCTCGAAGTACGCCGGGACGGCGACAAACTCTTCGTCGAGGTGCAACTTCAGCGAGCCTGGCTCTTTCGCCGCAAGCAGGGCACAACCACGCTCGTACGCCTGGCGCCCGGCCTTGAGAGCCTGGCGCTGGATCTCAAATACGGTGAGCTCGAACTGCGCGAATTGGAGGCAAGGCGAATCAAGCTCGAAGTGGGCGCGGGTACCATCGCCACCTACTCCACCAGCGGCGAGATGGATGCCAACATGGGCGCAGGCAAGGTCTCCTTCCACGACCACTCCGGGCTTGCAAGCTGTGACACCGGGACGGGTGACGTGATGCTGGACATCGCTGAGGCTGTACCCGGCGATTACCGTGTGGACGTGGGCATGGGCAAGGCCGAAGTGCGCCTCCCGGCAGGCCTGGAGGTGCTGGTCAAGGCCTCAAGCGGCATCGGCAAGACCCGCAATGACTACCCGGTGGGCGCGGAGGACAGCGCGATCCGCCTGAAGCTGACCACGGGCATCGGCGAGGTGAGCGTGCGGGCCCGCGATTCGTCGCAATCGCCGGCGCGGCCACCGGCCCAGCCGAAACCGCAGCGCGGCTCGCGTTCCGCGCCGCCCGTGCGGCGGCACGAAGCTGAGGAGCTGCGTGTGCTGCAGATGCTGGAGCAGGGGCGGATTTCATCGCAAGACGCCGCGGACCTGATCGCCGCCCTGCGGGGCGCCGCCGCCCCGGCGTGGGGAAGCGAAGGGCCGGACGAGCCCCAGCCTGAGGGACCAGCCGCCTGACGCCAGAGCCGGTCAGGCGGCTGGTCCAGTGTTGGTGGCCATTAGCACACCGCGAAATGTGTTCGAACACCAAACGGCGCGCTGTGCTACGCTGTGCTTGAGTTGTTCGGGGACTACACCCGGTTCCGTGCCGTACACGCGGCCTGTTGCAAGCGTCTGTTGGTTGCCTTCTTCTCGTATCCCACGCATCTCGCGCGCTCCAACGTTTGAGCGCCGATGCTCCCAGAGTCCTGGTTCGAAAGGAATCGAAGACTGTTTTTCCTAAGACGTAAGAACAAAGAAGCGGCGGTGCTCACGGCATCTCCGACCGCCACCATGGCGCCCGCGGCACCCGCCGCCGAGGACGTTCCCGCTGCTCATCGCAGCCCGCGCGAAGCCGACCACCATCACAGCCCCGTCCCGCACGAAGCGGGCACACCCGCGCGGCGGCGTCGAAGCCGCTCACGTGGCCGGGGGGCGGGCGCATCCGCCGAAGGCACAACCGTCGCGCCGAACCGTCTCCCCGAAGCGATTGCCCCACTATCCGAGGCGTTCCGCGCCCTTGGCGTGGACGAAACGGGCCTCCAGGCGATCGCCGCCCTCGGCTACACCGTGCCGACGCCGATCCAGCTTGCGGCCCTGCCGCTGATGCTCGAGGGCGCCGATGTGGTTGGCCTCGCCCAAACCGGCACCGGCAAGACGATCGTCTTTGGCCTCCCGCTCGCGCGCGCCATCGACCCCGAACTGAACGAAGTGCAGGCCGTAGTGCTCGTCCCCACGCGCGAACTCGCCAACCAGGTAAAGGACGTCATCGAACACCTGGGCACGTTCTACGGTTTCCGCACTCTGGGGCTCATCGGCGGCAGCCGGGTCCAGACTGACCTGGCGGCGCTGGAGCGCGGCGTCCACGTCATCGTCGGCACCCCTGGGCGCGTCATCGACCATATCAAGCGCGGCACCGTCAGCTTCCGCAACGTGCGCTTTGCCGTACTCGATGAGGCGGACCAGATGCTCGACATCGGCTTCGCTCGCGACATCGAATACATCCTCCGCTCGGTGCCGAAGGAACGCCAGACGGCGCTCTTCAGCGCGACCATGCCCGAAAGCATCAGCCGCATCGTCTATCGCTACATGCGCAAGGCGGAGCGAATCGCTGTCGACCCAGTGCAGAAAGCCGCCGAGGGTGTCGAGCAGTTCTTCTGCGAAGTGCCCGAGCGCGAGAAGATCCTGGCGCTGCGCTACCTCTACGAACAGCAGCAGCTTGGCCGCTCGCTCATCTTCCGGCGCACCAAGATCGGCGTTGACCGTCTGACCGAGGCGTTGCAGGCCAACGGCGTCCCCGCCCGCGCCATCCACGGCGACCTTCGCCAGGGACAGCGCGACCGCGTGATGGCCGACTTCCGTTCGGGCGCGCTCGACTTTCTGGTCGCCACCAATGTTGCAGCCCGCGGTTTGGACATCCCGGACATCGAACACGTGATCAACTACGACGTGCCTCAGAACGCTGAAGAGTACATCCACCGCATCGGGCGTACGGCACGCGCAGGCAAGAAAGGCTCGTCCTACACTTTCGTCAGCGAATGGGAGCTGGACGAGTGGGACCGCATCCTGCACGAAGTGGGCGCTCCGAACGTGGAGAAGATCCCACTGCCCACGCGCTGGGACTAAGCCCAAACCCGCGCACCCGTAGTTGAGGCGGCCTCGCGAATTGTTCGCAGGGCCGCCCTTTCTGGTTCGGTCTTTCGTGGCCTGATTGGCGGCGGTGCGCGCGCTTGACCGACCGTACAGGAGTTTGAGCATCCCACCGCTTACGAACGTGCGCGGTACTGACTCTTCGAAAGAGCGGCGCTGTTGCGTGCGCTTGACCGGCCGTGGAGGGGCCTGAGCATCCCGCCGCTTACTGACGTGGGCGGTACGACTCTTCGCAGAGCGGCGCTGTTGCCTGCCCGCGAGTTGCCGTGCCGGAGCGCTCGAGTGGCTTACTTGGGCTCGAAGAAAAGCCCGCGCACCTCGGTCGCGCCGATGTTTTCGGTGGCGTGCTCCTCAGCCTCTCGCCACATCGCCGCGCCAGCCGGCAACTCGAGCTCGGCCGTTTCTCCGGAAGGCGCCGTGAACCGCACTTTGCCCTCGCCGAACATGTAAACAACGTAGGCTGGATGCGAGTGCATCGCCGTGCTCTCGCCCGGCTTCAAGCTCACCTCTAGTACCCGCGTCCGCTCGTTTTCGAAGACCACTTTGTACGCGTGCGGAGCGACCTTCACGGCGTCATCTGCCATTGCGACCCCCTCGAAAAATCCAAATGTAGGCGTGAATGTAGCCCGCCTAGCCGACCTGTCCAACCGCGCGTCCGGCGCGACAAGGCCGGTACTGACTTTTCGCAAAGGCCGATCGCCGGTCGAGTTACCGCACGCGGTTGCGCAGCACCTGGCTGCCGCTGATCTCCACTTCAACGATGTCGCCGCTGTTCAAGGCCTGCGGCTCGCCGGGCGTGCCGGTGTAGATGACGTCTCCCGGCAGCAGCGTCATCACCGCGCTCACCAGGCGGACGATCTCCGGGATGTCGCGGACCAGCTCGGCCGAGACGGCATGCTGCGCCTCGGCCCCATTTACACGCGTCCACAGCTCGATCTTGTCATGCTCCAGCCCCGTGACGATGTCCGGGCCGTAAATTCCGAACGTATCACTGCCTTTCGCTCGCCACCACTGGCCGTCGGCCCGCTGCCATTCGCGCGCCGAGACGTCGTTCCCGCAGGTGTAGCCGAAGATGGCGTCGAGCGCTTCTTCGCGGTTGGCGCCGCTGACCTTCTTGCCGATGACGATGACGATCTCGCCCTCCGGGTCGATGCGGCCGGCGCCTTCGGGCATGACGATGTCATCTCCGGGCCCGGCGATACTGGAGAGCGGCTTGAAGAACAGCGTTGGGGGGTCTGGCACCGGCCGCCCGTTCAGGTGGCTCGCGTAGTTCAGGCCGACGCACACAATCGAACGCGGCTCAGTCGGCGGGAGGAGGGTAACGGACGAAAGAGAGACGCTTTCGCCGGTCTGCTCGGTCGAGTCCCAGAACGGCTCCTTGATGACCGCGATGTTCTCGCCACCGAGTAGGCCCGCGCCCGTGCTGCCATCAGCTCGCCGAAACCGCACGTAGTTCGCCATCTATCACTCCCTCACCCTCTATTGCCCGAGTCTACCGGAGAGCGAGGGTGAGGGCCTTATGCCCGAGGTGACAGACCGCGGCTACTTCCGTCGGACCTCGATCTTGCCGTTGGTTGTCTCTGCACGGAGGACGGCGTACGGCACGTTACCAGGGGCGTCCCCGAGCAACCGCGTCTTTGACTGGACGCCGCCCACAAGTGGGAAATCGTTGGTGATGGAGCCGTTCGTGGTACGAGCATCGATGGAGTACGCGGCCTCAGCGGCCAACGCAAGCCTAATGGAGGCATTCGAGGTCACGAAGCGGCTGGCAGCGCCGTTCGCCAACGAACCGGTGAAGCTGACGTTCCCATTGGACGTTTCCACACTCACGCTAACTGGCGCGACGGCGGTGATTTCGACCGCTCCGTTGCTCGTTGTGGCAGCAACCGCCGAACTCACACCTGAGAGGAGAATCGGCCCGTTGGACGTGTGGACAATGATTTCGCCGACGACGCCCCCGGTACGGACACGACCGTTGCTCGTCATCAGCAACAACGCGGAACCTGCAGGCACGGTCATTTCAACGGAAGCACCGGAACTGCTGAACTTCGGGCTGACTTCCTCCGGCCAGGCCCGCACCCGCACAGTGTCGCCTTCCTGCGTCATCCGCACCTCCACTTTGCCGAGGGCATCGAAGGCTGCGCTCTCAGTTAAGCCAGAGCCCTTGCGGACGACGGTCACGGCGACCTGATCTGCGCCCCCCGCCTTCACGTCGATCGCGCCGTCAAACGTTTCGACCACGATCTGGGGCGAATCGTTGGTGCTGAACTGTTGGCTTACGGGTTCCGTGAGCGTCGTCATTTCGTCGCCGAAGACCACGAGACGGACCACCAGCGCGACTGTAATGAGCGTCACACCGAGGAGTACGAGTCCGATGGTGTAGCGCCGGGTGTCCATCATTCGGAGGCTCTAGAGCCCGCGCAGTTCGACCCTGCGGCCAGTGTCGGGACGAATTTCGCCGATACGCAGGGCTTCTGGGAGGGCAGCCATCACCTCGTCCGCTTCGTCCGGCGAGACCATGAGCACCAGCCCGATGCCCATGTTGAAAACTTCGTACATCTCTTCGCGGGAGATTTCGCCGCGCTGCTCGATGATCGTGAAGATCGGCAGCACCGGCCACGCTTTCGTATCGAAGACGGCGGTCACTCCTTCCGGAAGGATGCGCGGCACGTTCTCCGTGTAGCCGCCGCCCGTGATGTGCGCGATGCCGTGGACCTTGTCGAGCACCGGCGCGACCATCTGGTAGTAGGGGCGGTGGGTTTCGAGCAGAGCCTCGCCCATCGTGCGCCCGCCAAGCAGTGCGGGGCGCTCTTCGAGTCGGCGGCGAGTCTCCTCGGCTGTTTCGCCGTCAGCGATGTGCAGCGCTTTGCGCGCCAGCGAGAAGCCGTTGGTGTGCAGCCCCGAACTCGGAATGCCGAGCAGCACATCGCCCTCGGCGACTTTCGAACCGTCGATGATCTTGTCGCGTTCGACGACGCCAACGATAAACCCGGCGAGGTCGAAATCACCAACGGCGTAGACGTCCGGCATGTCGGCCGTCTCGCCGCCGAGGAGGGCGCAGTTCTGCGCGGCGCAAGCCCGCGCCACGCCCTCGACGATGGTCTGCTTCTGCTCGGTGGTCAGACCGTTTCCAGCGATGTAGTCGAGGAAGAAGATCGGCTCTGCGCCGCAGGCCATGATGTCGTTGACGCTGTGGCCGAGGATATCCGGGCCACAGAGGTCCAGGCGATTCGCCGCCGCCAGCAGCTTGACCTTCGTGCCGATGCCGTCGGCGCTGGCCGAGAGCACCGGGTCGCGGTACTTGTCGCCCATCCGAAAAAGGCCGCTGAACGGCCCGGCGTCGCTCAGCACCTCTGGGCGGCGCGCCTGGGCGAGGATGCCCGGGAGGCTGGCCGCGAACTTGCTCCGCGCGGCGATATCCACGCCAGCGGCGGCGTACGCCTTCTGTTCTGTCATCACCTACAAGGGTAGGGGTAGGCAGCGGCAGGGGATAGAAGCAGGTGGCGGGCTACATACTCCCCGCTTGAGTCAGGCCGATGACGTTGCCGTCGGGGTCCGAGAACTGGGCCAGTTTGGGGCCGCCCGGGACATCCATCGGCGGCATGATTGTTTTTCCGCCGAGCGATTCCGCCGTTTTCAGCGTTGCATCGAGGTCGGCGACCTCGACGTAGACAGTGACCATTGGCTTGTCCATCGCCGCAGCAACGCCACCACCGATGCCCTGGCCATCCTGGGCGGAGACCATGCCGTACTTCATTTCGTTGCTGGCATCGACGTTCCAACCGAAGAGGGAGGCGTAGAACTTTTGGGACCGTTCTCCATCCTTGCCAAGGATTTCGAAGTGGGTGACAGGGTTCGCCATGATGAATGCTCCTTCTGAGAATCGCCTGCGCCTGTGGCCGGAGATGGAGCGGATCCACAGTGCCAACCGAGAGAATGACGGGATCCTATGCTATCGCGTCCGTCAACGGCTGCGCGGGGCGTGGGATTCCGCCGTCCGTCTCTGCCTTCAAGAATTCGTGACATTCTTCGGACGGCCGGCCCCGCTGTTCAGGGCGCCCCGTGGGGGGCAGAATATTGAGACCTTCACCTTGGGGATTGAGCTTTGTCTGACTGTATCGTCGAGACCACGGGCGGGGTGATGCTTGTCCGCTTCAACCGGCCCGAGCGGATGAACGCCATGGGCGGGACCCTGCTCGCCGAGTTGAACGCGGCGTTCGTCGAAGGGCGCCGCAATGACCGTGTGCGCGCTTTCGTGGTGACGGGCGAGGGCCGAGCCTGGTGCGCCGGGGCCGACCTCGCGCCTGGCGGGATGGACGCCGCCGAGAATCCCAACCCCCGTGCCGCCAAGCTGGACGACATCGGGGAAGTGGGCCGCACGATCCTCAATCTCTACAACGCCGATAAGCCGACGATCGCCGCAGTCAACGGGGTCTGCGTAGGCGGCGGGTTTGGTCTCTGCAGCAGCTTCGATATCCGCATCGCCAGCGAGCAGGCGCGGTTCTCGACGATCTTTATCAAGCGGGCACTGGCTCCCGATTGCGGGCTCTCCTGGTTCCTGCCAAGGCTGATCGGGAGCGAACGGGCGGCCGAGATGTTTTACACCGCGCGGATGGTGAACGCCGACGAAGCGCTACAGATCGGACTGGTTTCGAAGGTCGTGCCGCACGACCAACTGATCGACGCAGCGATGGGAGCGGCGTTGGCCATAGCAAAGAACCCACCGACCGCCCTCACCTATACGCGCAAGGCGCTGCAGCACTCCGTTGGAGCCACGCTCCAGGCGCAGCTCGAATACGAATGGACGAACCAGCGTGCGTGCCTCGCCGCTGGCGAATTCCAGGAGGGCGTTGCCGCTTTCCGGGAGAAGCGGGAGCCGGACTTTGGGCGTTTCTAAGGGCGGGCGCTAGTGGCCCTCCGCATTGAGGACTACGCGATCATCGGCGACACGCACACGGCGGCGTTGGTGGGCCTCGATGGCTCGATCGATTGGCTCTGTCTGCCGCGATTCGATTCGCCCGCCTGCTTTGCCGGGTTGCTCGGAGACGACGAGAACGGCTGCTGGCGGATCGCACCGAAAGGCGGCGCAGCACGGACAACACGTGCTTACCGAGATGGCACGCTGATCCTCGAGACGACATTCGTCACCGACAGCGGCACAGCGACGCTCATCGATTTCATGCCGCTGGATGAAGACGTCCAGCGCGTCGATGTGGTGCGGATCGTGCGCGGAGACGCCGGATCGGTCGTTTTCGAAATGGACCTGGTACTGAGGTTTTCGTACGGTTCGGCTGTGCCGTGGGTGCGGCGCGCCGAGCACGGCATCAGCGCGATTGCGGGTCCCGACGCCGTGGAGCTTCGAACGACGGTAACGGTGGAGGGTAAGGATTTCCGCACCGTGGCCGAGTTCCGGGTGCAGGCAGGGGAGCAGGTGCCCTTCACGCTCACCTGGCGGCCATCGCAGATGGCTGCACTGGACGACGTGGACCCGCAGGTGGACCTGAAGGAGACCGAAGCAGCGTGGATGGCGTGGCTCGAAAAGTCCACCAATAAGGGTCCCTACAAGAAGCAGGTTGATCGGTCTCTGACGGTGCTGAAGGCGCTCACCTACGGGCCGACCGGGGGAATCGTGGCTGCGCCAACCACCTCCCTTCCCGAGCAACTGGGCGGAGTGCGCAACTGGGACTACCGCTTCTGCTGGTTGCGAGATGCGACGCTGACGCTGTACGCGTTGCTTAGCTCCGGGTTCACCGAAGAGGCGTGTGCCTGGCGAGACTGGCTGCTGCGGTCCTGCGCCGGACAGGCCAGCCAGATGCAGGTGATCTACGGCATCGGAGGCGAGCGGCTGTTGCCTGAATCCACCTTGCCGTGGCTTTCGGGCTACGAAAAGAGCGCGCCCGTGCGGGTCGGAAATGCGGCACACACGCAGATCCAGCTAGACATTTTCGGCGAGATCATGGACGCCCTGTACAGCGCCGGCCGCTCGGGCCTTCCAGCGGAAACCGAAGCCTGGGCGTTGCAGCGCGGGATGATCGAATACATGGAGAAGAGCTGGGACCAGCCCGACGAAGGGATGTGGGAGATTCGCGGGCCGGCCCAACAGTTCACCCACTCCAAGGTGATGGCCTGGGTGGCGCTGGACCGGGCGGTGCGCGGCGCCGAAGAGATGGGACTCGATGGGCCCCTCGACCGCTGGCGGGCGCTCCGCCAACAG
>JBDSJC010000293.1:0-7448 GCA_039917655.1 Tepidiformaceae bacterium
CGTTCGACGAACGGTACTCCGGAAGTTCGAGTCTACTGGAGGCCGTTTGTGCGTACAACCACGCGGGTGCGTTCTGGGGAACGCTTCCCGTTCGCGCCGTCATATAATCGACTGTGCGAACGATGACGCTCGGCCTGGTTATGCTGCTCGCGGCGCTATTCGCGGCAAACGGCGTAGGGTGGACGCCACCCGCCGCTCACGCCTGCAGCTGCGGGCCCGACTGCGAGAGCGCGGTGCACGACGCCGACCTGATCGTTGAAGGGCGTATCATCGGTTGGCAGCGGTCCGACGCTTATGACAGCCCCACTACCTACCTGCCGATCACATTGGACATGCGGGTTGCGCGTGTGTTCAAGGGAGCGGTTCCGGCTACGTTGAGGTTGGTTGACCAGGCGAGCCTCTACTCGGCCAGACAAGACCGCGAGCCGACCGGCTGGGCCGGATCCGGAGGGGCCTGCGGCTCGTTCGATGAAGACCCAACGGGCTTGTGGGTGATCGCTGCCGTGTACCATGATGAGCTCGGCAACTACCGGATGAACCGGATCACGACCGTATTTCTGTCCGCTCAGCCCGGAGGTGATTGGTACGACATCATCGTCGCGAAGCTGGCCGCGAATGTAGGTCCTCCAGTGGCGGGATCGGGTCCGGCGCCCGTCCCCGCAGGCAACCAATCCGCCCGGCTCCGAACCGCTGGTGTCGCCGTTCTAGCTCTGGGCGCTGGTCTCGCGTTACTCTGCGTCCGGAGACGACGCTGGAGGCTCGGGTAGCGGCGAAGCCCAGTGCCGCACCCAAAGCGCGCGCACGAACCGCCACCCCAGTACACCGCCAGAGGAACGAACAATGCGATCCCAACAAGCGAGCCTTGAACCACCCAGAAGACGGCAATAGCGGCCGAAACCACGCTGGCAGAGGCAAGTGCTTTCATGCTGGCAGCTTACCCCGCCCCATCGCGCAAGCTCCCACGAATGCGATGGCAACGCCAGATTCCAGGGAGGTCGGGCTGTTCGCTCTAGCTGCGCCGAATCCAGACGCGCCGGATCATCACCGTTTCGCTGATTGCCACCGCGTCCTGGTTCGGATCTGTGGTCACGGCACGGGAGGGCGCTTCGTTTCGAGCTGGCTTGCGGCGCGATGCGGCTGCGCCGTTGACCGCGGCCCGCGTCGCCTGGCGAGCAGCCTGGCTGGCAACGTAGCGCCCCGCGAGGCCCACACCGATCTGCAGGGCGGTGCCGATCGCGAGCGCCGTGGCGGCCTTGCGCACGGGCGCCGGAAGGGCTGCACGTTCGCGCTCCGTCCTCGCCGGGACGGCCGCTTCAGTCTTCACCAATGGCATCTCCCGCAGGGCGGCGACGTACATACCGCACTGCCGGCAGTAGTTGTCGGTCACGAAGTAAGAGGCGCTGCAATCCGGGCAGGAACGGGGTTCTTCGTTCATGAACGTGGAGTATAGCAGGTGGAGATTTTGGATTCTCGCTCGCACGAGTGAAGGGTGGCCTATCCAGTCGCCGCTTAGGTCTGAGCGCCGGGGTTGGCCCCTTCGACCATCTTCGTAAGGTCGAAGGGCATTGCCGGTGGGACGGCCAGCGTCCCCTCGGCGACGGCGCGAAGGGTTTCCACAAGGAATGGCCGCTCGCGACGGACTCCCCGCGCGCGGATGTCGGCGTAGAGTGCGGTCTCCTGCAGCAGCTTCAGGTCGGCCGGCAACGATGCTGAATCCCGCCACAGCTTAGCGTTAGCCGAATCGTGAATTGCGTAGCGGCAGTAGCTGACCGCCGGGCCCCGGTCCACATCGCCCGTGACGACGTTCATCAGGCAGCCGGAGTCGTGCGCGCGCGTCCGAATCAGCTCGGCGATGACCTCCTGGTAGGTGCCGATCGGGCCATCGGGCAGCGCCGGGTGATCATTGATAAAGGTAAACCGCCTATGCAGTGCTTCGGTCGCGATGAGCATGTAGCCGAACATAACGCCGAGATCGAAACCGTGCGGCTCCAGCAGCTCCGCGACCGCCTCGTCGTACTCGAGCCTCCACGGCGCGAGCGGTTCACCGGGCTTCGAGATCTTGCCCCCGCGGGCTTTCCGGAACGCCACCGAGGAGAGTGTCTCCACGGGAATGCCGCGCGCGTTGACCATCGCCAGCAGGACGTCGGTCGGCTCGGCCTCGCCCGGCCCGCGGTTGACGAAAACGGCCGCGACTTCCACCGGCAGACCGTGGTCGATCGCGTTAAGGGTGTATTCCAGCGCCCCGAACGAGCCCGGCCCGCGCCCGGTGGTAAACCAGGCGATGCGCAGGCTCACTCCTCATACTCGGAGGACTCGCCATCGGGCTCTCCGTCGTAGTCCGCTTCCACCTCGCGGATCTGCGCCCGGTCGTCCTCCAGCCGCACATGGAGCGTCTTCACCTTCAGTTCGGCGCCTTCGAGGATCTTGCGCAGGTCGTCTGCAATAGCCGCACCCTCTTCGTAGAGCTTGAGCGATGCCTCCAGAGGAAGGTTGCCCTGTTCGAGCTTTCGCGCCTTCTCTTCCAGCGCTGCGTACAACTGTTCGAACGATTTTTCTGCCACCTAACTCACCTCCGCCCAGAACGCGCCATCGGCCACCGAAACTTGTAGCCGCTCGCCGGATTTTACCTTGCGTACGCCATTGACGACCCGCTTCTTCCCGCCCGCTTGCTGCACGATAGCGAACCCGCGGACGAGCGTCGCCATCGGGTCGAGCGCCGTCAGACGGGCCGATACCCCTTCGAAGCGCGCTCGGTCGGTGGTGCAGCGGCGTTCCAGGCCTGCGTGCAGTTCGCGCAGAAGCACGGTCACGTCTCGCGTCAGGCTGCCGAGGTCCGGGGTGCTGCCTTGCAGGCGGCGCAGGGAGGCGTCCACATCTAGTGCGCGCGAGCCGATTGCTTCACGTGCACATGAACTCATGCCCCGCTCGAGCACGAACAGCGCCCGCGCGAGTTGGGCCACGTCCGGGCTGCTGCGCTCGGCCGCTGCACTCGGTGTGGGCGCCCGCAGGTCAGCGACCAGGTCAGCGATCGTTTCGTCGGTTTCGTGGCCCACACCGGACACAACGGGTACCGGGAACCCGAAGATCGCCCGCGCCACGCCCTCGTCGTTGAACGCCCAGAGATCTTCGATGCTGCCGCCACCGCGCGCCACGATCGCAAGGTCCAATCCTGGCTCGCGGCCGAGGCGGCGCAGGGCAGCGAGGATCTGGGCGGGCGCCTGCTCTCCCTGCACCATCGCCGGGGCGAGGACAAGAGTGGCCAGAGGCCAGCGTCGGGAAAGCACGTTTTTGATGTCCTGTAGCGCGGCGCCCGTCGGCGAGGTGACCACCCCAATTATCCGGGGGAAGCGCGGCAACGGCCGCTTGCGCGCGGGGTCGAACAGCCCCTCTTCGTCCAGCCGCGCCTTCAGCTCTTCGTACTTCGCCGCTAGCAGGCCCACCCCCTCCGGCCGCACGAAGTCCGCGACGAACTGCAGCTCCCCCCGCTGGGGGTAGATGGAGATGTAGCCGTGAGCAAGGACGCGGTCGCCGTCCTTCATCTCGAACCCATGCATCTTGCTCGCGAAGAGCACCGAGCGCAGCACTCCGCCCGAGTCCTTCAGCGAAAAGTAGCGGTGTCCCGGCGTCGAGCGGCTGTAGTTCGAAACCTCCGCCTGGATCCACAGGTCGGAGAAGATCTCGCTGCCCTCAATCACATCGCGCAGGATCGTGAGGATAGCCGAGGGGGTGATCGCGGAAGGAGTGCTAATCATTTGTCGCACAAGCGTACCGGATGGTGGCGTTCTGATTGCGGTTGTTATTTCTCTGAAACCCTCGCCCCGCGACCGTGGTCGCCCCTGCAACGCGTCCGGCCGTAGTCTGAGTTAGCCCTTTTGCGGGCAGGAGGCAGCTATGACGGCAACAGCGACCAGGCTCAAGACCGAACTCATGAAAGTCGAGGAGCAATACTGGAACGCCATCAAGGCTAACGATGCCGCCGGACTTGGCAAGCTCACCGCCGACTCGTTCACCTACGTCATGGGCGACGGTGTCATGAACTTCAACCGCAACGCCTTCGTCGAGATGATGACTCAGGGCGACTTCAAGCTGAATTCCTACAAGTTTGAGGAGGGTGGCGAGACCGTACGAGAAATCGGTCCGGGCATTGCCGCCATCGCCTACAAGGTGCAAAGCGTCTACCAGCTCGAAGGCAAATCACACAAGGCAGAGTCCTTCAACTCGACGATCTGGGCGAAGAAGGGGGATTCGTGGGAGTGTCTCCTCAAAACCGAATCGCTCACTAAACACCTGCAATAGCATCGCCGGCCAACACGGAAGGGGCGCAAAGCGTCCCTTCCGTGCGCCCTTGGGTTTGGCTCCCCGTTCTCTACGTAACCCGCTCGATGTACGAGCCGAGGTCCGTGTTGATGCGCAGCTTCGCCCCCTCTTCCACGAACAGCGGGACGTTTACCACCAGGCCGGTCTCCATGGTCGCGGGCTTCGAGCCGCCGGTGGCCGTGTCGCCTTTGAAGCCGGGGTCCGTCCGCACGACCGTGAGTTCCACCGAAATCGGCATTTCGATCGCGATCACCTCATCGCCGAAGAGCACGACTTCGCAGATGGCGTTCTCTCTGAGGTACTTGTTCGCGTCCCCAACCTTCTGGGCCTCGACCGGGATCTGTTCGAAGTTCTCGGTGTTCATGAAGTAGTAGAACTGGTCGTCGCTGTAGAGATACTGCATCTCGCGGCGCTCAACCCGTGCGCGGGTGAACTTGGTGCCGGACTGGACGGTGTGCTCGATGATCGAGCCGCTGCGCACATCCCGCAGTTTGATCTTCACCTGGGCGGAGCCGCGCCCCGTCTTGATGTGGCTGTAGTCCATGATGGCGAAAAGCTTGCCGTCCATCTCAATGGTCGAGCCCTTCTTCAGTTCAGCGGTAGAAATCATTGTTTCAAACTCCTGCGGGGGTCAGCTTGGGAGCGTGGCTCAGCACGCGCGGCTTCCCGTTCTCAAGGATAACGATGTCTTCAATCCGGACTCCGCCCCAGCCGGGGATATAGATGCCGGGTTCAATGGTAAACACCATTCCGTCCAAGAGGACATCTTCGCTGGTAGAGCCGATATGCGGCGCTTCATGCACCTGTAGCCCGATGCCGTGGCCGAGGCCATGCCCGAACTGCTCTCCGTAGCCGGCTTTCGTGATGTGGTCGCGGGCCAGCGCGTCTGCCTGCTGGCCGGTCATGCCGCTTTCGATCCCTTCGATCGCCGCCCGCTGCGCTTCATGGACGATGCCGTAGATTTCTTGGAACCTGGCGTCTGGCCGGCCGGGCACAACCGTGCGCGTGAGGTCGCTGCAGTAGCGTTGGACGCGCGCCCCCATGTCCACCACCAGCGGCTGGTGCTGTTCGATGACCACATCTCGCGGCCGAGCGTGGGGCATTGCGCCGTGCGGCCCGCTGGCAACGATCGTGTCGAACGAGATGTCGTCGCCGCCGGATAGCTGGACGTTCTTGCGGAAAAGCTCGGCCGCCTGCCGTTCGGTCATCTCCGGGTGGAGGGCATCGAGCAGCTCGGCGAACGCCAGGTCCGAGACGTCGATGGCGCGCTGGAGCAGCTTGAGTTCCTCCGCGTCCTTCTGCGCGCGCAGGGTTTCGATAATCGTCGGTGCGGGCAGCAGTTCGGGGCGCTCGTCCGCGGCCATTCCGGTGATCACCTCGGCTACGGCAAGGTAGCCGCCGTAGGTGGTGTCGAGCTTCGTCAGGCCGAGCCTCCTGCCGCCGATGCCCGCCTCGCCGAACAGCGCCCGCAGCCACTCCGTCCGCTTGCCCACCGATTTGAAGACCTCGAAGCCGCGCGGGACGCACTCAGCCGTGGCCTGTTCGACGTAGCGAAAGTCAGCCGCGAAAAGCGCTCGAGTTTGCGTGATCAAAATGACCCCGGCCGAGCCGCTGAAGCCAGCGACGTAGTAGCGGGTGTCGGCTCCCAGGTTCTCTTCGCCGGGAGCCGAGATCATCAGCGCGTCGAGGCCATGCTCGGCCATCGCGGCGCGGATGCGGGTCAGGCGGTCGGACATCTCAGTCTCCGGGCGCTCAGGCGGGCGTTGGCGACGGCGCCCCGAGGTGATCGAGCAGCAGGTTCGTGGCCACAGTGTAGCCGCCGCGCCCAAGGCCGGTCACCTGCCCGAGGCAGACCGGCGCGATCATCGAAACGTGGCGAAAGTCTTCGCGCGCGTGCGTGTTCGAGATGTGCACCTCTACGACGGGGATCTGGATCGCCTCGATCGCGTCGCGCAACGCCACAGAGGTGTGGGTCAACCCTCCGGCGTTGATCACCACGCCGTTGGCCAGCTTGCGCCGCTCGTGCAGGAAGTCGATCAGCGCCCCTTCGTGGTTACTCTGGAAGGCGAGGACGCTGGCGTTGCGCCCCCCCGCCGCAGCCGCCACATCGGCTTCGATATCGAGCAGCGTGGTCGTGCCGTAAACCGCGGGATTGCGCTCGCCCAGCAGGTTCAAGTTCGGCCCGTGGACAAGCAGTAGTACACGGTGGGCGTCAGCCAGCGGTTCAGCCATCCCCCAGTGTAGGCAAGCGCTGCTCTCTTTGACGATAGCTGCCGTCGAGTTCCTGCGGTGGAGAACCATCAGGGCTGATGGCTGATGGCAGACGGCAGACGGCCATCAGCCGATGGCCGACCGCTAGCCCGCGTTCCGCCGCCTCCGTGGCTTCTCCAGCGCCTGCTCGGCGATCTTCTCCCAGGCCGCCGCGCTCACCTTGGCCTGCCGCGCCTGGCTGACGTGAGTGTAGATCTGCGTCGTGTTGGCTGAGCTGTGGCCCAGCAGGTCCTGCACGATGCGCAAGTCCGCGCCCCCGTCCAGCAAGTGCGTGGCAAACGAATGTCGCAGGAGGTGGGGGTGGACGTCCGCTGTAATCCCGGCGGCAAGCGCGTGACGTTTGATCAGCGTCTGCACGCTGCGCGCCGTTAGACGGCGGCCAAAGCGGTTGAGGAACAGCGCCGGGTCCAGGTGGCGGCCCGTGGAGGCCACCGCAAGCAGCGGCCTGCCCGCCGCCAGGTACGTTTCGAGGGCCACCATCGCCGGTTCGCCAAAGAGCACCACGCGTTCCTTCGCCCCCTTGCCGTGGACGATCGCCGAGCCGTCTCCCAGGTTCATCTGCCCCATGTCCAGGCCGGTTAGTTCGGAGATTCGCAACCCGCCCCCGTAGAGCATTTCAAGCATCGCCCGGTCGCGCAGGCCCTGGGGTGTGGAAGGGTATGGAGCGCCGAGCAGCGCGTCAAGGAGGCTGGGGTCGAGGACCTTCGGCAGCCGCTTCGGCCGCTTCGGCAGGGCCACTCCGTAGAGCAGGTCCTTCTCCGTCCCGCCTTCCTGCACGAGGTACTTGTAGAAGCAGTGCACGGTGCTGGTGCGGCGCGTGATCGAGGCCGCCACCATTCCGCGCGCCTTCACCTCCCCGA
>JBDSJC010000294.1:0-11429 GCA_039917655.1 Tepidiformaceae bacterium
CTCGTCTGCCCCCGGTGCACGTTGAGGTCCGTCAAAGGCGGGTGCTGCAATCTCTCCCACGGGTTGCCTTCCATGAGAAGGCTGATTGGTGCAATGCCACCGTGGTGGCCGGCCGGCACCGCTGGTCGTCGCTTTGCCGCTTGCCTCGCTTCCATCCGCACTCGTTGTGGTGGAAGCGTCCCTTGTCTTCCAACGTGATGATGTAGGTCAGTCGAAGTCAGAGGGCCCGAGGGTCAACCAACTCCTGCTGCGCACACTCCCAGTGATACCAGAGTTACCCGATATCAACCCCGACCCTACAGAGAGAGGGCCTGCCGCCCGGCGAACGAACGCTCACTTTCTTAACCAACCCCTAGCTAGCCGGGGAGGGTGCGCCCGACCACCACGAACATCGGGTCGCTGCCCGGCCCCGCGCTTATGTCGTGAGCCTGGGCGGGCGAGAAAAGTCCGGAGAGGCGGAAGTAGAGTGCGATGAGGTCGGCGTGCTCACGGTCGCCGAGCGCCCTCCAAATTGCTACGGCCTTCGTGGGGAAAAGGCGGTTGGAGTAAGCAACCGCGAACGGCGCGCCTGGTTTGAGCACGCGCCCTACCTCGGCGAACACTTCGAGAGGGCGCGTCAGATACTGCACAGAGACGGTAACTATGGCTGCGTCGAATCCGCCATCACCAAACGGCAGCAGAGGGTCGCGGTTGAGATCCTGCACGAGTCGTTCGGTGAGGCGCGGGTTCTCCGCCAGCTCTTCCGCATTCATGCCCAGGCCCACCACCCTTTCGAGGATGAGCGAGTCCGGGAGGTGGGAAACCCAGCTGGTCATCAGGTCGAGCACCGCGCCGCGCTCGGGGATGAGCTCGCCATAGAATCGCGAGAGGGACGCGATGGCCGCGTCGTCTATGTGGGTGACGAGCTTCGGATCGAGGTAGAAGTTGGAGTCATCGGACTCATCGACGCGGGCGAAGTGTTCGAGGGTTAGGGGATTTTCGGGCGCCGTACTCACACGCCGGGGGCCTTTGCGGCTGGCGCCTGCGTGAGCACTGAATCGTAGAAGCGCGCGCGGGGGTGTCCCTGGATGATGCCTTCGGGCATCGTGCCGCCGTGGGCGCGCTTGAACGAGTCGGACTGTGTCCAGGCGAGGAAGGCTTCGCGCGATTCCCAGGTGGAGTGCGAGATGTAGTCGCCGGCCTCGTCACCTTTGAGCAGGGCGAAATGGACGAAGCCAGGATTCTCGTCGAGGTAGCTTTCGCGGCTGCGCCAGACCTCTTCGAACTCCGCGCCCCGGAGCGGATCCACCTGGAACTGATTCATGGCGATAAACATGGCTCACCCCGCTGACTGAGTTTCGGACAGCATAGATCACAAGATTCAGCGCCGGCAGTGTTAGAAAGCCACCACGCGGACGTTGTAGATCCCATCGATCGCTTCAATCTCCGCGATCTGCGAATCAGCGGGAGCTTCGTCCACGCCGACGAGCATGAGCGCCCGCCCGCGGCGGCCGCGGCGGCCCACTTGCATCGAGCGAATGTTGATGTCGAACCCGCCGAGCAAGGTGCCGATCTTGCCGATCATGCCAGGGCGGTCCTCGTTGTCGCAGGCAAGGAGGAACGTGCCGGGGTCCGAGGTGAGATCGACCTCGAGGCCATTGAGGATGACTACGTGGGGCTGACCGTGCTCGACGGTTCCCGCCACGGTCACTTCGGACTCGCTGGTCTGCACCCTGACCTGGATAAGGTTCAGGAAGACTTCGTGCGACGACCGCAGCCGCTCATCGATGTGCCACCCCCGCCCCTGCGCAACGAGGCTGGCGTTCACGATGTTCACGTTCTCTTCGCTGATCGGCTTCATCAGGCCACGGATCACGGACGCCTTCAACGGGGTTACATCGAAGTCGGCGATTTCGCCGAAGTAGTCGATTTCGATGGACGACAGCTTGCCGGTGACCAGTTGGGTGGCGATGCTGCCGATGGTCTCGGCGACGGCCATGTATGGACCAACCACCTTCAACGTCTCGGGGGCGAGCATGGGGGCGTTGACTGCGTAGCGCGCTGGCTTGCCGGCGAAGATCTCAACGATCTGCTCCGCCACGTCAAGGGCGACGCGCTCCTGGGCCTCGGCGGTGGAGGCGCCGAGGTGAGGGGTGATGATGATTCGCGGGTCGCCAAGAAGCGGATTATCGCCGGGAGGCTCAGCCGTGAAGACGTCGATCGCTGCGCCAGCGATCTTGCCGCTCTTCACGCCTTCGGCTAGCGCCGCCTCGTCGATGATTCCGCCGCGAGCGACGTTGATAAGGCGCACGCCGTCCTTCATCTTGGCGATCTCTTCGGCGCCGATCATCCCGTTCGTGCTGGCTGTGAGCGGAGGGTGCACGGTGATGAAATCCGAGAGCATGATGAGTTGTTCGAAATCCACGGACTCCACGCCCATCGCCTTCGCACGCTCCACTGGGACGAAGGGGTCGGCCGCGAGCACGCGCATCTCCATGGCAACGGCGCGGCGAGCCACTTCGGAACCGATCTTCCCGAGCCCAACGATACCAAGCGTCTTGCCGCGGATTTCGGTGCCAACGTACGTCTTGCGGTCCCATTTGCCAGCGCGCATGGAAGCGTCTGCCTGGGGAAGGTGCCGGGCGAGCGCCATGAGCAGCGCCATGGAGTGCTCGGCGGCGGCGATCGTGTTGCCCTGCGGCGCGTTGACGACGATCACGCCGCGCTCTGTCGCAGCGGGGATGTCGATGTTATCGACGCCTACGCCGGCCCGGCCGATGACCACCAGCTTCGTGGCCGATTCGATTACCGGGCGCGTGACCTTGGTTTCGCTTCGCACGACGAGGGCGTCGTAGGAGCCGATGATGGAGATAAGGGTGTCGGGCGGCAGGCCGATTTTGACATCAACGTCTCCAGCGGCGCGGAGCATCTCGATGCCCTCGTTAGCGATTGGGTCGGCGATCAAGATTCGCGGACGTGCGGTATCGGTCATCAGTTGGGTCTTCTCCTTGAGGGTGACGAGTGCGAGAGCGATAGCGGCAGGGATGCGGGCCTTGCCGGATTCCCAGCGGCTGATGGTCCCCTGATCAACTCCGAGGGCGCTGGCGATACCCGCCTGCGAGAGGCCGAGATCTGTACGGACCGTGCTGAACTCGGCAGATTCCATTCCATGCATTCTGCATTACGAACGGGTTTCATGCAATTCGCATGACGGTGGCGGCGTTTCGGCGTTCGCCTCGAACTTACGGTCCGAGCCAGGCGCGGACGGCGAGCATCCGGCGATGGTCGTCCGGCTCCGCCCGCAGTTCGAGCTTGCTGGAGATGCTGGCAATGTGACTCTCTACCGTCTTCTCGGTCAACACCAGTTGCCGTGCAACGGCCGCGTTGGAGCGGCCTTGGGCAATTAGCGCCAACACTTCCGCACCCTCTTCTCCGGCCCGCTGGCAGCCGCTCAACAGACAATGCCCGGCCGTCTTGGCCGGGCATTGTCACACCCCACGGGGGGCGGGGCTAGACCGGGAGCTTTGACTCTTCGAGCAGTTTTTCGACCACGTCCATGGCTTCGGCGACGTCTGTCTGCGAGACGAAGCCGAGGTGGCCGATGCGGAAGATCTTGCCTTCGAGTTTGCCCTGGCCGCCGCCGATGACGATCCCGAACTCCTCGCGGGCGCGCTTGCTGATCGCTTTGCCGTCCACGCCGTCGGGCCACCAGACGGCGGTGACGGTGTTCGAGGCGAACTGTTCGTTGACGGGCACCAGCTTCAGGCCAAGGGATTTCGCGCGGTCGCGGGTGTAGTTGGCGATCGCTTCGTGACGGGTGAAGATGCCTTCGAGCCCCTCAGCGCGCATCAGTTCGAACGCTTTGTCCATGCCATAGTAGACAGAGAGGGCGGGCGTCCACGGATTTTGCAGCTTGGCCAGCGAGTCGCGGGTCTTTGCGGCGTCGAAGTAGAAGCGCGGCATCTTGGCGACGGAGTTGGCGGCCCAGGCTCGCTCGCTCATATAGACGAATGCCAAGCCTGGCGGCACCATCCAGCCCTTCTGTGACCCACTGACGACAACGTCCAGGTCCCAGCGTTCCACGGGGCAGGGGATTGAGCTCATACTGCTAACGGCATCCACGATTATCAGCTTGTCGTGCATCCGCACCACTTTGGCGATCGCTTCAAGCGGATTGGTGGTGCCGGTGTACGTCTCGTTGTGCGTCACAAGGACAGCTTTGATTGACGGGTCGTCATCGAGCATGGTGCCGATGACGCCTGGATCGGCCGCTTCTCCCCACTCAAGAGCGTACGAAACGACTTCCGCGCCGTACGTTTTGGCGATGCTCTTCAGGCGGTCGCCGAACGAGCCGATGGAGACCGACAGCACCTTGTCGCCCGGGCTAAGCGTGTTGACGATCGCTACTTCGAGGCCGCCAGTACCCGAGGTCGTGAACGAAAGCACGTCGGTTGAGCTTCCAAAGGCCCAGTTCAGGCCATCGGTAACACGACGGATGATCTGAGCGAACTCGGGGCCGCGGTGGTTCATCATCTGACCAGCACCGGCCCGAAGGACCTCGTCCGGGCAGGGCGTTGGTCCAGGTATACGCAGATTCAAAGCAGGACTCCAGATGGGGGTCGCTTCATGGTCAACGGTAATCTCAGCGGGGTCAAACCAAAGTCAGGGGCAGGTCGATCGCCCCCGCGAATCGTGCCCATGAGCGCCGGCCACGGCGATCCCCAGCAAAACGCTACACTGGCGCGATGGACGACCCCCGACGCAACCTGCCGTCCGTGGAGCGAGTTTTGAGCGAACTGCGAACGCGCTCGGCTAACGGCGACAGCAGTCTGCCCAGCGCGACTGAGGCGGTGCGCTCGGTCCTCGCCGACGCCCGGGCCGCAATGGCGGAAGACAACGCGCTGCCTTCGCTTGAAGAACTGGTGGACGAGGCCCGCGATCGGATGGCCCAGGACAGACGGCCGCTGCTCCGGACGGTAATCAACGCGACAGGCGTCATCCTGCAAACCAACCTCGGCCGGGCGCCGCTCAGCGACCGCGCGATCGCTGCAATGAACGAAATCGCGCTCGGATACAGCAATCTGGAGTACGACCTCGAATCGGGGACCCGCGGGAGCCGCCACACGCACATTCGCGAGCTACTGCGGCGGACCACCGGCGCGGAGGACGGGATGGTGGTGAACAACAACGCGGCCGCCATCTTGATGGTGCTCCAGGTGTTCGCAAGCGGCCGGGAGGTGATCGTCTCTCGCGGCCAGGCGGTGGAGATTGGCGGAGGGTTTCGCATCCCGGATGTCCTGCGCCAAAGCGGGGCCGTCCTGCATGAAGTCGGCACCACAAACCGCACCTACGCTCGCGACTACGCGGAAGCGTGGAACGCGGATTCTGCCGCGATCCTGCGCGTCCATTCGTCCAACTTCAAGGTCGTGGGTTTCACCGCGGAGGCGAGCCTGAGCGACCTGGCGGATGTCGCCCACACAAACGGCGGGCTGTTGTTCGACGACATCGGCAGCGGCTGTTTGCTGGACACCGCACGCTTTGGGATCGCCCACGAACCGACCGTGCAGGAGAGCATTTCCAGTGGCTCCGACCTGACGATGTTCAGTGGCGACAAGCTCCTCGGCGGGCCACAGTGCGGCATCATTGTGGGCCGCGCTGAGCTCATTGAGCGCTTGCGCCAGCACCCCCTCGCTCGAGCGCTGCGAGTGGACAAGCTGACGATCGCGGCATTGGGCGCAACACTCCAGGCATATGGGAGCGGCGTCGAAACCGCCGAGATCCCGATCTGGCGGATGCTCAGCTGCGAGCTCGCGGACATCGAGCGACGCGCTCGACGCTGGGCAACAGTGGCCGGGGAGAGAGGTTCAATCGTGAGTTCAACGTCTATGGTGGGCGGCGGGTCGCTGCCCGGAGAAGGAGTCCCCACCTGGTGCGCGGCGCTTTCCCTGGCCGCGAGCGTGGACGAAGCGGCGGCATCGCTGCGTCGCGGGACCCCGGCCGTGGTGGCCCGAATCGCAGATGGACGGCTGCTGCTGGACCCCCGCACCGTCCGGCCAGGGGACGACGAAGCGGTCGCCGAGGCTCTCAGAAGGTTAGTCGCGGTCGTTCGGTAAGGTAGTTCGCGCCGCGAATATCTATCGATAGATTCGATTGACCGGGTTTGGGGCCGGACGTATATTCCCGGTAGTTACGGATTTCACAACCGGTTCATCGCTTCATGACGCTGGAGATCCCCGAAGTTGTTATCAACCGCCTCCCTGTTTACGCGCGCGCGCTGAGCGAACTGGCCTCAAAAGGCGAGTCCGTAGTAAGTTCCCAGGCGCTCGGAGAGTTGCTGGACGTCACCCCGGCGCAGATTCGCAAGGACTTGAGTTACTTCGGGCGATTCGGCAAGCAGGGCCGCGGCTACAACGTGCCGGGCCTGCTCATCAAGCTCCGCGAAATCCTCGGCATCGATCGGCAGTGGCACGTCTGCCTGGTGGGCGTTGGCCGGCTGGGCCAGGCGATCGCGGAGTACGGAGGATTCGGCCCACAGGGCTTCGAAATTCTTGGCGCATTCGATTCAAACCAGGCTGTGGTTGGGACGCTGGTCGGGGGGATCCACGTCCGCCACGCCGATGAACTCGACCCGTTCCTCGCACGCAACCGCGTGGACATTGGCATCGTGGCAGTCCCGGCCGCCGAGGCGCAGCGGGTCGTCGATCGGCTCGTGAAGGCGGGCATTCGCGCCATCCTGAACTACGCGCCGGTGATGACGCACGTCCCCCGCGACGTTGTCATCCGTCACATCGACCCAGTGTTGGCGATGCAGAGCATGACCTTCTACATCAAGCAGCGAGATCCGGCGGGGCTGTAGCTGTAGTGCCCGTGCCCTTCGAACAATTCGTCCCCCGGCTCAGCCAACTAGTCGACGCACACAGGGATCCCGTGCGAGCAGCATCCATGGCGGCCTACATGCACAACCAGTTCGCTTTCGCTGGCATCACCGCACCGAAACAGAAGGAATTGATTCGGGAGTCGTTGATGGGGCTTGCTAGGCCAAGCCAGGACGAGCTGACGGTCGTTTCGCGAGACCTGTGGGCGCTGGACGAGCGCGAGTACCAGTACGCCGCCGTCGCGCTGCTGATTCGCAACGTGCGCGTCTTCGACGCCAGCTTCCTGTCCGAAGGCCAGGAACGTCTCACAACGAAATCGTGGTGGGACACGGTGGACGCGCTCGCTTCGCGTGTGGTTGGGCCGCTAATAGCTGCGTTCCCGGAACTCGTCGCCGAAATGGACGTTTGGTGCGAGTCCACCAACCTTTGGCTCCGGCGGTCAGCCATCCTCCATCAACTAACCTACAAGGGGCATACGGACGCTCCCCGCTTCTTCGGCTACTGCCTCGCGCTCAGCGGGGAGAGCGACTTCTTCATCCGTAAGGCGATTGGCTGGGCGTTACGCGAGTATTCGAAGACGGACGCCCATGCGGTGGTCGACTTCGTGGAAACGAACAGCGGCAGCCTCTCGCCGCTTTCCAGGCGGGAGGCACTGCTCTGGCTAAGGGGCGGCCGAAGGCAGGTCGGCGCATCAGCGGCCAGCCAGGTCTAGCGCTCGGGCTGCGGGAAGAGGCCAACGAGGTTCTCTTCCTCGGTCGGGAGGCTGCGCTTGATGACATCCAGGTGGTCCAGCGCTATGCCGGCGCCGATGGCCACGCACTCGAGGGGGTTATCGGCCACGTAGCAGGGGACGCCGGTTTCCTGGGTAAGCAGTTCGTCCATATGGCGAAGGAGCGCGCCGCCGCCTGTGAGCACGATTCCACGGTCGATCACGTCGGCAGCGAGTTCCGGAGGGGTTTTTTCGAGGACCGCGCGCACTGTCTGGACGATCGTCCCGAGGCAATCCTGGATGGCCTGGGCGATTTCGATGCTCGTGAGGCTGATGGTCTTTGGGAGGCCGCTCAGTTGGTCTCGGCCTCGCACCTGGGTGCCCAGGCCTTCATCGATTGGGAGGGCACTGCCGATCGCAATTTTGATCTCTTCGGCGGTACGCTCGCCGATAATCAGGTTGTGGCGGCGGCGGACGTAGGCCATGACCGCCTCGTCGATGCGGTCGCCAGCCATGCGGACGGATTCGCTGACCACGATGCCGTAAAGCGAGATGACAGCGGCTTCGGTGCGTCCGCCGCCGATGTTGACGACCATGTTGCCGCGGGCAGTGCCGATCGGGATGCGGGCGCCGATGGCGGCGGCGAGCGGCTCGGGCACAAGGTGAGCGGGTTTGCGGCCGCCAGCCTGTTCCGAGGCGTCGCGGACGGCGCGTTGCTCAACGCTGGTAACGCCCGCCGGGACGGTGACCATCAATTCGGGTCGAATCAGGTTGAACCGTCCGGTGATCAGCCCGATGAAATAGCGCAGCATCGCTTCGGTGGTCAGGTAGTCGGCGATGACGCCGTCACGCATCGGCCGGATAACGCTGATCGAGCCGGGGGTGCGACCCTGCATGGCCCGAGCTTCGTTGCCTACGGCGACGATGGCGTTGTCGCGGTTATGTCGTGCAACTACGGACGGTTCGTTGACCACGATCCCCTGCCCCTTGACGTAGACGAGGATGTTGGCGGTGCCGAGATCGATTCCCGCTTTCTTCGAAGCGAAGAACTCCATAGCCATTATGTACGTTCCATATCCACGCCCAGCGCCCGTAGCTTTTCGTCGAGGCGTTCGTAGCCCCTTTGCAGATGGGAGATCTCTTCGATCACGGTACGCCCGCGCGCGACCAATGCGGCCAGGAGGACAGCGGCGCCGGCTCGAACATCCAGAGCGCGCACGGTAGCGCCGTTCAACGGTGTGGGGCCGCTAACGATTGCCGAGGAACCGGTGCTGACGATCTCGGCGCCCATGCGGCGTAGCTCGCCGACATAGAGCATGCGGTTATCGAAGACGCGTTCGTGGATGATCGAAACGCCGTGAGCCTGGGTGAGCAGGGCGGCCATCGGTGCGTGGAGGTCGGTCGCGAGTCCGGGATAGGGCAGCGCCTGGAAGCTGACGGCTCGCAGTTCGCCAGCGCGCGCGACGCGGAGGGTGCCTTCGTTCACTTCGATCGTGGCGCCAGCATGCCGGAGCTTAGCGAAGAGGGCGTCCATCACGTTCGTCGGGGCGTCTTCGATTTCGACGTTGCCGCCGGTCATTGCGGCGGCGATGGCGTAGGTACCGGCTTCAATGCGGTCCGGCATGATGCGGAAGGTCGCGCCGTGCAGGTGATCGACGCCTTCGATTTCGAGCATCTGACTGCCGATACCGTGAATCCGCGCGCCCATCTCGTTGAGCAGGAGCCCGAGTTCCTGCACTTCGGGTTCGGTCGCGGCGTTCACGATGGTGGACCGGCCGCGGGCGAGTGTGGCGGCCATCATCACGTTCTGGGTGCCGGAGACGGAGGGGTAGTCCATGAACACGCGGGCGCCGCGGAGGCTGCCGCCACCGTCCGGTGCGCGCGCCACGAAGCGTTCGCCGTCGCGGCTGACGGTGGCGCCCATGGCCTCAAAGCCGCCGAGATGGACGTCGATCGGGCGTTGGCCGATGACGTCTCCGCCGGGCGGCGCCGAGGCGGCCAACCCGTAGCGGGCTATGAGCGGACCCATAATCTGGAATGACGCGCGGTTTTCGCTCATGAGTTCGGTTGGCGCTTCGAAGGTGCGGACGTTCGCTGCGTTCAGGCGCATACGCCCGCCGGGCAGGCGTTCCACCGTCGCGCCGAGACTCGTGAGGAGCTCGCCGAGGCTGTCCACATCGGAGATATCGGGCACGTTGGCGAGGATCACATCCTCGTCGGTGAGGAGGGCGGCGCACATGGCTGCCAGCACCTGATTCTTCGCGCCCGAAATCCGCACGGTGCCGTTGAGAACAGCACCGCCCTGGACGGTGTAACTCGGCGCGCGAGAACGATTAGTCATTACTCAAAGCCAAGGATACGGTCTGGGGTGGGTTCGGGCTATGACGGGGCATTGCGCGAGCGACCGAAGCGTGGCGCCCACCGCGAGCCAATCCTGGGCTGATTGCAGCTCAACGAGGCGCGACCGCCGCGGGCGGCGCTATTCCGGGAAGAAGTCCGAGACCTTACAGACGAAGCCGGGCACCACATCTCCCCCACCAATCTCGTCCCCGGCTCCGAGAATCACGGGGCGCTCGCCGACCGGGTAGACCTGCACTTCGCGGGCCTCTGGATAAACCACCCATACCAGTCGCACGCCCGCTCGCAGCCACTCATCGGTCTTTGAACGAATCTCAGACGCCTTGTCGCCGGGGGAAACGACTTCTACCACAAGGTCTGGTGGCACCCGCAGGAAGCCCTGATCCGACCTGGGCACCCGCGCACTGGCGAGGAACGAAACGTCGGCTCGGCGAGTCGTCATCGGATCGCTGAAGATCCGCATCCCCAGTTCAGAATCAGCCACGCTCCCAAGTCTGTTCGCATAAACGTATCCGCCGAGGCGGACTGTGACGAGACTGGCTACCCTTGACGAATCGAAGCTCACGTGGCGTTCGACCAACTGCCCGTCAACAAGCTCATAGGACGGGCCATTCTTCGAAAGCAGCGCAGCCTCAGCATCTTCGACGCTCCAGGCAGATGTAGCCATATGACCGCCTCCGAAAGGCAGTATACCGCATCGAGCGGCGGCCCCCGCGTCCAGTTCGCCCCGAAAGCGTGGCCGGGTGGCCCGTACGACGGGCAGGCTGGCGAAAACTCGGGATACTTGGGATGAGTTTCGAACTACTGCGCGCCTCAGACGATCGCGGTCAAGGCGCGGCCCCGACAGCGTACTGGGGATCGAGAGCCCGACTTCGCACGGCATTGGGAGCAGGGCCATCCAGCCCGGCGAAATCGAACGCTAGACGATCCTCCTCCGTAGGGTGGCGCTTGCTAAACCCTCGGCCGGCCACTGGCGCCGCCGCGGCGCCGCTGGACAATCCTCAAGCGCAGGAGCGAACGCTGGAGGGCGGCTTGCGCGCGGGCCATGTCCACGTCCCGCACGTTCTGCTCGCGTCCCCGCCGAATGCGGTCCTCAGCCCGAGCGCGTGCTGCCTCGGCACGGGCGAGGTCAATCTCATCAGCTGCTTCGGCCTGGTCGGCGAGAATGGTCACGCGGTCCTTGCGGACCTCCATGAACCCGCCGCTGATGGCGAATGACTCCTCGGCTTGGCCGCGTTTGAAGATCAGCTCGCCGTAGTCGAGCGTGGTCATCAACGCTGCGTGGTGAGGGAGAATGGCCAACTGGCCTTCGCTCCCCGGAGCCACGAGGACATCGACGCCCTGCTCAACGCGGACGACTCGTTCAGCGGTGACGACTTCGACCGTCAGAGGCACGGGTCTAAACCTCGGCCAGCTGGCGGCCGCGTTCGACAGCCATTTCGATGTTTCCAACCATATAGAACGCCTGCTCGGGGAGCCCGTCGTGCTTGCCTTCGAGGATCTCCTGG
>JBDSJC010000295.1:0-2897 GCA_039917655.1 Tepidiformaceae bacterium
ATCATCGGGCCAGACGAGGGTAACGTGGGGACATGGGCCTTTTCCCCAGACGGCGCCCGCATCGTCTTCACGGGCGACACGAAGCAGACCTCGCAGTCCGACTTCTTCGTCTACACATTCGCCACAAAAGACGTGGGGCGGGTGACTACTGACCTGCCCTGTCTGCCAGCCGCCGGGTTCCCAACGCTGGACCCGCCCTCGATGCCGGTGTGGCTGGATGAATCCCGCGTGATGTTCCACGCGGTCCGGGCCGGGGCCAGCGGGATCCACGTGATCGATCTCGATTCAGGCGCGGTCGAGCAGATCGAGGGCGGGACGTCGCTACGCTCGGGCTTCAGCACGGATGCGAGCCACCGCTACGTTGCGCAGGGTGTCGCCAGCCTGGACGTGATGGCCGAAGTGCTTGTGTTCGACCGCGAAACCGGCAAGACGGAGCAGATCACGAGCTACAGCGCACCCGTCCTTGCCCAGTCACCGACGGCGAAGTGGGAGCGGTTCGACATCAGCCGTGGCGGCTACGTGATCGAGTCATGGCTGCTCTTCCCGCCGGATTTCGATGCTTCGAAGCAGTATCCACTGGTGCTCGACATCCACGGCGGCCCGAACGGCTTTTACGGCTACGGCTTCGTGCCGATGCAACAGGTGCTCGCCACCAACGGTTTCGTCGTGCTCTTCTGCAACCCGCGCGGGTCAAGTTCCTACGGCCGCGAGTTCACCCAGCAGGTCACCGGTGACTGGGGCGGCGAAGACTACCTGGACATCATGGCGGTCGTCGATGAGGCGGTGAAACGGCCGTCCGTGGACGCTGGCCGGCTCGGGATTTGGGGCTACAGCTACGGCGGCTACATGACCGCCCGGACGATCGGCCAGAACCACCGCTTCAAGGCCGCCGTTTGCGGCGCGCCCTGTTTTGACCTCGAATCGATGTACGGCACGAGCGACATCTCGCACGAATTTGGCATGCTCCAGTGGGGCGGCCCCCCGCACAAGGCGCGCGAGTGGTACGCCACCCACTCCCCATCCCAGTTCGCGCACAACACAAGGACGCCAACGCTGATCATCCAGGGCGAGGCAGACAACCGCTGCCCGGTGGGTCAGAGTGAGCAGATGTTCGTGACCCTGAAGCAGGCGGGCTGCGAAGTGGAGATGGCGCGCTACCCGGGCGGCTCGCACCTCTTCATGCGCGCCGGACCGCCGGAGCACCGTGAGGACGTGCTGGGCCGAGTGCTGGCCTGGTTTGAGGCGCACCTGTAGAGCGAGAGTCGGAGTGTGCCTCGCCGAGACCGTCAGCACCGCGCACGTCAGTAAGCGGTGGGATGCCCGGCCGTCTACGGTCGCCGGGTTTCGCCTCGACCCGAATCGGAGCCGCGACCGTAAAAGAGCGGACCGGCCGAAGCCGGAGTTGGCTTCACGGCCAGCTTGCCTCTCCCGCCAAATATTCACTCAGGACGACCCTAACCACGACCCCGGGGTCGAGGAAGGCCGCATACCGGTATCGGCCAGGCTGCACAGTTACCCATTGGCTCACGTCGGGACGCCACGGGAGCACGATCCTTTGCATCGCTCTAGATCCAACTTCCGGCCAGACGCTGGACGCCTGGGGCTGCTCGAAACTAGTTCGTTCCTCCGGGGTCATCGTTTCCAGAGGGCCAAAACGGAGGCTTTCTGGTTCGCCAAGTTGCGGCTCGCTTAGCTCGAAAGCTGCGTGCCCTTTGGTCAGTTTAAGCAGCACATTCTCAACCCTATCATTCTCGACGGCGAAAACGATTCTATCGCCCACTTGCTCGCGAGTTGCTTCAATCTCGGCGCGAAGAACAGGGCGTGCCTCAAGTGTTCTTGCGACTTTCGGGCGCCGTAGGAGAGCGGGGTCTGTCGATCCGGTCACCACGCAATCGATCAAGCAGGCTAGGTATCGTTCATCGTCTGAGAACCCGTTGTTGCATCGTTTGCACGCGGGGACGGTCGGAAGCACGGTTGGTTCGGGCCAACGGTCGAGTAGGACGCGCGACGGGACATGGTCCTTCGACTCAGTCTCGGCACCACAGTAGACGCAGCTGGCAAGGAGTTGCTCGTCCGAGAACGGTATCAACACTTCCTCGGATCCTCCTCGTTGAGTCTCCCACGGAACGCTGTGCGGGACACCGTCCTCCTCGCCCTCAACTCCGGCCCCTCGCGCGAGTCAACAGCATCCGCGCTGCCTTCTTCGCCGCGCTCTTCGGGTCCACCTGCGGGCCCACGCAGCCGGGACAGCCGGCGCTGCATTCGCAGGAGGTGGCGAGCGCCAGGCAGGCTTCGAGCAGGCTTTCGCGCACTTCGAACAGCTTCTCCGCGAGGCCAACGCCGCCGGGCACAGAGTCGTACAAGAACACGGTTGGGAGTTGGTTGTAGGGCGAGCGGACGTGGCATTCGGAGCCGATGTCCCGCGAATCGCAGAGGCAGTAGATCGGCGCAAGGTTCCGTGCGAGGTGGGCGATGCCGTCGAGCCCTGTCGCCAGCTCTTCGCGCCCCAGCCCCTCGATCGCGCGTTCGTCGAAGCTCAGCCAGTAGGCCGTGGTGTGCATGTTCGCCTCGGGGATGCCGATCTTCCCCCAGCCCACGTTCTCGTGGGTGTGCAGCTTCACCTTCTTGAAGATGGTGGCGAGGAAGGTGATCGCCACTTCGCCCATTTCGTGAGTGCCGTGGGCGTGGCCGTCCTGCTCGAAGCTGTCTAGCACCTTCAGCTCCACCGCGAGCTGGGCGTCCGTGTAGTAGTCCACGGCGACGGGCGTGACGTACGCCTTCTTGTCGTCCCAATCGAGGTACTCCACCTGGTACTGTTGGCCGCGGTGGATGTAGATCGCGTCCTCGTGGATGAGCAGCGGCGCGCTCGGCCGGTCGCATTCGCCGATCACTTTCGG
>JBDSJC010000296.1:0-10558 GCA_039917655.1 Tepidiformaceae bacterium
GCGCCGGCGTTCCCATCATGTGCAACAGCGCCGTGCGTGCAAAGAAGTAAAACGACACCATCACCGCGACCGGATTGCCGGGAAGGCCGAACAGGACGGCGCTGTTGCCTTCGCTGACGATGCGGCCGAAGGCGAGCGGCCGCCCGGGACGCATGTTGATTTTCCAGAACGCGACGTCGCCCAATTTTGCCATCACGTCGCGCGTGTGGTCGGCCGCGCCGACCGAGACGCCGCCGGAATGTTCGCACGGGGATAGGCTGCGTCTCCCTGGCTAGACAACTACTAGCACGATGCCGGCCACGCAGAGCGCCGTACCAGCGCCGATGCGGGTGGTGAAGCGTTCGCCGAGGAAGATCATCGAGAGTGGCAGCGCGAGCAATGGCGAGGTAGCCGACAGCACGGCGGTCCGGGCAGCGCCCGCGTGGACGACCGCGTAGACATACATCAGGCTCCCGAAGCCGGTACCGATGACGCCAGCCGCAATGATCGCGGTGATATGCCCGCGGTCCTTGAACGGCCGGACCAGCGCCGGCCGTTGCGTGGCGGCGGCGAAGGCGAGCAGGCTGACAGCGCCGGCCGGAGTGCGAATCGCGCCTGCGGCTATTGCCCCAAGGTCACCCTTCGATCCCGCCAGCCAGACCGTGGCGGCGGCCCAAAAAATTCCGACAAAGAGCAGCAACGCGTAGCCCACGTAGTCCGTGCCATGGGAGCGGCTCGCCGTCCGGGCCATCTCGGGGACTTCGCTCATCGCCGCGAGGGCTGGCTCCGCGACCGCGACGTGCGAGACGTGGCTCGCCTTCGGCCCCACGACCACCAGGAGCACGCCCGCGCCGATGAGCAGCGCGCCGATCGGCAGCCCCCAGGTGAACGGCTCATCGAGCAGCACGACGCCCGCGATCACGGTCAGCCCGATGTAGAGGGCCATGGTCACCGGGAAGGTGCGCTGCATGCCCAATCGCGCCAGGGCCGCGATGTACAGTGTGTCGCCCAGCCCGTAGCCGACCATGCCGCTTGCGACGACGCCGAAGAGGCCAAGCGCGGGAGCATCTCGGAGGTCCGAGATCTGCCCGGAAAACGCCAGGAGGACGAGAAGGACGAAACTCCCGGAGGCGAGCCGCAGGGCGCTCAACACGGCCGGTGCGGTGCGTGCCGAGAGGGAGGTGAGGGCTACGCTGGTGGCCGACCAGACCATCGCTGCTACCAGTGCCGCAAGTTCACCCACGCTGGGCCATCCTACGCGAGGCCCGCGAGTTATGCGTGCTAGGCCGCGAGAGCCGGGGCCCGCGTGGGGTGCTTCCACTCCACCCACACTTCGGCGATGACGAAGGCGAGGCCCGCAACGATCAGGGAGACGCCCGCGAGGATCGTCAGGGCGTCACGCCGGTAGTCGGGGCCGTCCGAGATCGCACCCTGAACGATATTGAAAACGGTGAACGCCACACTAATCGACAGCAAAGCCACACCCGGCATGGCCGCTTTGAACTGCCTGCGCGCCAGCAAATAGCCGAAGCAGACGCCCGCGAACACACCACCGGGCACCGTTACGGCGACAACCCACTCGCGGTGGTTTTGCCACCCGGCGCGGGCCTGGTAGGCAAGCGCGAGGAAGATGCAGCTGCCCACCACTCCCAGGCCGAGCCCGAGGAACTGGTGCATGACCTCGCTGCGCGACCGGTCGGGGGCGGCAGGCATGCTCTCACGGGCGTGAAGTTCGTTCGGCTTCTCGGGGTTGAAAGGCGCCTTGGCTGCGAAGTCGGTCATAGCCTGCGAATCATGCTGGGTGGCGGCGGAATCGGCAATCTCGCCCGGCTGCGGTAGTCTAATGCCGTGCCAAAAACTCGCGCGCAGGTCAATAGCGGCTGGGCCGAATGCGAACTTGCGCTTTATGCCAGCTTCCCAGATCTGCGCGACGAACTTGAGGCGCTGCGCGAGCCGGGCGCTGTCCGCGCAGTACTGGTCCGTGGCGAAGCGTTCGCCGAAGCGGGGGCGGCGCTCACTGAGAGCGACTGCCGCTGGCTCGAACTGTTCGAACTCCCCACGCTGTTCACTTTCGATGGCGAACTTGGAGGGACGGCCCTACAGGTCGCGTTGTCGTGCGACATTCGCATCTGCGGGCCGGCCGCTTCTTTCCGCGTGCCCATCGGTTCGCGGCGGTCGCTGCTGCTGATTGGCGTGGAGGCATCAGCGGACCTCCTCTCGGTCCGCGGGCGCGTGACCGCAGACGCGGCGCTGGCCGCCGGGCTCGTTTCCAACGTGGCCGAATCCTCGGAATCGGCGCTCGCGGAGACGCGGCGGCTGGCGGGGGTGATCGCTTCGCGCGGCCCGATCGCCGTCCGGTTGGCCAAGGAAGCGTTCTGGCGAGGGCTCGATCAGCCGCTCGCGCAAGCACTGCGATTCGAGACCGATTTGACCTTGCTGCTCCAGACAACGAAAGATCGCGCGGAAGGGGTGCGCGCATTCCTCGAAAAGCGCCAACCCAACTTCACAGGTGAGTAAAGAATGATTGTCCTTCTAGAAGAACCCGAAGCATGGTCGCTGATGATGCTTGTCAGCGCCGTGGCGATCGATAACGCCGAGATCTCCGAAGAGGGGAAGGAAGCGATCCGGCGCTGGCGTTCAGACCGCCCGGAGGCCAGCCCCGAACTGGTGGCCCTGACCGACACGATGAATAGCGCGCTCAACAGCCACCTCGATGCGAAGTTCATGCGCCGCATCAAGCAGACCGGCGGGCGCGCCGCAACGGTGAAGAAGTAACTATGAACGTCCAATTTACCGATGACGAAATGGCCGAGGCGTTGACGATTCTCGTCAACCATATGGCCGACGAAGCGGGCCTCGCCGACAAAGACCGCGCCATGCTCAAACGCTGGCGTTCGGGTGCGATGAAGCTTGGCAGCGACGATATGGATGACCTGGTGCGAAAGGCGAACGAGGACCTGGCCCGCGGGCTGGTGCGCCGCGAACGTTCGCAGATCCGCAAGCCAGACTGGGTGGACTGAGGCTAGAGGCCCGACGCCCGAGGCGTGGCCCGTTTGTCCTGAGCCCGTCAAAGGATGAACGGGCCGCGCCTACTCATGGCCGACGGCCCTTCGACAGGATCAAGGCGGGCGGTGCGCCAGCGGCCAAAGGGGCGCCCCTCGGTGATACACTGTCTCCATGACCGCGCCATCCCGGCTGATGACCCTTGCTGAGTTTCTCGAACTCCCGGAGACGGAGCCGTACACGGAGTTGATCAACGGGGAGTTGTGCCAGAAACCAGTGGGAAAGAACAGACATAGCGCCGCACAAACCAACCTTCCAGTTCTTCTGGCGCAGCACCCCGCGACCTCCCGCGGCAGATCCCGGGTCGAACTCGGCTTCCGCTTCCCGCGCACGTCGCGGGGCAACCTGCGGGTGCCGGACGTTTCGTACTACCTGCCCGGGTACGTGCCGGATCCTGATGAAGACTACCCTGAGCGCGCCCCCGACCTCGCCGCCGAAGTCCGCTCAAAGGGTCAGTCGATCACGTCGCAGCGCGAACGGCTGGCGTTTCTTCGCTCCCAGGGCACACGCGGCACGGTGCTCATCGACCCCGAGGCGCAGACGGTTGAGGTGCACGACGGCGAAGTCACCTCGCTCGCTTTGGGCGGCGATGAGGTGCGCCTCGAATCGCTTGCGGGCTTCTCGTTCTTCCTAAGCGAGCTCTGGGCGTAGGGCGTCCACCGAAAGCTCGTTTGGCCTCTGAGTCGTCGCCGTTCTAACGCCCTTCTTGTACCCAACCGCCACCGGCGCTCGTCTATTGAGACATGGGCAGCACTCCGCTGACCGAACCGGCAAACCCGGCGAAAGCCGGCGACGCAAAGCCACGGGTCTACTCCAGGCGGGGAACGACAGCCGGGCTACCGAACCATCGAAGTGCTCCACCACTCTTTAGGAGGCTTCCCCAGCCATGGCATACCGTATCCTTCGACACCTCGCCACAAAGACTGGCCGACTCTTCGCCGCCGGACTGCTGATTTCCACTGTCACCGGCGGGGCGCTCGCCGTGCAGGGCGCCAACGACGCAAAGGCGGCGGTCGTTTGGTGCTCGGGCGACCCAACCATCCTGGTCAACGGCAACCCGGTATCGGTCACCGTTTCGGTTCCGACAGAGCGTCTTCGCGATGTCGATTATGTGACGATCACGTTCCACGTCCCCTCAAACGCCAACGTCCAGGCTATCCTCAACACATCGGTCCTCTTCCGTGAGAAGACGGTGATCGTGAAGGATCAGCCACCGGTCTACGGCTTGGTCGCCAACGTCCGCATCCCCGTGGAAGTGACCACAACCGCCCGCGGCACTGCGTTCCCGATCGGCACGACTGTAGTGAGCACGATCGGCACTCGCGTGTGGATCGACGGAAGCTCGAACAAAGTGACCCGCACGGAGACAAACAGCCTGTTCAACCTGCGCCTGTTCTAGTCGCCGGTGGCTGCCGAGGATCACCATATCGCCCTGCCGCCGGTCTCCCGGCGGCGGGGCGTTTTGAATGCGGAGCACTGAACAGTGAAAGGCACGCCAGAGCGCAACGTGGTGGTCGTCGTCTGCCTGGTGGCGGGCGTCTCGCTGTGCGTTCTCGTTCGGCTCGTTTCAGTGGGCGAAACGGTCGATAACCACGCCATATTGACGGCAGTGGCTCTCTTTGGACTCGTGGTTGGGGCGCGCCTGTTCCCGCTGCAAATTGCGCATCGGCGACGGATGGTGACGGACGCCGCGCCACTGTTCGCGGGCGTGCTTCTCCTCCCGCCCCTGCCCGCGGCGCTGATCGCGCTCGCCGGGGTGGCCGTTGCCGAGGCGGCGGCGCGGACGCGGGACCCTCGCCAGGTAACGTTCAACTCCTGCCAGGCGTTTTTGGGGACGAGTGCCGGTGCGGCGGTCTACGCGTTGGTGGCCGATGGCGCGCTGCCTTCGTCCTCACCTTCAATCATGTGGGCCGCGCTGTTGGCTGCCGCAGTAATGATCGCTGCCGGCGACCTGCTCGTCTTCCTCGTTGTCTGGGCCCAGCTCGGCCTGCGCTTCCGGCGCATGGCCTGGGACTGGCTTCGGAACCGTGCCGACCTTCCGTACGACGCCGCGCTCTACGCCGCGGGGTTGGTGGCTGCGATCGCGGGGAGCATCCACCTCTGGCTGCTCGTGCTGTTGGTGGTCCCGACGCCGCTCCTCTACCGCGCGATGAAGAACCAGGTAGCGCTGCGTGTGCAGACCCGCGAGGCCGTCGAATCCCTCGCCGACATCGTCGATGAGCGCGACCCGTACACCTTCGGGCACTGCAAGCGCGTCGCAGAGTTCGCGCAGGCGATCTGCGCGAGGATGGGCCTCTCACCCGACCTGACGGACGAAATCGTCCTCGCCGCGCGCGTCCACGATGTGGGTAAGATCGGCATTCGCGACAGCGTGCTGCTTAAGCCGACGAAGCTCACGGACGAGGAGTTTGACCACATCAAAGAGCACCCGGAGATCGGCGCACGGCTGACGGCGCGCTTCCCGGACTTCGCAAAGGGCACCCAATACATCCGCCATCACCACGAGAGGTGGGACGGCGGCGGCTACCCGGCGGGCCTGAAAGGGGCCGCCATCCCCCTCGGCGCACGGCTCATCGCCGTGGCCGACACCTACGATGCGATGTCTTCGACCCGCGTCTACCGTGCGGGCCTGCCGGAGGAGACGATCCGCGCCGAGATGGCGCGTGTTGCCGGCCAACAGCTGGACCCGGAGGTGGTCAGGGCGTGGTTCGCGCACAAAGGTTGGGAGGCGGAAGGGGCCGCTAGCGAGCTTGCGGATTCCGCGGCGGCGTAGGGCTTTGCGGACTAACGCACAGTAGGGTCCTGTCACAACTCTCGCCTGTTTCCCGGTCCCGCTAACCGAGCCATTCGACCACTGCTTCAACAATCTCCGCGGGCCGGAGCGCCGCGTCTAGTTTGAGTACGCGCCCGCCGGTGGGCGATTCGAGCGTCTCGAACTGACTGGCGAGCAGCGCGGGAGACATGAAGTGGCCCTGCCGCGATTGAAGGCGGGCGCTGATCAGCGCGGTGTCACCCGCCAGGAAGACAATGCGAGGCTCGGTGAGGCCGTCGAGGAGCGTCCGCCGGTAGCGTTCGCGCAGGGCGGAACAGGCGAGTACGGCGCCAGTCGGCTCGTGCCCCAACAAGGCAGCGTGGAGCGCGCGCAGCCACGGCTCGCGGTCGGCGCCGGTCAGCGGCTGACCGCGCGCCATCTTGGCGATGTTCGCGGCGGGATGGAAGGCGTCCGCGTCGAGGAAAGGGAGGCCGATGCGCTCCGCGAGGAGTTCGCCGATCAAGGTCTTGCCCACGCCGCTGACGCCCATCACGAGGATCTGCACACGGCCACCCTCCAGCTATGTAACAGGACTTTCCCCGCGCCTATGGGCATGTGATCTACACTGAAAAGCACTATGGCGAAGCTTGGATTCATTAACCGCATTCTCGGCGATTCGAACGACAAAGAGATCAAACGGCTCTCGCAGATCACCGGAGAAGTGGTGGAGTTGGACGCTGAGACGGCCGCGCTGACGGACGAGGCGCTGTTCGCGAAGTCCGCCGAGTTCAAGGCGCGCTTCAGCGAGGGCGAAGACCTTGATGACCTGCTGCCCGAAGCGTTCGCTGTAGCGCGCGAAGTGGCCTGGCGAAAAGTAGGCCAGAAGCCGTACGAAGTGCAGCTGATCGGCGGAGTGGTCCTTCACGAAGGCAAGATCGCGGAGATGAAGACGGGCGAGGGCAAGACGCTGACGGCCGTGGCGCCCCTCTATCTGAACGCCTTGGCGGGCCGCGGCGCCCACCTGATTACCGTAAACGACTACCTCGCCCGCCGCGACGCCGTCTGGTACGGGCCTGTCTACCAGGCCCTCGGGCTGAGCATCGGCGTGATTCAGAACAACATGGTTTCGTACCTGTACGAACCCGGCTATCGGCCCGGCGAAGAGGGCAGCAACGGAGGACTCGAAGACCTGCGTCCGTGCAGCCGCCGCGAGGTCTACTTCGCGGACATTACCTACGGCACGAACAACGAATTCGGCTTCGACTACCTGCGCGACAACATGGTGCGCGACCACGAGGAGAAATCGCAGCGCGACCTCTACTTCGCGATCGTGGACGAAGTGGACAACATCCTGATCGACGAGGCGCGGACGCCGCTGATCATTAGCGGTAATGCGGAGGAGGCGAGCGGGACATACCTCAAGTTCGCACGGGCGGCGAAGGCGCTGGTAGAGGACGAAGACTTCCTGGTGGACCACAAGTCCAAGCACGTGGCGCTCACCGAGGCGGGCATTTCGCACATCGAAAAGGCGCTCGGCATTGCGAACGTGTTCGCGGGCGATTCTAACCTCGCTCGCCACCTTGAGGCCGCGCTGGATGCCGAAGCGCTGAAGCGCGTCGACCGCGACTACGTGGTGAGTGACGGCGAGATCATCATCGTGGACGAATTCACCGGCCGCCTGATGCCCGGGCGCCGCTGGAGCCACGGTATCCACCAGGCGGTGGAAGCGAAAGAGGGCCTCCAGGTCCAGCGGGAGTCCGTGACCTACGCCACGATCACCTTCCAGAACCTCTTCCGCCTGTACGAAAAGCTGGCCGGCATGACCGGCACCGCCGAGACCGAGGCGGAAGAGTTTTCGAAAATCTACGAACTCGACGTGGTGGTGGTGCCGACACACAAGCCGATGGTGCGCAACGACGGGCAGGACATCGTCTACATCAACGAGCGGGCGAAGTTCAACGCCGTTGTCGATGAGATCGAGTCGCTGAACAACGAGGGCCGCCCCGTGCTGGTCGGCACGACGTCCATCGAGAAGTCCGAGTACCTCTCCAGCCTGTTGCTGCGCAAGGGCATCACCCACGAGGTGTTGAACGCGAAGCAGCACGAGCGTGAAGCGCACATCATCGAAGACGCCGGGCAGAACGCATCGGTCACGATTGCGACCAACATGGCCGGCCGCGGCACCGACATCAAGCTTGGCGCGGGCGTGGCGGACATCGGTGGGCTGCACGTCATCGGCACTGAGCGCCACGAGTCGCGGCGTATCGATAACCAGCTTCGCGGGCGCGCCGGCCGCCAGGGCGACCCGGGCTCCAGCCGCTTCTTCGTCTCGTTCGGAGACGACATAATGAAGCGCTTCGCCCCTGAATGGGTGCCGGGCATGATGCAGAAGCTGGGCATGACCGAGGAGATGCCGCTCGAATCGCGGATGGTGACGCGGGCCATCGAGCAGGCGCAGACGAAGGTGGAAGGCCACAACTTCGACATCCGCAAGCGGCTGGTCGATTTCGACGACGTGATCAACGAGCATCGCAAGCAGATCTACAGCCAGCGCGAGATGATCCTCGAAGGCGTGGATACGCGGGCCAACATCGTGGGGATGCTGGTCGAAGAGCTGGAGTACATCTTCCAGACGGTTACGGGGACGGACATCGAGTCTCTCGAACTGCTTCAGAACGAACTGCGCGAAATCCTGATGGCCGAGGACCTCCCGAGCGTGGAGGAGATCCAGGACCTGAAGGAAGAGGCCAAGGACGAGGTATTGGACCGCGCCGAAGACCGCTACGAGCAGGTGGAGGAGATGGTCGGCCTGGAGAGCATGCGGAAGGTGGAGCATTGGCTGCTGCTCGAATCGATCGACCAGCACTGGCGCGAACACCTCACGGCGATCGAGGAGCTGCGGCAGAGCATCGGCCTGCAGGCCTACGCGCAGATCGACCCGCTGGTGGCGTTCAAGCGCGAAGGCCACGACATGTACCAGCAGTTGGTTGGGAACATTCGCAAGCAGGTGGCGCGCACGGTCTTCAAGGTGAAGATCGTGGAGCAGCCGGCAGCGCCGCCGCCGCCAGAGATGGTGGCCGTGCATCCAGGCAGCGAAGATGCCGAGCCAGCGATGGCCCAATCCACTGGTGGCCCTATCGCGAAGCCCGTTTTGGCCCGCTCCAGCGCGCCGAGTTCAGGCCAGATGCGCACGAATCGCGACGACGCCCCGGCCCGGCAGGTGGGTACGCGGGTGGCCACCGCGCCAAAGGTCGGGCGCAACGACCCGTGCCACTGCGGCAGCGGCTTGAAGTTCAAGAAGTGCCACGGGGCGACGGCGTGATGCTGTTTCACGTCACGCTTGAGACCGACGAGGATGGATGGGTGGTCGCCGAGTGTCCGGCGCTTCCAGGCTGTCTCTCCCAGGGCAAAGACGAGCAGAGGCGCTCGAGAACCATTAAAGAAGCGATCACTGCATGGCTCTGGGCTGAGGATCAGAAAGCCGGATAGTCGAACTGCCGAGAGGCGAAATGGACATGCCTCGGCGAGTCCAGAGGTCGATCAAGAAACGGGTGGCGGCGGGTGAGAATGCGGCCTACTTGCGCGTTATCGTTGTGCATCTCGTCCTCCAGCGCCGCCCACCTTCCGGTGCCGGCGCGGGTTGTGATGAAGGCAAAGTATCAACGAAACATTGAGGCGAAATTGGAACGAGGGCCGCGAGCGGCACGAACCGGTAAAGGCGGGCAACTACAGCCGCGCTAAAATTCGCCGATTCGCCTACTTTGGGTGGGCGCCAACCAGAGAAGCGGAGAACCCCCGTGAACAAGCCATTGAGTTCGCTCGGCAGGTCCAGACGGTGGATCTGGCTAATCGCTGCGGGCGTCGGAGTGGCTGGTGTTGTCATGGTTTCGTTCGCCCTGGCAGCCGGCAACGACGATCGTCCCACGTCGGCATCGGCTACCGCTATCGATTCGACTTTGACGGCAACGCAGCCGCCAACGCCTCCGTGTGCCCTTCCGCTAACAAGTACGACCTGTCTGCCCACGCCATACTTCCACCCGTATGTGCTCTTTGAAAGCGGCCGCTTCTGGATGCCTCCGTGGGATGACCGGGAAATCGGCGACGAACAGAAATTGGCCGATCCCCTCTACGACCCCGCATGGTTGCCGCTCAGCGACTGCCTCGCTGCCGGCGGGCTTGAGGTACGGCCCGATCCCACCACCAAGTACAACCTCCAGGACGTTAACCGAATGCTTGAGCGGGTGAACCTGGAAAACCCCAACAAGGAACAGAACCTCAAGGGGCCGCCTCCATCGGGAAGCTCGGCGGCCGTCTTCTTGCGGTGCGCCAACGAGTGGTTAAACAGGTCCAGGGACGAGATCGAGAAACTGACTGGCGTCACCGAGGCGCGACCGAAGTAGTCGGAAGCTACAGCCGCTCCAGCACCCGGTCCAAAATCGCGTGAGCGACCGTGTATTTGCTGAGCAGCGGGAGCGCTTCGCGCTGGCCGTCATCGTGGAAGATGGTCACCTGATTGGTTTCGGTTCCGAATCCGCTTCCGGCGGCTGAGACGTCGTTCGCGACGATGAAGTGGAGCCTCTTCGCAGGCAACTTCGCTTTTGCGTAGTCCGCCAGGTTGCGCGTTTCCGCGGCGAAGCCGACGCGTATGCCGCCGCCCTGCAGGGTTGCGAGGATGTCCGGGTTCTTGGCGAGGTGGAGGTGCATCTCCTCGGCGCCTTCGGTCTTCTTCAACTTGTGGTCAGACGGGCTGGATGGGCGGAAGTC
>JBDSJC010000297.1:0-8075 GCA_039917655.1 Tepidiformaceae bacterium
CACCCGAGCCTGTTGCCACTGCATCGCGGTTCTTCGGCGATCAACTGGGCGATCATCAATGGCGAAGGCGAGACCGGGATTTCCATTTTCTGGACAGACAAGGGGATCGATACAGGCCCCATTCTTCTTCAAAAGCGCACCTCCATTGACCCTGACGACACAGTTGGCTCACTCTATTTCGAGCGGCTGTTTCCGATGGGGGTGGACGCCACGGCGAAGGCAGTCTCAATGGTCTCTGATGGTACTGCGCCCCGGAAGGCGCAGGACCATGCCTATTCCACCTACGAACCACCCTGCAGCGATGTCCACGCCGAGATTCGCTGGTACGAACCGGCGTCGCGCATCTATGCACTGATCCGGGGCTGCAACCCCCAGCCTGGGGCGTGGACGACGTTCGAAGGCGCGAAGTTGCGCATTTTCGATTGCTCGCTGTCGGTCACGGAGGAGCCGGGCCTGCCGGGGCGGGTGCTGCGGATCGACGACGAGGGGCTCGACGTGAGGCTGAACGGCGGGGTATTGCGGGTGTTGCGGGTGCAAGAGGCTGGCGCGAAGAAGGTTTCGGCGGGCGAATGGGCGGCGGCGGCGGGGCTGAAAGACGGCTTCCGTTTCCGCTAGGGGAATCACGATTCCGGCCAGCCCGTCCGCTCTGGGATCCGATTCAGGCCTGGGAGCGGGCGCTCACCCCGGCCCCTTATTGCGCCCCGGTGACGAGAGGGCCGAGTCTAGTTGCGCGGTTGGCCGGGCTCCGTCGTGGGAGTGTGGGTGGGAGTGGCGCCCGGGATGGGTACCTTCGTTGGCGTCCGGGGCGTGCCTTGCGCACCTGGAGTGCCCGTGCCGCCTGGACCCGGAGCGCCTTTCTTTATGTTGATGGTCACCTGGGTGGAGAGGCCCAACGAGTCTGAGGAACTGAGGCGCACCGTGTAAACGCCGTCTGCGAGGCCCACAATCGAGATCGTGCCGAGCACACCATCGATGTTCGACGGCCCCTCGCCGATCGATTTCCACTCCGTGGGATTGGCGCCCGCGCCGAGCTCCAGGTTCCAGCCTCTGCCATTGGGCACCTGGACGCTGCCCACCACCTGGGTATCCGCGCTGATCGTCTTGCCGTTTGAGATGTTCTTCAATTCCACGGCTAGCGAGCCTGTGCTCTTTTCCGTGGGAGCGATGGGGATGCCGCGCTCCCTGGCAAGGGCGATGGCGAGGTCTGCCTTGAAGCCAGGCAGCCTCACGAACTTCCTCGTCACCCTGAACTGCGCGGGAGTCTGGTCGCTCGCGAGGAAGCCGTTGCGGCTGTCGATCTCTCTCTCCTCGCACTCGGACTCGTACTTCACGTCAGTCCGCACCCAGGCAGTGACAAACTGGTCACAGCCGCCCGCAGCCCCCCTATCGGTTGTGGGTGATTGGAACGACCGTTGCGCGACGTTTTTCGGCTGGAGCGAAGCGAACCCTTCGAGCGTAGAGAGGACCTGGCGGCGCTGCAGGTACGCGTGGTATTCACCCATCCAGTTCTTGAACAGGTGGATGGTAGTGTTCGCGGCGGCGTAGTTTGCGGAGGGCCCATCTTTGACCAGCGACTTATCGGCGTTGCCGACCCAAACGGACGTTGCGGCGTAGCGCGAGTAGCCATTCATCCACGTCGCGAGCGTGTCCACCGCGCTCTTGGGACCCTGCTGCGTGCCGGTCTTAATCCCGCCGGGAATCTTCGTGCCATCAAGGAAAAAGTCGAGCGAGTTGTCGTTGTTACTGCTGCCGCAACCCCAGATGACGAAGCGCGCGTTGCAGTCCGACATGACCGAATGCAGCAGCCAGACGGAGCCGGCGTCCACCACCTGCTTTCGCTCCGGTTCGCCCTGCGTCCAGATGACGTCCCCATCCACGCCCCGCACCTGGAGGACAACAATCGGGTCCAACTCGCGCGTGCCGGGGATGCGGATGTTGCCGCGGCTGAACTGGAACTTCTGCTCGACGGCGAGGTCGTAGTCCGAGCCTGTGTCGATCGCGGTGCTCTTCAGGTCCTTGAGCTGGACGGTCTTGGCCAGCGTTTCCACCCCCACCATCACGCCCATGTTGGCGATGACCGAGTTCATGTAGGCCATGTCGAAGGCACGCACGTTGGCCCCGCCGGTGGCGATGGATGCGCCGTAGGTCACATCGCCATGGGCCCGGAAGGTTGGGTCGAAGTGCTGGTCGAGCGTCGTGAAACCTAATTTCTTGGCCATCGCGATGACGTTATCAACGCCCCCCTCCTGGGCGGCGCGGAAAGCGCCAACGTTTTGCGACCCGCCGAGGGCAGCACGCGCCGTGATCAGCCCTTCGCCACTCCTGCCGTCGTTGCGCGGGTTGGTGATCGATGTGCCCTCGATTGTCAGAGGGCTTGTGTCCCAGAACGTGCTCATCGGACTCTTGCCGAGAGTATCGAACCAGTTGAGATAGACTGCCGGCTTGAACGAGGAGCCCGGCTGGTTGATCTCCATCAGCTGGTCGATGTCGCCGGCCACGCGCCGGTCGGAAACAAAGCTGGGGTCACGGTTCGGGGCGTAGATGATCACCTGCCCGGAGGTCGGCTCGATGGTCACGATCGAGGCGTCGTTGCATTCGCAGCCCTTGGAGAGCCCATCGGCGACGAATCCGCGGATCATCTGCTGAGCGACGTCCGTCTCGGCCCAGTCGAGCGTCGTTGTCACTTTGTAGCCCGCGGAATGGACGCTCGCTTCGCAATCTGCCGTACCGGGGAGCTGCGTCAGTTTCTTCGCTTGGCACATGCGCACGAGCCGCGGCTCGACCTGGTTGTCGATGAACGCCGAGGCTTTCGTGGGGTTGCTCGATGCATAGACCGAGAGCACTTCAGCCTTCGCCGCGTCCGCCTGCTCCTTGGTCGCGCGCTTGTGAGCGACCATCAGGTCCAGCACGTCCTCCTGGCGCTTCTTGGCAAGACCGACGACCGTGGTGCGGCCCTCGGCATCGACCGTGCAGGTAACACCGTCTGGTTCCTTCGCGCAGTTGAGTCGTGGGTGGTAGTCGGTGGGCGCGGCGGGCACCCCCGCGAGCAGCGCCGACTCGGCGAGCGTGAGGTTGACCGCGTCTTTGTGGAAATAGCCCTGGGCGGCCGCCTGAATGCCGATATAGCGGTCGGCGTAGGAGATCTGGTTGAGGTACCACTCCAGGATCTTGTCCTTGGTATAGTCCTTCTCCAGTTCGATCGCGAACGAGATCTCCTTGAGCTTGCGGTCGAGCGTCCGTTCGGCAGTGCAAACCAGCCGCGTATCGGCCGAGATGCTGGGGCAGATATAGACGTTCTTGATTAACTGCTGGGTGATCGACGAACCGCCGCTTCCGCTGCCGATCCCGCCGCCGACGTAGTTCTCGTACGCCGCGCGCAGAAGACCCTGGACGTTCACGCCGGGGTTCTCCCAGAAGCTGTTGTCCTCGGTCGAGACAGTCGCTTCGACGAGGAACTGGGAGATAGCGGGCAGCTTCACGGGGTTCAGGAGCTGCGCGTCCTTGTTCGTCAGGCGGCCAAGCAGTACCCCGCCATCAGGCCCGCCGCGGTCATAGATCTCGGTGAGCCCCACGTTGTTCTGGAGCAACTTTTCGGTGATCGGCACGTACTCTGAAGCGTAGGAGCGATATACGGCAAAGACCGCGCCAACGCCAGCGGCAAGCCCAAGCGAGCCCAGTACAGCGAGGGCGATAATGGCAATCAGCCACGGCCGCACACCTCCGCGGCGAGTTCCACGGCGGGAGCGTAGGAGGCGCCGTTTCGTCACGCTGTTCACGCGCGCGCTCCCCGGCGGGACTGCGCGCCGGACGCGGGGAGGGCGGCCGCAAGGCAATACCGCATTGTCCCGAGGGTACCAAAGTGAACGGTGGCGGGGAATTCGGGCGGTAAAGGGCGTCCTTGTGTACCCTTTCGGTATGTCGCTCACCCCGGACGAGGTCCTCCACATCGCTCGCCTGGCGCGAATCGCGCTCACTCCCGCGGACGTTGACCGCTTCGCCGCTCAGCTTTCGGGTATCCTCGAACACTTCGCCGCGCTGGCGGCGGTGGACACGGAGGGGCTCGAACCAACGGCCCACCCCCTGCCGCTCTCGAACGTGATGCGTGCCGACGTGGTGACGGCCTCGCTCACGCAGAGCGAGACCATTAGCAACGCCCCCGAGGCCGAGGACGGCTTCTTTCGCGTGCGCGCGGTGCTCGAATGAGCGAATTGTGGAAGCTCAGGGCCCACGAAGCGCACGAAAAGCTTCGCTCCCGTGAGTTCAGCTCGGTCGAATTGACCGAGTCCGTGCTCGCACGCGTGAGGGACGTGGAGCCGCGCGTCCACGCCTACATCACGGTGACGGAAGAGGTGGCGCTGGAACAGGCGCGTGAAGCTGACGCCAGGTTCGCGTCAGGCACGGCGACCCCGCTGACCGGCATCCCTCTGGCGATAAAGGACCTGATCGTGACGAACGGCGTGCGCACGACGGCGGGCTCCAAGATCCTCGAAAACTTCGTGCCGCCGTACAGCAGTCACGTGTACGAAACGCTGCGGCGGGCGGGCGCAGTGATGGTCGGCAAAGCGAACATGGACGAATTCGCGATGGGCAGCAGCACCGAGCATTCGGCGTACGGGCCATCGCACAACCCGTGGGACCTGGCGATGGTGCCGGGCGGCAGCTCGGGCGGGTCAGCGGCAGCGGTCTCCGCAGGCGAGGCGATCGGCGCGCTGGGCAGCGACACCGGCGGCAGCATCCGCCAGCCCGCGAGCCTCTGCGGCAACGTGGGCTTCGACCCGACGTACGGGCGGGTGAGCCGCTACGGGATCATCGCCTTCGGCAGTTCGCTGGATCAGGTAGGCCCGATTGGGCGCGACGTGGAGGATGTGGCGACGCTGCTCGATTGCATCTCGGGACACGACCCGCGCGATAGCACCTCCAACCCCGAGCCGGTGGCCGACCTGCGCCACTACCTGGGGCGCGACATCAAAGGAATGCGGATTGGCGTGCCGAAGGAGTACTTCATCTCCGGCATGGAGCCGGGTGTGACGGCGCGCATCGAAGAGGCGTTGAAGCTGTTCGAAGCGCTTGGCTGTCACGTAGACCGCGACCTTTCGCTACCCAGCACCGAACACGCGCTGGCCGTCTACTACATCATCGCCCCAAGCGAGGCGAGCGCGAACCTGGCCCGCTACGACGGCGTGAAGTACGGCTACAGTGACCGTTCCGGCAATTCGATGTGGGCGAACATGGAGCAGACGCGCGCCGGCGGGTTCGGGGAAGAGGTCAAACGGCGCATCATGCTCGGCACCTACGCACTCAGCGCGGGCTACTACGACGCCTACTATCTGAAGGCGCAGAAGGTGCGCACGCTGATCAACCACGAGTTCGCGGCTGCCTTCCAGAAGTACGACGTGATCGTCACGCCCACCTCGCCGACGGTCGCCTTCCCGCTGGGGGCGAAGCTGAACGACCCGTACGCGATGTACCTCAACGACATCTACACACTGCCGTCGTCGGTGGCTGGGCTACCGGCGATCAGCGTGCCCTGCGGCCTGAGCGAGGGGCTACCCGTGGGCCTCCAGATCATCGGCAACTTCTTCGACGAGCCGCGCGTGGTGCAAGCGGCGCACGCGTTCGAGCAGGCGCTGGGTTGGTCGAACCGCGTGGCGGAGTTGTAATCAGGCCACCCGCCAGCCTACTGAAGTACACTGCCACCATGGCCCAGCCACGCGACCGTAAACAGCGAGACGAGTCGGACATCTCGGCGATGCCCGAGCTTCGGCGCGTGGCCGAGGAGGTCGCCCGGAGCGGACGGGTGCGGGTATTGACTGAGAACGGGAAGGTTGTGGCCCGCGTTGTCCCGGAAGAGTCCGGCCCATCCGCCGACCCGGACGAGCGGCGCCGGAGACTGCTCGCGGCCGCGGGCACGTGGGACGAAGTGGATGACGAAGCGCTCATCGCGCGCATCTACGCCGACCGTGATCGTCCGGGCCGCCCTCAGCCGGAGTGGTAACCTACCTGATCGATTCGGATCGCGTCGTCCCGTTTCTGAGGGGTACGACGGCTGCCCTCGAACTCGTCGCCTCCCTGGATCCGCTGGGTTTGGCGGTTTCGGTGATTACCTACGCCGAGGTTTCCGAGGGCGTGGACTCCGACGTATCGGCGAGCGCCAGTCGGCTGGATGGCGCGAATTCCTGAAGTTTGTGGACGTGATTCCGGTGGATCGTGCCGTCGCCGATCGGTTCGCCGCGATTCGCGCAGAACTTCGTGGGAGCGGTCGGCTGATCGGCCGACATGGACTTGCTCTTCGCCGCGACCGCGCTCACTCATGACCTGACGTTGGTGACCGGAAACCTGCGGCACTTCGACCGGGTGCCAGGGCTGCGGATTCACGCCTCAGCGGTAGCGCTTACCCGAGTGGAGGACGGCGCTTGTGCCAGTCCGTGGCCTGTTCGTAGCCGTGGGCGGCGCGGATTACGGTCCATTCGTCGAATTCGCGCCCGACGATCTGGAGGCCGACCGGGAGGCCTCCCGCAGTGAACCCGCAGGGCAGCGAAAGGGCGGGCATGCCAGTGGCGTTGAACGGCGCGGTGTTCTGGATTCCGGCGGGCGGACCGCCAATCAGGCTGGCCGGGCCGGGGGTGGTGGGCATGACCAGTACGCTCACCGGTTCAAACGCGGCGCGGACGCCCTGGGTGAATTCGTAGACGCCACGCTGGGCCTTCACGAAATCCAGCCCGCTCAACGGCCCCGCGCCGAGGGTGGCGTGCAGCTCGGGGCTGAAGCCCTCGGGGTCCGCGGCGAGGCGTTCAGCGTGAAACTCGATCGCTTCCGTGCGCACCATGTCGAACGTTGGCCGGAGGTACGGCGCGAACGATGGCACGTCCACTTCGCGAACTACCGCGCCGTTCTCGCTGAAGACCTTGAGGGCGGCCTCGCAGGCTTCCGCGACCTCGGGGTCGAGGCCCTCCCAGTAGTAGGCGCGTGGGACGCCGATGACAAGGCCCTTCAGCCCCTCTTCGAACGCGGACATGTAGTCCACACGGCCGACGCGACTCGTGGTCGCGTCAAGCGGGTCGTAGCCCTGGACAGCGGTGAGCATGAGCGCCGCGTCGCGCACGGTTTTGGTGAGCGGGCCAGGGTGGTCCAGTTGCCAGGACATCATCATCACGCCAGCCTTGCTCACCCGGCCGTAGGTCGGCTTGAAGCCGACACAGCCGCAGAGCGAGGCGGGGATGCGGATGCTGCCGCCTGTGTCCGTGCCCATCGTCCCTGCCGCCATGTCGGCGATGGTCGCCGCGCCGGAGCCGCCGCTCGACCCACCGGGAATGCGCTCGAAGTCCAAGGGGTTGTGGGTGGCGCCGTACCAGTGGTTGTTCGTGGTCGTGCCGTAGGCCAGTTCGTGGGTGTTCAGCTTGCCGAGCAACACCGAGCCACCCTCACGCAGCTTCCGCGCGACCGTGCAGTCTTCCGCCGGGACGCGGTCTTCGTACGCCTTGCAACCGCCGCAGGTGCGGATGCCGGCGGTGTCGTAGAGGTCCTTGAGGCCGATCGGGATGCCATGGAGCGGGCCGCGATAGTTGCCCGCGGTGATCTCGTCTGTCGCCCGGCGGGCATCTTCGCGAGCGCGGTCAGCGGTGAGCATGACGTAGGCGTTGATGCTCGGGTTCAGCGCCTCGATCCGCGCGAGGTAGGCCTCGGTAAGTTCGGAGGGCGAGACGCGCTTCGTGCTCAACAGCTCGGCGGCGTCAGCGATGGTAAGGGCGGTGAGTTCGGCGGTTTGCATGGCGTAGCCTCCCTGGCGGGTGTGTGCGGAGTCTACGCCATGACTGCCGGGCACAGCGGCCTGCGTTGTAGAAGGACGACGGCAAGAAAACTCTGCTCCCTTCTATTGACGCTATCCACGCCAGCCGACAGAGTGAGGGCGATGACTTCGACCGCCACCTCCCTCGCTCTTGCGCTTGCCACAGCCGCTGCTGCCGCTGCGCATGCGCGCGGGTAACGCAGGCGGCACGAAGCAGCGACGTTTCGAGTTCACACACCAGGGCCGCCCACGAGGCGGCCTTTCTGTGAAAGCAGCTGGCGCGCCTGGG
>JBDSJC010000298.1:0-2943 GCA_039917655.1 Tepidiformaceae bacterium
CGGGCGGGAGGAGGAAGGGGGCGGTGGCGCTGGTGGAGGCTCGTTGGTCTGTAAACCAGTGATTCGGTCTTGACGCACTGACCGGCCTTCGAGCGTGCCAAACGTCAGCCATGACACCTCCCGGTTAAGGATGTCTCCATTGACAGAACGGCCTCGAGGTAGCCACCATGCCGCTCTAGTGGCGAGAAGAGCATCTCCAGCAAGGGCATTGTCCATTCCGGCCCCAGCGCACTTCCTTGAGGCGCCGCTGTTGTTCGTTAACCACGCTACCATCCAATCGAACACGACCGAGGACGACCCGACGGGCGAAGTATTCCTAACCTTCACCGCGATCAGCGCTATCGTTGGCCCTCCATCGGACCCCACCATTGGAGTGAGCAACGACACCGTCGTCCGCCTGGTCATGAGCAAGAAGATGGCAGCAGCTCTCCGGGGGATTCTCGTTCGGAGTATCATTGATGATTCATCAGGGGATGAGTCGGGAACCGATGACTCGCAAATCGTGGTCCAAGACGATCTTGCCGACGACCTTGCTGACGAGGAAGAACGGGTAGACGAATGACCGTTGCAGAGACCACACGAAGCAGATTCCCCACCCGGAAGCATGAGACGCCCCCGAGCCGCGTATTGCGCGGGTCTGGAGCCCAGCGAATCGGGAAACATTGGGTGGCATCGGTAAGTACCGAACCCGTAACGGGGTCGGTCCCCGCGACGACGGAAGGCCCGTCGACTCATTTCCACGTAGCAAGCACAGGCTACGATCCTCTCGGAGCGATGATGCCTTCGCCGCGCCGGGGACAGCTCGACCAGCTGCTTCGCCAACTAGACGCCATCCACGCACGAATACTCCTCCGGCGACGTGGTGCGGTCATTCCCACGGCCGACATCAATGCAGCCCTGGACGACGCGAGGGGACGTGGCGACTAAGGTCGGCGTGGATTGTTCCTTTCTCGCGCACGCCCTCATCCCTAGCCAGCAGACTCCCATTGCGCGAGCGGCGCTAAACGAGGCGAATCTGATAGGCCATGAGTTATTGGGGGCCGCTGTGCTGTTCTCGGAGTTCCCGTCGGTGCTCCGGAAACTCGTAACCCGACAGAGCCTGTCTAAGCCCGAGGCCCAAGCCTTGTTCGAGATCTTCCGGCAACTGCCCATTGAATCTACGAACGCCTCTCGGGCCCTCATGCAAAGGTCTTGGGATCTCTCCATCGCCTTGGATCAGTCCGACACGCATGACTCGATGGGGTACGCCGTGGCGGAGATGCACAAGGCTGAGTTCTGGACGAGTGATCAGAGATTCACGAACGCAGCCGCCAACAAGGGACTCAGGGGGTACAGGCTCTTCGCGTAGCTTGATCCCGATGAAGTGTCCCCCACCCCCAAGGAAGCCGGGAGAAGGGCGACGCTGCCTTCGACAGGCTCAGGACGAACGGAGTGGGCCCGGTTTAGCCTCCGGTGCTAGGCGTGGCCGGCGGCTGGCGGGGTGCGGTTCGAACCGAGGCAGAGGGCCGGACGACCATGCACGAGCCGGTGGCCCGCTCCCGGCTCGGTCGCGGCTCGGATTCGGGTGATCGCGGCTCCGCGCTCCGTGCGATATCCTGTCCCTTCACATACCACAACCCGCGCCCGGAGCCGTTATGTCGCAAGCACGTACTCTTTCGCAGAAGATCTGGGACAGCCATGTTGTCCGTAGCGAGGCCGGGAAACCGGACCTGCTGTACATCGACCTGCACCTGGTGCACGAGGTGACGTCGCCGCAGGCGTTCGAGGGGCTGCGGATTGCCGGGCGGACGGTGCGGCGGCCGGAGCTGACGCTGGCGACCGTGGACCACAACGTGCCCACCGCCAACCGGGAGAAGCCGTGGACGGACCCACTTTCGGTGCAGCAGGTTGAACAGCTTCGCGTGAACTGCGAAGAGTTCGGCGTGCCGCTGTTCGGCGTGAACGATATCCGCCAGGGCATCGTGCATGTGATTGGGCCGGAGCAGGGGCTGACGCAGCCGGGAATGACGATCGTTTGCGGCGACAGCCACACGGCGACGCACGGGGCGTTCGGGGCGCTGGCGTTCGGCATCGGGACGAGCGAAGTCGAGCATGTGCTGGCGACGCAGACGCTTCAGCAGGCGAAGCCGAAGACGATGTCGGTTGAGGTGAACGGCGAGCTGCACGCGGGGGTGACGGCGAAGGACGTGATCCTGGCGATCATCCGCCAGATCGGCGTTTCGGGCGGCGTCGGGCACGTCATCGAGTATCGCGGCGAGGTGATCCGGGCGCTTTCGATGGAGGGCCGGATGACGGTCTGCAACATGACGATCGAAGGCGGCGCGCGGGCAGGGCTGGTGGCGCCAGATGAGACCACCTTCGAATACGTCAAAGGCCGAAACTTTGCCCCGAAGGGCGAGGAGTGGGACCGGCGGGTGGAGGAGTGGCGCGAGCTGACGACCGACGAAGGGGCGGAGTTCGATACGTACGTGACCTTGGACGGCTCGGAGATCGAGCCGCACGTGACCTGGGGCACCACCCCGGCGCAGAGTGTGCCGGTGACCGGCCGCGTACCGGCGCCGGAGGAAGCGGCGAACGAGGGCGCGCGTGAGTTGGCGGAGCGTTCGCTGGTGTACATGGGGCTGAAGGCCGGGACGGCCATCGAGGATATTCCCATCGACCGCGTGTTCATTGGCTCGTGCACGAACTCGCGCATCGAAGACTTGCGGGCGGCGGCGGAGGTTGTGCGGGGACGCAAGGTGGCGGACTCGGTGAATGCGATGGTAGTGCCCGGGTCAGGGCTGGTGAAGGCGCGCGCCGAACAGGAGGGTCTGGACGAGATCTTCAAAGCGGCCGGTTTCGAATGGCGCGAAGCGGGCTGCTCAATGTGCCTGGGGATGAACCCGGACATTTTGCTTCCGGGCGAACGCTGCGCATCGACTTCGAACCGCAACTTCGAAGGGC
>JBDSJC010000299.1:0-15523 GCA_039917655.1 Tepidiformaceae bacterium
GACAACGGCATGCGGCGAATTTCGAACAGCCTTACGACGATCATCCGCAGTGCGCGAGAGCTAACCGACGAGTCCGGCCAGGGACTCGCCGAATACGCGCTCATCCTTGCGCTCGTGGCCGTCGTATGCGTCGGCGCGCTTGGCGCGCTCGGGGGTTCAATCGCCGGGTCGCCGGGATTCACTACCCTGGTGGGCGCCCTGTAGCTGCGCCCGGAAGTGCTTAGAGCGGGACCAGCCCGCAATCCTCGGCGGTGCCTTCTACCCAGAAGACGCCGCCGTTCGATGTCACGAGGTTGTTGGCGTAAGGCGGCGCCTCGGGCGAGAAGCGCAGCCAGGCCTCACCCTGCTGCTGGTAGACGGAGCGGTAGCAGCCCTTTGCCCGGTAAAGCACGTCGTTCAACTTGCCTGAGGGAATCACCACCAGGTTCCAGCCTGAACTGAGTTTGATGGCGGCGCCGTCGGTGCGGGGCGCGGGCGTTGGCGAAGGCGTGGGAGTCTTCGTCGGCGTGCTCGGGGGAGTTTGGGTCTTGGTGGCGGTGGAACTAGGGCTGGGACTGGTCGAAGACGGTGGCGGCTCCGTGCCGCCGGACCCGCCAGGACACGGCGACCCGGCAGTAAATTGCGCGATAACGGCGACCCACGCAACGATCGTGCCCGCCGCATTTCGCTTCACCGCCACGCCTACGCACTTCGCTGGCCACGAGGCGGACGGACTGACGATCCGAACGCCACTGGTGGGGTACGTGATCCCGGCGATCGCTTGAGCGGGGCCAATCGCCAGCGCACCGCTCGATGCGACGGCGTAGATACCTTCGCCCGAGCCGTTCGAGAAGTAAGGATCGTACCCGCAGTCAGCGGCGCGCAGGGCCCAGTTGCGACCAAACGAGTCCGAGTGGCCGCCTGGCCCACCGTTGTCGACCTGCCATTGCGCGAACCACGCGGCCGCCGCGTTTAGCGCGCCAGACGTCTCAAGTGGGGCCGGGTTTCCGAGGTTGGCGGCTCGCCACTGCTGGAGCAGCCCCAGGAACTGGGACTCTTCACCATCGAGCGCGGCGCCGGTAACCGAGCAAGGGCCAGGCGCGGCGACGGATTGCGAAGGTCGCAAGAACCCGGCTGAGCCTGCCACCGCAAGGGCCAAGCCAGCGACAAATATGGTCAAACGCTTCAATCGGGGACCTCGTTTATGGGGGCGGAGCGGTCGCACGACCATAACACGCGAGATTCCGTCAACGTCAACCGGGCGATGGCCGATTCTTGCTGGTTAGGCCATGATTTTGCACTGCGGTTACAATCCGCCGCCACAGGCGCTCTAAGCTCGATCCAGGAGACGTTATGCCACGTACCATCGCCATCGTCGCGTTCGATGGAGCTGAAGAGCTCGATTTCGTCGGCCCCTGGGAGGTCTTCACGATGGCCGCCGCGATTATCCCGGACTCCTGCACCGTCCACCTCGTAGCCGAGCGCGGCGGAGAGGTGCGCTGCGCGAAGGGCCTGCGGGTGGTGGCCGGCCACTCATTCGAAACCGCTCCAACGCCCGACATTGTTGTGGTGCCCGGGGGCCAGGGCACGCGCGCGGAATCGGCGAACCCGGCGATGCTCGCCTTTTTGACGAAGGCTGCGAAGTCTGCCGAGCTGGTGACCTCGGTCTGCACTGGGAGCTTCGTGCTCGAGCGCGCCGGACTGCTGACAGGCAAGCGCGCGACCACTCACTGGGCCTCACTGGACCGCCTGCGCGCCCTTGGCACGGTCAACGTGGTGGAAGAACGCTGGCTGGACGAAGGCAAGGTCATCACCTCCTCTGGCGTCTCGTCCGGGGTCGACATGGCGTTGTATATCACGGGGCGGCTCTGGGGCGCGGGCAACGCCCGTCTGGTCCAAAAGGCGATGGAGTACTTCCCCGACCCTCCGTACCAGGACACGCCGATCCCCGAGTGGCCGCGATGACCGCCCTTACCGATTCGCGGGCTGCCAAGGACGCGTTTTACGGGACGTCAACAGACTCGCCGCTGCTGCCTGAACAGAAGGCCGCATTCCAGGGGCTGAACTACTATCCCGAGGCGCCAGATCTGGCCTTTGAGGTTACTCCAGACCTCTTCGCAGACCCGGAGCTGATAGACATGCAGACCAGCACCGGCGACCAGGCCCGCTATCTGCGCTGGGCTCGGCTGACGCTGCCACTGCCCGGCGGGCCAGTGGAACTGACGGTCTTTCGCGACCCCGGTACGGATTCGTTCTTTCTGCCGTTTCAGGATGCCGGGCGCGGCACGGAAACGTACGGTGCGGGGCGCTACGTCGATGTCGAGCCGCTTGCCGGCGGTCGGCTTGGCATTGACTTCAACTACGCCTACAACCCGTATTGCGCCTACAACGATGGCTGGTCCTGTCCGCTGCCCCCGGCCGAGAACAGGCTCAGCGTCCCAATTCGAGCAGGCGAAAAGGTCTACCACCCGGAGGAGTAACGTTTTGCAAGGTAGACACCAATCTCCGCGATAGCCGCGGCCGAACCCGAAGGGGTAAACTCATCTGTGGATCGCTGGCAAGCGGTAGGCAGAGGACTTGGCGGGAGGAACTCAACGCATGGACCGTTACGCGATGCCACGGAGGCGAAACGACCTGGTGCCCCGAAGCGAACTTCTTAAGCGGCTTCACCAAAACATCGGCGCCAGCCTGGCCATCCTCCAGGCTCCCGCGGGCTACGGCAAAACCACCCTCCTGGCGTCGTTCGCCGGTGAGGTAGCCGAGAACTACGCCGTCCATTGGGTCTCGCTCGATAGCTCGAGCAGCACACCCGAGGTCCTCGCGGAACAGATCGCTTCCGCTCTGGTCGGCACTGATAGCTACGGCCCGCCGTCCTCCGTAAACCGATCCGGCGATCTTGCGGCGTACGTGGGGGGCGCACTGCACGCCGCAGCGGAGAGTTCTTCACTCCCTCTCCTGCTGATCATCGACAATGCGCACGAAATGGGCGTCCGCGGCGCGGGGGCAGACCTCATAGGGTGGATGATCGAAAACGTTGCGGAGGGCGTGGAACTCGTGCTTTCGGGCCGTGCGCTGTTGGAGTGCACCCCGCTCGACGAGCGCATCGCCACCGGCGACTGCCTCGTGCTGGCAACCGCGGACCTTGCCTTCACAGAGTCCGACATCAAGGTCGCGATCGAGGCAACGGGACGCTCGATCAGCTCGGCGGAACTGTTGAAAGCGACTGGCGGTTGGCCAGTAGGCGTGATGTCGCTCCTCGCTGCAGATGCCCGCGGAGGCAAGATCCATGCGCGGCGGACTCACGCCGCCTTCAAGCGGTACGTGAAAACGGAGGTCTGGACATCCGTACCGGAGAACCTTCGCTTGCCCATGCTCCAGCTTTCGATCCCGGCGGTGATTAGCCCCCAAGTCGGTCGGCAGGCCATCGGCGCCGAGGCCTGGGACGACCTTTCGGACTGGCTCGAAGCCCGCGACTTCCTCTGCGAACCGCTTTGCGACGAGAGTTTTCGCCTGAACCCGATGCTCCGATCCTTCCTTCAAGACCTCTACAAGGCCACCGCTCGGGCGACATACGAAACGAATGTGACAGCCGCCGTTGACGTGGCCCTCGCAGCAGGGCGCCTCGCTGAGGCGATTGAACTCGCTCGCGACGCAAACCTTCATGACCGGCTCGCGACCTTGATCGAAGTGCACGGGTCGCAACTCATCCTACAGGGCGCTTTCGCGCTGCTCTGGCGCGCGTTGGAGAACCTGTCGGTCGAGGCGCTGGAGACGCGGCCCTTGCTTTTCGCTATTCGGGCCCGGGTCTTTGCACACAAGGATTTGGCACACCAGGGGCTGGCGGATTCGACGGCTATCCTTGATGACCCGCAAGTCTCGGGGGCAGCCCGCGTCCACGCTCAGTTGGCACGAATGAGGTCTCTTCGTCTACTGGGTAAATACGACCAACTGCTGACCGAGGCGGCCGAACTGCGCCGCGTGGAGACCCTGGACGGTGCGACCGTCGGCACTGAGCTGACGTTCCACCTGGCCGAGATCGACCTCTCGGTGACCCGCGAACTCGGTCGCGCCGAACGGTTGCTGAACGAGACGATCGAGCAGTGCGAAGCGGGCGGCATCCAGACGCTGGAACTGCTTGCTCGCTCCACCCTTGGCCAACTGCTGACGATGCGCGGCGACATCCCCGGCGCCGTGGCCACATTGACAAAGGCGGCGCACGGCTGGCGAACGGTGGGCCGCTCGTCCAACCTCGGCTGGGTGCTCAACAACCTCGGGATGGCGCACATCCAGGCGGGCGATTTTCAAAGTGCCGTTGACGTGCTGCACGAGGCGATCAGCGAAGGACAGCGCTGCGGCAACGCACGCAACACAGCCTACGCCACAGCATCGCTCGCCGAGGCGCAGCACGCCCTCGGCCGATACGACGACGCGCGCATCAGCTACGAAGAGGCGATCAAAATCTGTGCCGAAGAGGCGCCGGATGAGACGCTCGCCGCCCTCTCTATCGCCGGCCTTTCCGCGGCACTTCTCTGCCTCGGGGACGTTGGCGAGGCCGACTACTTCTCCCGCCGAGCGCTCCTTGTGGCCGTGGCAACAGGAAATTCGTACGAGTTGGCGTTCTGTAAGCTACAGCAAGCGGCCGTCGATTCGGTGGCCGCGAACCACGCCGAGGCGCTGGCCAACTGTCGCGAAGCAGTCGACCTGTTCACTCAGATGGACGCCCGCAGTTCGCTCTCCATCGCCTGCTACCGGATGGCGATGTGCCACTTCCGGTCCGGCCATCGGGCGGATGCTCAGGAGACCCTCGGAGAGGTCGACGCGCTGGTCACGGAACCGTGGATGGCAGCCGCGCTGCAACCGCTGCTCCGGGAACACCCCATGTTCGCCCAGTGGGCAGCATCGCGAAATTTCGCCGGCACCGCCTTCCGGGAGATGCTGGAACGTCAATCACTTCGCGCGTTGGCCACCGATTCGGAGGTAGCGCCGGCGCCGGTCAGCCGTTTCCCGGCCGTGGTGGCACGCAGCCTCGGCCCGGTGTCGGTATCGGTGGGTGGGCGCCAGGTCTCGGATGAGTGTTGGACCAGCGTCCGAGCCAAGGAACTGTTCTTCTTGCTCCTCTCCCATCGCTCGGGCATCCGCAAGGAAGAGGCCGTTGACTTGCTCTACCCGGATATCGCCCCGGAAAAATGCAACAGCGCATTCCACAGCAACCTCTACCGTGTCCGCAAGGCTATCTACCAGGAGAGCGTGGTCAAGCAGGATGGCAACTACCTGCTGAACCCCATCGCCGAATTCGCCTGGGACGTGGAGACGTTCGAAGAGGCGTTGACCGCCGCCCAGCGCCTGCCCAAGGGATCTTCCGGGCGCGCCAAAGCGTATGAAGCGGCTCTCGATCGGTATCGCGGGCCGTTCGCGGAAGCATTCTTCTCCGAGTGGGCCAGCGCTGTCCGGCAACGCGCGAGCGGTCGAGCGGACGAAGCAGTGTCCACGCTGGCCGGTTACTACGCGGCTCACGACGACTTTGAGGCCGCCGCCAATTGCATGGAAAGGCTGCTCAGTTCCAACCGGTTGAACGAGGAAGCGGCCTACCAATTTGCCGCCTACCGCTCACGGGCGGGTCAACCGACCGCCGCGCTCGAATTTCTGGATGCCTACCGTCGCACCTACGCCGACGAAGTGGGGACAGAGCTTCCTGAGCGGTTCGGACGGCTACGCAGCCAGATCGCCAGCGGACAGGCGGGCTGATCGGCGACGGTCTGTCTGCGGCTCGCGAGAACTTCGCGAGAACCTTGTTGCTACTCTCGCCGCAGACTCCCCAAGGGGAGCACTTCGGAGGAGAACCCCATGACCCGCATTCTTTCCACGCTCATCGCCGTCGCCGCCCTCGCCACCGTCGTCCTTGCGGGCGCCGCTCCAATCCAGTCCTGGTAGTCGTTGTCGCGGGGCGGCGGGTTTCGCGATGACCTCTCGCCCTCATCGGACACGGCGCGCCAACGCCCTGGGCCGAACCGAGTTGCTGTTGCTGCTCGCAGCAGTGGCGATTCTCGTGGCCCAGCAGCTCGCGATCTCGAACCTCGGGCGCGACGGCGCCGAAGCTGCGTTCCGCCGCGGCATCTTTTTCGTTACCACGCCGATGCTCGTTGGCATTGCGCTCTGCTTCAGACGCTATTGGGGCGCGTGGCTCATCGCCGCAGGCATTTTGTTGAACTTCCTGCCGATCGCCGCACATGGCGGCTTGATGCCGGTCTCGTACACGATCGTGCGTGAGTCAGGCGCCTTTCCGGAAATCACCGAAGCGGACATCGGGCGGCAACTGCACAACGGTAAAGACATTCTCCTGCGCCGCGATGACATCCACTTTTTTGCCCTTTCGGACCGCTACACCGTCGATGCTCCGCTGTACGGCGAGAACATCTACAGCCTCGGCGACTTTGTCCTCTTCGCCGGCGGCGGACTGATGGTCCTGCAGGCGATCGCCTCGTTCGTGCCCCGGAAGCACCACGCCACCACGGGAGCCGAAGCGCCCCCGACAGAAGCGGATACCCAGCCGCATCTTTAGATTCTCAGCAGCCTCCATTTCGCGTAGTTCAGCTATCCTTAAACGGCTCCCGCGAGTGAGGGTGCAGTTCCAGCTATCGGAGAACCACGTGAGATTTGTCATTTACGGCGCGGGCGGCGTTGGCGGCACCATCGGCGGACAGCTCCACCGGTCCGGGCACGATGTCGTGCTGATCGCGCGCGGAGCGCATCTCGCCGCCATCAACACGAACGGGCTCAACCTTCGTACGCCAGCTGGAGATTTCCGGCTCTCGATTCCAGCGGTGGGTCACCCGAACCTCATTGACTGGCGGCCGGATGACGTTGTGCTCTTGACCATGAAAACCCAGGACACAGAGTCCGCGCTGCGGGACCTTGAGCTGGCCGCCGGTACCGGTGTCCCGGTCATCTGTGGCCAGAACGGCATCGAAAATGAGCGCATGGCGTTGCGCCGTTTCACCACCGTCTACGCGATGCTTATCGCCCTCCCCGCGACGTTCGTTGACCCAGGCGAAGTCATCGCCTCAGCTGCGCCCTATAGCGGGGCCCTGCACTGCGGGCGCTACCCGGGAGGCACAGACGAACTGATCGAATCTGTTTGCGCCGCCCTGCGGGCCTCGAACTTCCTGGCGGAAGCTGACCCCAAAGTGATGAGGCTCAAACATCGCAAGCTGCTGATGAACCTGGCGAACGGGCTCGAAATTGTCACCGGCCAAAACGCCTGGGGCGCAACTGGTGGCCTGGGCGCCTTCGTCGATGCCCTTCGAAACGAGGCGATCGCCTGTTTCGACGCGGCCGGAATCGACTACGCAGCGCTTGATGAGTACACCTCGCGCGTAAACAGCCACTACAAAGCGCAGCCAGTGGGAGGCCAGGCGAGGACGGGCAGTTCCACGCTTCAGAGCGTCATGCGAGGCCACACAACCGTCGAAGTCGACTACCTGAACGGCGAGATCGAACTGCTTGGCGCCCTTCACGGCGTCCCGACTCCATACAACAGCGCCGTGCGGCGGATGGCGGTGGAGATGGCAGCGCGCGGAATGGAGCCGGGCGGCCGCACCCTGGACGATGTTCGTGGACTCGCCGAAGGCGTCGCCGCCGCGTCACGAAGCATCTAAACTGGAAGGATGACCGTTTCACCAGTCTCTGGGCCAATCTCCCTCATCGTCGTCTCCGACTTCATCTGACCGTGGTGTTATGTCGGCCTCGTTGAGGTCGAACGCCTGATCAAGGACTACGACGTCACGGTGCGGTTCGCGCCATTCCTCCTGGATCCGAGCGTGCCACCGGAAGGAAAGCCTCGCCGTCAGCACTCTCAGCCTGGCGACCCACCCTCGGCTCTTGAGCTTCGAGGCGAATCACTGGGCATCACGTTCTCGCGAGGTCGCGAACGGACGTCCTACTCCATCCTCGCCCTCGAAGCGGGAGAGTTCGCCACAGAACACGGCGACGCCCTTGGCTTTCACCGCACGCTCTTCAAGGCCTACTTCACTGACCTGGTCGATATCTCAGATCCAGGCATCCTGGTGGAGGCAGCAGTAGCTGCGGGGCTCGACGGCGGAGCGTTGGCTGATGCACTCGAGACGGGACAGTACCGGCAGCAGGTCATCGACGGTATCAACTGGTCACGCGGCATAGGCGTCACGGCGATCCCAACTTTCGTCTTCCAGGAGCAGCACGGCATCGTCGGCGCTCAGGACTATTCGGTCTTTCAGTCCATGATGACGGAGCTCGGGCAAACCCCACGGGTGTAGGGCGGCTCAGCCGGCGCGGAGGCCGTTTCCAATCTCGAGACGGCCGTAAAAGGTGTCCGCATCGATGAGTTTGCCCAGGGTAAGCGCGAGTTCGAGCGCATCCGCCGGACGCCCGCCCACGGAAATTGCGGCACCGGAAAACTCAGCGACGCGGTGGCGTCGAAAGCCGTCCAGCGCGATTCGTACGAGTGCTTCACGGGTGGCCATCTGCCAAAGGCCGGTAACTAACGCCACGTGCTGCTGCACTCCGGGGCCAGAGAAGTATGAGCTCATGCTCGGCGGCTGCATTCCTCCTCGGTTAGTGCAACGCTGACAAGCTGGTTTCGCGCACCGGCCTCGTCCAAGACCCCGGTCATCACGGACAGGTAAAGGTCGAGCTTCGTTTCGAGTGCGCGTAGATGGGGCCCTTAGAGAGTCCACCGCTTGCCGGAATAGCATCCAGCGACGAGCCGTCGTATCCGTGTTCTGCAAAGCAACACGCAGCCGTCAGCAGGAGCGCCTCGCGGGTCTTAGCTCGCCGCTCTGCCTGGCGCATCGGCATCCTTCTTTTTCCATGCGGGAAGGTAGAGCGGGTGCGTTGAGGCCCCCGGGTCCTCTTCTTTCCAGCGAGGGAACGCGGCTTCAAACGCCTCGATCACCTTCGGGTCGAACTGCGTTCCGGCACAGCGCAGAATCTCTTTCATCGCCGCGTCCGGAGTCTGGCCGCGGCGGTAGGGCCGGTCTGAGATGATTGCGTCGTACGTGTCAGCGAGCGCGAAAATGCGGGCGCCAAGCGGGATGTTTTCGCCTTTCAAACGGCGCGGGTAGCCGTCGCCGTCCCAGCGTTCGTGGTGTGCCAGCACAATCTTCGCCGCCGGGCGCAGATACGGCACCTGGGCGAGGATACGATAGCCGATCGCGGGGTGCCGGCGCATGAACTCCCACTCTTCGTCCGTCAGTTTCGCCGGCTTCAGGAGAATCGCGTCCGGGACGCCGATCTTGCCGACATCGTGCATCAGCGCGCCGCGGTAGACGGTCGCCAGTTCCTCTCCCGAGTAGACGCCCAACATCCTGGCGATGTCGAGCGAATGCGTGGCAACGCGCACCGAGTGGCCACGTGTCTCCTGGTCGCGCACATCCAGCGCTGTGACCAGTGATTCCAGGGTCCCGGTGTAGGCTTCGCTCAGTTCGTCTGACATTTCCCGGATCTCGACGTAGGCGTGCTGCAACTGGTCGTTCGATTTTTCCAGCCGCAAGACGTTCTCGCGCGTGCGGTTGACGAACTGCTCGATCGAATAGCGGCTGAGGAGCAGCGGAAGCGCGAGCACGAGAATGGCCGCCACGCCAAGCTGGTGGTAGACGATCGCCAGGCCGCCGGCGACCAGTCCGAGCACAAGATAGTGCGGCAGCAGCCAGCCGAAGTTCTCGCGATAGGCCGAGCGCAACGACCGCCCGGAGGTCAGGCTGATGATCGCCGACACCGCCCAGGCATCAACGGCGAAGAGGATGAACGCCCCGGCCCCACCGACAATGAACGGCTGCACCGGGTCGCTGAACGTCAGCGTATCACCCAGGCCGACGACGGCCGTGCCGGCCACGAACGCCGAGAGACTGTTGTGGCCAAAGTTGAACACCAGCTTCTTTGGCTGCCGGTCGCTCATGAAGTAAGAGACGAGGGCCACGCTCCCCGCCGCCAGCACCCCGCCGGCGGGACCGAAAAGAAGGATTGAGAGGAGCGTGCCAACGAAGCTGATCGAGACCTGCCCATCGGAGTAGAGCTTCACGGGGAGCCGCTCGCTTAACGCACTCAGGAGCACCACGCAGGCCAGCCCGAAGAGATCCTCCGGCAGGCGAATAAAGAACGCGCACGTGAACCCGGCCGCGCCGAGCGCGAACATCCCAACGATGAACGCCTCATCGCGTCGTAGCGGCGGCCTGCCTGCTGTCCTCACCCTCCAAATATCGGCCGTCAAGCCGGGATCTGACAGCCGTGGGGCACCGCAATCACGGGGGGAAACCCCTAAACCGCTGTGATGAACCGAGTCTGGCGCATCCCGGTGACTGACCACCGATGGCAATCGCCCGCCGCCGACCGCCCGCAGCAGACTCGAATCCGCGGTTCCGTCCGGCAGATTCGCCCGGCGGGGCCGCGTCTTGGCTCCGACAGGGTGACAGAAAGTGACAACCTGGTGAACTCAGAGGCGAACCAGACGTCCACCGGGGTACGCGGAGTTGACGAGACGGCGACAGGGCTACCGCTAGGTCAGGTTCGCCCCAGCGGGTAGACTCCGGGAAATGACCACGCCACTCGCCGGCATCCGCATCCTCGATTTCACCCGCTACCAGCAGGGGCCGTTCGCTACCGTCATGCTCGCCGACATGGGCGCCGAAGTGCTGAAGATCGAAGAGCCGCGCGGAGGCGATTTCGGGCGCCGCATGTTGCGCGAACCGGACGGCTTCTCGGCCTTTTTCGAAGCGCTCGACCGCGGCAAGAAGTCAGTCTGCATCGACTTGCGCAAACCCCAGGGCCGCCAGCTCGCGTTGAGGCTCGGGGCCACGTGCGATGTAGTCGTGCAGAACTTTCGGCCGGGGACGATGGAGGCGTGGGGCCTGGGCTATGACGATTTCCGCTCGCTGAACCTGCGGATCATCTACGCCGAAGCGACCGGTTGGGGGACCCGGGGGCCGCTCGCAAAGTACCCCTCGTTCGACCAGATCGCACAGGCGTATAGCGGCTACGCCCAGCATTCAGGGGGCGGGCCGGGCTTCCGTCCCGAAGTGCCTTACCCGGGCGTTGCCGACCAGAGCGGCGCGATGAACCTGGCGTTCGGGATCATGACGGCGCTGTTTGCCCGCGAACGAACGGGAGAGGGGCAGAAGGTCGAGGTATCGTTGCTCGGCACCCAGATCGCTCTACAGGCGCCCGCGCTGCTGTACTACCTTCACTTCGGCGAACAGCGGCCGCGCGAGTTCCGCGCCTCTCCCACCGTGGGCCACTTCCAGTGCGCCGATGAGCGCTGGGTGATGATCGTCGGCATCGACCAAAAGTTCTGGCCGCGCATCGCCCAGGCGCTCGACCTCGAAGCCCTGGTCGATGATCCACGCTTCGCCAGGGGCTACCCGCGCTGGCAGAACCGCGCCGAACTGGAGCGGCTTATGGAAGAGGCCTTCCTGAGTTTTTCCGCCGATGAGGCGCTCGACCGCCTGCGCGCAGCCGATGTGCCTGCCTCGTTAGTCCAGGACTACGCGGCTCTCGCCCTCGAAGAGCAGCCCGTGGCCAACGGCTACATCGTCCAGCAGGAGCACCCCCGGTTCGGCAAACAGCGCGTAATCGGCCTGCACGTCCAACTGAGCGGAACCCCCGGCGAGGTCAGCGCGCCAGCACCAGAACTGGGCGCTAACACACTGGAGGTGTTGCGCACGCTCGGGATCAGCGACGCCGAACTCGCCGCGCTCGACCAGGCAGGCGTAATCGCCTCGGCGGATTGAACGGGCTACGGCGTGACGTCACCGTTGGCAGGTCCGCGAGCGCCGGCAAAGGCGAAGCCCAGGACTGCCAACGCCGTCCGAAGCTCGTTACAGTCGTCCACCTCGCCGGCGCTGGCCAGTTGCCGGGCTGCGGCCTCGTGCAGCACCTGCAGGGCTGCTGGAGTATCGAAGTCCGAATCAAGCGCGGCCATGAACGGACTGAGCACCGCTCCTTGGCCGGGACGCAGGTCCGGGGCCGCTCCAGCGAGGCCCACTGCCGCCTTCAGACGGCCGTATGGCTCAAACAGGGCATCCATGTCGCCGTCCACGTAGTTGGCATCCCGGCGGTAGTGCTGCGAAAGCAGATAGAGCCGCAGGTGGTCTGGCTCGAACCGTTCCATCAGCTTGCGCGCCAGCACCAGGTTGCCGAGGGATTTGCTCATCTTGACCCCATCCAACTGGAGCATGCCGTTGTGCATCCACCAGCCGCAGAACGGCGCCTTCCCGCTCGCGGTTTCTGCCTGGGCGATCTCGTTCTCGTGGTGCGGGAAGACGAGGTCGTGGCCGCCGCCGTGGATGTCGATCTGTTCGCCGAGGTGGGTCTGAGACATCGCCGTGCACTCGATGCTCCAGCCCGGCCGGCCGGGGCCCCAGGGGCTCTCCCAACTCGGGTCGCCGGGGTCCACCTGCTGCCAGAGGAGGAAATCGAGCAGCCCGCGCTTCTTCCATTCGCGCTTCGATTCGGGGTTCTCGCGCTTGGCGAGCTCAGCAATGGTGACCCCGTTCAGCTGCCCATATCGTTCGAACTTCTCCGCTTCGAAGAAGACGTCGCCGTCCACCACGTAGCCGCAGCCGGCGTCGATGATGCGCTGCGTGGTTTCGATGATCTGCGGGATGTGGTCAGTCGCGAATGGATATTCGGTCGGCCGCAGGACGTTCAGCATGTCCAGGTCGTTGCGGAAGATCGCGTCGTTTTCGTCCCGGATTTCTGCGATCGGCCGGCCGCCCTGCCGCTTGGAGACCATGATCATGTCGTCGTCGATGTCCGTTATGTTCTGAACGTAGCGCACATCGTTGCCCAACCAGGTCAGGTACCGGCGAAGGCTATCGAACTGCACGTAAGAGAAGGCGTGGCCGAGGTGAGTAACGTCGTATGGGGTCACGCCGCAGACGTACATTTTGACGGTTCCGGGCACCAGCGGGACGAATTCACGTTCCGATTTGCCGAGGGACGAAAAGAGGCGCAATGCCACGAGCAACTCCGGGAAGGGCTGTCGGCTAGCGTAGCAGAATGCAACCGATGGCTGGAAAACAGGCCCGCCCTCGCCCGAACGTTAGGTCAGCACTCCGTCCGCGAGCAGAGCGGTGACTTCGTCATCTGAAAGGCCCAACAGGCCTGTCGCCACATCAAAGGTGTCCGCGCCCAGCAGGTGCACGCCGTCGTTGGCCGCCGGCCGCTGTCCATTGAACAACGCTGGGAACTTGTCGTATCCGTAGTCGCCGCGACCCTCGGTGCGCAGCGTCCCGAAGAAGCCTCGCGCCGCAAGCTGGGGGTCGCGTTCGGCGAGGTCCCGCGCGTCCTGCACCGAGCCCGCGGCAATGCCTACGGCCTGCAGCAGGGCGGCCACCTCAGAGCGCTGACGCGACCGAGTCCACCAAGTGACCATCGCATCCAAAGCGTCAACGTTCGCTACCCGGCCCTCGTGCGTTGCGTACATCGCATCGTTCACAATGGCAGGCTCTCCCAGCGCGCCGCGGAGCGCGTTCCACTGATCATCGCCGCGCACGGCGATCGCAACCCACTCGTCATCGCCCGCGCAACGATAGATGCCGTGAGGAGCGAATTGCCCGAACGGGTGACGATTCCCGGCCGGCGCGGGGTTCGTGCCGTTCGCGAAGTAGCCCAGGATCGCCGGGCCCATAAGTCCGAGTCCCAATTCGTACTGGCTCAGGTCCACGGTCAGCCCTTCGCCGGTCCGCTGGCGGTACTCGAGCGCCTCCATACTTGCCAGCGCCCCAGCCAACCCGCTGAGGTGGTCCGTGAGTGAGAACCCGTAGCCCATGTCATGGTGCCCCGCCGGGTTAGTGAGGTAGGTGAGCCCGGTAAGCGCGTGGATCGTCGGCGCAAACGTCACGAAGTCTTTCCACGGGCCGGTCTGGCCCATGCCGCCCATGGAGACGACGCTGACGCCTGGGTTTGACGATTCCAGCCCGGCGCGGTCCAAGCCCCAGCGCTTGAGCACCCCGGCGCTGAAATTCTCGATGATCACGTCGCACTGGCCGGCGAGCTTACGCGCGAAGCCGCGACCCTCCTCGCTCGCCATGTTTACGCTGATGCTTCGCTTGTTCCGGTTCCAGCACATGTAGTACGGGTGGTCGGGGGTATTCGCGCCAGCGCCCCGCGCCGCCGTGCCGACTTTGATCACGTCCGCTCCAAGGTCGCCGAGGACGCGCGTCCCGAACGGCCCGGCGAGGACGTGGGTGAAATCAAGGATGCGCACGCCCGCCAGCGGCGCCGAAGCGGTCGCGGAGCCAGTTGATGGCTGCCGAGCGTCCCTCGGCTCCCAGCCGATGTCGCCGGCGACCCTGGTTGGCGGCCCCGGCGGAGGACCGTCCGCGGAGCTGCGAAAGAAGCGTCCGGGGAACTTGACCGTGCCGAAGCCAGGGATGGTCTGTTCGGTCAGATACTCTCGAGCCGCGATCTGCGGGCTCTCCATCGCCTCGGCGATGTTCCAGACAATGCCCATCGGCTGGTGCCGGCGTTGCCCTTCGAAAAACAGATACTCGGCGTCGCGCGATGCCACCCATTGACGGATCACGTGCATCACATGCGGCAGATCCTGGAGGATGGCGAGCAGGCTCGGATACTTCGTTGCGTCGGCAAGGTCCTGCTCTGTTCCCTCCTCGATGAGCCATGGCAAGAGCACGTCGGCGAATCGCAACGCGGCGGTAACCATGATCCCGTGACCATCCTTCGACGGGTAGACCTCGTAGGCGTTGGTCCAGTGCAGGCTGCCCTGTCGCCGCGCGATCGGCGTTTGCCATGCACCATTCGGAAAAAACCACTCCATCAAGACCTGCTCGGTACAGCTGACCAGCGATTCGTGCGCGGAAAGGTCCACATGTTGCGCTTCGCCGGTCTGCGACGCGGCCCGGTGAGCGGCGAGCGCGCAGACGGCGGCGTACAGGCCGACCGTGTTGTAGGTCTGGTTGCCGTAGCCGTTCAGCGGGCCGCTCTCGGCGTCTCCAGTTACCGAGGAGGCGCCCGAGAGCGCGTTCGCGACCAGGTCCGTGACCGCCCAGCCAGATCGCGGCCCGGTGAGTCCCATGGGCGAGACCGACACGCGAGCAAGTCTCGGGTTGACCTTCCCTAATTCGGCGGCGGATATCGGAGCGTGGTTGGGGACCCATTCCTCGATCATGATGTCAGCCCCGGCGAGCAGTTTTTCGAAACCGGAGCGGCCTTCGGGACTGTCGAGGTCGAGGGTAAGCACGCGTTTGCCCGCGTTGTACCACGCGTCCTGGATCGAAATCTTCGACGACCCGAAGAAGGGCGGCTCCAATTCGAAGGGGGCTCCACGAGGAGAAACTACCCTGAGGACATCGGCGCCCGCGTCTGCCAGCAGCCGCCCGCCGAGTGCTCCAAACCAGCTCGTGCAATCGAGTACGCGGAGGCCAAATAAGGGTTGAGTGCTCGCCATCCGGCGGATATTACGGGAACCGCGCCCTCGCGGCACAGTCGTTCGACCCGTGTTCCCGCGTAACATGATTGTAACGTTGGGAGGTTCCATAACCCCCTAAACCGT
>JBDSJC010000300.1:0-13049 GCA_039917655.1 Tepidiformaceae bacterium
AACTTCGAAACCGTGGTGCGCCAAGACGGCTTCCAGCAGCGTTTGCGCCAGATCCTCCGCGCCGTCCTCCCGGAGATCAACGGACCGGCCGAATGAAAGCACCCGAAACGCTGGTCGTCCGCGGGAGCGACGGGACCCGTAGGCGCATCCTCAAAGCGGCGATGGAGCTGTTCGGTCGCGATGGCTTCGATGCCACCACGGTCCGCGCCATCGGCGAACGATGCGAACTCACTGACCCCGCGCTCTACTACTACTTCAAATCGAAGCGGGCCGTCTTGGACGCGCTTTGGGACCTTCCGTCGCCCCTCGATCAGATGCGCTCAAAAGCGCCCAACCTCCGCGCTGTGGACAATCGACTAGACGATGCCACGCTCATGGATCTCGTCGATTGGATGCTCAATGGCGCCTCCAGGCAGGACGCCCTCAACCGCATCCTGATGTGCAGCGTTCTCGACGGCGACGAGACGGCCCTCGCCGTGCGCGAGGCGAAGCGAGTCCACTGGCGTAAGACACTCACTCCGTACTTCCTCACCGTCTTTTCGCCGGAGGAGGCCACTATCCGCGTCGAAGTCTCGATCATGCTCTCCCTCGGCTTTGTCTACACCGCCCAGATAGAGCACGGAACAGACTTCCCCGACGTGGCCGCTGACCCAGCCTTCCGCGACCGCATCAAGCAACTCATGCGCATCGCCGTCCCGCTTCCGCCGCGGGAAGAGAATTAGCCTGCGCGCCGTCGTCCAGCGTGTCTCCCGGGCGTCTGTCCACATCGATGCGCTCTCCATCGTAGATGCGCTCCCCATCGCGGAGATCGGCGTGGGCTTCCTCGTCCTGCTCGGCGTGAGCCCCACCGACAGACTCGAAGTTGCGACGAAGTTGGCGGCAAAGATCAGTGCCCTCCGGCTCTTCGAAGACCCTGAGGGCCGCATGAATCTCGGGCTCGCCGATGTGGATGGCGCCATCCTCTGCGTCAGCCAGTTCACCCTCTACAGCGACGTTCGCCGTGGTCGCCGTCCCTCGTTCGAAGCCGCCGCCCGCGCCGAAGCAGCGCTGCCCCTCTATGAGGCGTTCTGTGCGGCAGTCGAAGCGAACGGGGTGACGTGCAAGCGTGGCCAATTCGGCGCCCACATGGCCCTCTCGCTCGTGAACGACGGTCCGGTCACCCTGATCATCGACTCCGAACAATTGGACGCGCCGCGCCGCGCTTGACCAGAACCCGCCGCCCCCCGCAACGTTCACCACACCCGGAACAAGGACGAACCTTTAATGCGGATGAGCAAGCTCCTCCTGAAAACCCTGCGCGAGCCGCCCTCCGAGGCCGAACTCGCCAGCCACAGGCTCCTGCTCCGCGCTGGCCTCGCGACCCCGCTCGCCGCCGGCCTCTACTGCTTCACCCCCCTTGGCTGGCGAGTAATGCGCAGGATCGAGGGCATCATCCGCGACGAGATGGACCTCAGCGGCGCCCAGGAGGTCCACCTCCCGGCCCTCCAGCCCATCGAGAATTGGGAGCAGACTGGCCGCGCCGAGAGCATGGGCCAGACGCTCTTCCGCCTCGCGGACCGCAAGGAACGGGGATTCGTGCTCGGCCCCACGCACGAGGAGGTGATGAGCTTCCTTGCTTCTCGGACGATCCAGAGCTACCGCGACCTGCCGGTCACGCTCTACCAGATTCAGACCAAGTTCCGGGACGAACAGCGCCCCCGAGGCGGCCTGGTGCGGCTGCGCGAATTCACGATGAAGGACGCTTACAGCTTCGACACTAACTGGGACACGCTCGACGCCTCCTACAGCGCCGCCTTCGCCGCCTATACACGTATTTTCGAACGGGCTGGCGTCCCCGTGATCCCCGTCGCCGCCGACTCCGGCGCGATCGGCGGCAAGGAGAGCCAGGAGTTCATCTTCCTGACCGACGACGGCGAGGACGAGATCCTCCTCTGTCCAGGCTGTGGCTACGCCGCGAACGCCGAAAAAGCCGACTTCCAGCGCCCACCCGCCATCCAAGCGGCGCAGGCCGAGATGCAGAAGGTCCCAACTGCCGGCATCAAGACAATCCCGGAACTCGCGGCGTTCCTCAACCTGCACCAACGCCAGACGAAGAAGGCGGTCTTCTACCGCGTCGATGGCAAGCCCGTCTTCGTCGCAATCCGCGGCGACCTTGACGTCAACGAGATCAAGCTCAAAAACACGCTCAAAGCCAAGGATCTGGAAGCGATGGACGAGGCGATGGTCCGCGCTTCCGGCCTGGTTGCCGGCTCAGCTTCGGCGGTTGGACTCGTTGGCATGCAGATCGTTGCCGATACCAGCGCCGTCGAGGCAGCGAATCTTGTCGGCGGCGCGAACGAAGACGGCTTTCACCTTCTCAACACAAACCACGGCCGCGATTGGAAAGCAGACATCGTCGCGGATATCGCCCTCGCCCGGCGCGGAGACCCCTGCGCCACCTGCGGGACAGCCCTCGAAACCCGCCGCGGCATAGAGATGGGCCACGTCTTCAAGCTCGGCACCGTGTACTCAGAGGCGATCGGCGTGAACTACCTGGACGAATCCGGGGAACGCCACCCGGCCGTCATGGGGTGCTACGGCATCGGCGTCGAGCGCATGCTCGCCGCCATTATCGAAGCCAACCACGACGCTAACGGCATCATCTGGCCAGCCTCTGTCGCCCCGTACGATGTGCACATCGTTGCCCTCAACCTCGACCAGTCCGCCGTCGCCGAAACCGTTGCGGCCCTCGAAGCCGAACTCACGAGAGCCGGCCTCTCCGCCCTGATCGACGACCGCGACGAATCCGCGGGGATCAAATTCAAGGACGCCGACCTGATCGGCATCCCCTTCCGGGTCACCGTAAGCCCGCGCGCGCTCGAAAAAGGCGGAGTCGAGCTCCGCAACCGCCGCAGCGGCGAAACCGAAGTCGTCCCAATCGCGGCGGCCGTCGCCCGCGTCCACCCTTGACACCTCTCGCGTCAGGATTCCCCAGGCTTTAACGGTCTGCGCGCCAAGTACTTGCCTGCGGTGCTATACTCTCTCCCACACAGCACTTCCTTGTGAAGCGAAGTGGGCCCTCGGGTCCACTTTTTTGTTGAGGCACATGAAGAACGAATTTTTGCTCGCGCTCGGTCAACTGGCGGCAGAGAAGAACCTCCCGAAGGAGATTGTCTTCGAGGCGGTCGAAGCTGCCCTTACCTCGGCCTACCGCCGAGAAGGTGAAAACGCGCCCAACATCTACGCGAAAATCGACCACGAAAGTGGAGAAATTCGCGCCTACATGCAGAAAGCCGTCGTCGAAGACGTGCTCGAACCGAACGTCGAGATCTCCATTGAGGAAGCGAAGCGCTACAAGGTCAACGCCGCCGAGGGCGACGTGCTCGATTTCGAAATCAAGATCCCGGACAACGCCGGCCGCATTGCCGCTCAAACCGCGAAGCAGGTCGTCCTCCAGCGCCTCCGCGAGGCAGAGCGCGACGCAGTCTTTGACGAATACTTTGGCCGCGAAGGCGAGATCATTGTTGGCACTGTCCAGCGCGTGGAGCCTCGCCAGGCGATCATCGAACTCGGCAAGGGCACGGAGGCTGTCCTGCCTTACACCGAACAGGTGCGCAACGAGCATTTGCGCCCCGGCCAGCGCGCCAAGGTGCTCCTCCTCGAAGTGGTTAAGGCAGTCAAAGGCCCGCAGGTTATCGTCAGCCGCTCCCACCGCAACCTCCTTCGCCGCCTTTTCGAGATGGAAGTCCCAGAGATCTCTGCTGGGACGGTCGAAATCAAGAGCATTGCGCGCGAAGGCGGCCACCGCAGCAAGGTCGCCGTCTACTCTCGCAACCCGAACATCGATCCAATCGGCGCCTGTGTCGGCATGCGCGGCAGTCGCATCCAGAACATCGTCAACGAGTTGACGGGCGAACGCATCGACGTCATCAAGTGGGACCCCGATCCCGCCAACTTCGTCTCGAACGCGCTGAGCCCCGCCCAGGTCATCGAGGTCACGATCGATCAAGACGAGCACAAGGCAACCGTGAGGGTGCCGGACAGCATGCTCTCACTGGCCATCGGCAAAGAGGGCCAGAACGCGCGGCTGGCCGCCAAGCTGACAGGTTGGCGCATCGACATCCACAGTCAGGCGGCCGCCGACCGTGCGGAATCGCCGGCTTCGTTCGTGCCGTTCGTCCCAGGTGAAGAGCCGGATATCGATGTCATCGCCGAAGCCGAGGAGATCGCCGCGGCCGTCCCCGAGCCGATCGTCACTCGTCCTGTGGTCCCCGCTGCCAGTTCCGAGGCGGAGCGCACGGCGGCCGAGGAAGACGATGTCACTTTCGCCGCCGCCGTCGCCCAAATGCCAGTCCCGGACCGCGACGAACGCGAGTCTGAAGACTACGGCGAAGAACGCGATGACGACGACGAAGAGTACGAAGTGCCCGCCGCCATCGTGCCCGAGCACAAGCCAAGCGCCATCCGCTTCGGCGAGGATCTCGTCCGTCAGACGGAAGCCGAGGAGATCGCCAAGAAGGCTGCCGCCAACAAGGCCAAGGCCAGGCGCGCCCCGCGCTTCATCGAAGAGACCGAAGAAGACCTCGAAGAGATCGACTACTCCGGTCGCATCCATTAGGGGCGCCAGCCGATGGCGCCCGCTCCAGTGAAACCGGTCCGCAAAGCGCCGCAACGCACCTGCATCGCCTGCCGCCAGGAACAGGGCAAGCGCGACCTGATTCGCATTGTGCGCACACCCGCGCAGCAGATCATCGTGGATCCCACTGGAAAAACGAACGGCCGCGGCGCCTACCTTCATCCTGTGCGTTCCTGTTGGGAGAAAGCGCTGAAAGGCGCTACCATTAAGAACGCACTCAAAGTTTCCCCGGAACCGGACGAACTGCAGGCGCTCCGCGCCTTCGCCCAGGCGTTGCCGGCAGAAGAAAGCGAATCACTATGACGGCAAACCCAAATACCGCGGTCGCACTGCCGCCCGCGCTAACCGTAAAAGAACTGGCTGACCTCCTTGATGTCACCCCGGTGGAAGTCATCAAACGCCTGATGACGAACGGCGTGATGGCCTCCATGAACCAGTCGATCGACTACGACACCGCGGCGATCGTCGCGGTGGAGTTCGGCTTTGACCCCGAAGAGATGGCCTCAGCCGAAGTTTCGACGCTGCCCGAGGTCATCGAAGACGCGGAGGAACCGGACGACCCGGCCTCGCTCGTTGCCCGCCCGCCCGTCGTCACCATTCTCGGCCACGTAGACCACGGCAAGACGAGCCTCCTCGATGCCATCCGAACGACGAAAGTCGCTGCCGGTGAGGCCGGCGGTATCACCCAGCACATCGGCGCCTACCAGGTCGAACTCGACGGCAAGATGATCACCTTCATCGATACGCCGGGCCACGCGGCCTTCACGGCGATGCGTGCCCGCGGCGCCCAGGTGACGGATATTGCTGTGCTGGTCGTCGCAGCCGACGACGGCGTCATGCCTCAGACCATCGAGGCCATAAACCACGCCAAAGCCGCCGGCGTCCCAATTATTGTTGCGATCAACAAGAGCGACCTTCCCGGCGCTAATCCGGACCGCGTAAAGCAGCAACTCACCGAGCACGGTCTTGTGGTCGAAGACTACGGTGGCGATGTGGTCGCGGTCCCGGTCTCGGCCCTGAAGAAGACCGGCATCGATGACCTGCTGGAGTCGATCAACCTCGTCGCCGAGATCTCGGAGTTGAAAGCCAACCCCAACCGTCCCGGGATCGCGGTAGTTATTGAAGCGGAGCTGGACCCCTCTCGCGGCCCAATCGCCACGGTGCTCGTGAAGAACGGCACCCTCCGCCAGGGTGATGCCCTGGTTGCCGGCGAAACCAGCGGCAAAGTCAAGGCGATGTTTAACGACCGCGGCGAACGTATCAAGGAAGCCGGGCCAGCATCGCCAGCGGTGATCATGGGCCTCGAAAACGTACCCGAGGCCGGCGAGCGCATCCGTGTCGTCGCCGATGAGCGCGAGGCGCGCCTGATCGTCGAAACCCGCCGCCGCAGCCGCGAAGCCGACGAGCAGACCGACCACGCCCACGTCAACCTGGACACGCTCTTCAACGAGATCAGCGCGGGCAAGCTCAAGGAACTGATCCTGATCCTTAAAGCCGACGTCCGCGGCAGCGCCGAAGCGGTCAAGGGCGCCCTCGAACGGCTTGGCACGTCCGAAGTCAAAGTGAAAGTGATCCATGCCGCCACCGGCCCAGTCAGCGACTCGGACGTGATGCTGGCCGAAGCCTCGAACGGCATCATCATCGCCTTCAACATCAAGACTGACCCCTCCGCCCGCAAACGCGCCGATGCCACCGGCGTCGAGATCCGCCCCTACACGATCATCTACCAGGCGATCGAGGATATCGAAAAAGCCCTCGCTGGCATGTACGAGCCAACATTCGAGCAGGTGATCGACGGTCACGCCGAGGTCCGCCAGATCTTCAAGTCCAGCCGTCTCGGCGGCATCGCCGGCAGTTTCGTGCTTGATGGCACGCTCAAACGGGGCTCTACCGTCCGCATCCTGCGTAAGGGCACGGAAATCGGAAAGGGCCGGTGCGAGGGCCTCAAGCGCTTCGCCGATGACGCCCGCGAGGTCGCCGCTGGCTACGAGTGCGGCATCGTCATCGGCGGCTTCGATAAGTTCGTCGAGGGTGACGTTGTCGAATTCTTCCACGAAGAGCGCACCAACTAGCATTCGCCGGTCCTTCGGCCTGGGAGCGCGTCATGAGCATGCGGACAGCCCGCGTCAACGAATTGCTGCGCGAAGAGCTCAGCCAACTGATCCTGCGCGAAGTGAAAGACCCCCGTGTTAGCCGGGGGCTCGTCTCGATCACCGAGGTTCAGGTCTCGCCGGACCTTCGCCGCGCTGTCGTTTACGTTTCGCACCTGGGCAACGAGGGCGAACGCGATGGCGTGCTCAAGGGCCTCGAAAGCTCAGCCCATTTCATGCACCGCGAACTCATGCATCGTCTGAAGATGCGGAACGTCCCCGAACTCGTCTTCCGCTTTGACCCTTCGATTGAGCGGGGAGCACGTCTCGCCTCGCTCATCAACAAAGTCACTCACGACCCGGCGCACCCGCTTCAGGCTGAGGATAGCCCCGAGGACGCGCCCTAGCGTGGCCACAGCGCCATCCAACCTCAACGGGATCCTCGTTATCGACAAGCCGTCCGGATGGACGAGCCACGACGTGGTCGCAAAGGCGCGCGGCATCACCCACCAGCGCAGGATCGGCCACACCGGCACCCTTGACCCGATGGCCACCGGGGTCCTCGTCCTCTGTCTCGGCCAGGCCACGCGGCTCGTCGAATACATGACCCGGCACGACAAGCGCTACGAAGGCGAGATCACCCTTGGCGTCAGTACTGGCACCGATGACGCCGAAGGCGACGAACTCTCCCGTTCGCCGGTGCCCCCGCTCAATGAATTGGACCTGAGGCGCCTCGAAGCGGCGTTTACCGGAGCACTCCAGCAACGGCCGCCTGCCTACAGTGCCATCAAGGTCGATGGCAAACGCTCCTACGCGCGCGCCCGTGCTGGCGAGACGGTTGAACTTCGCACCCGCTCCGTCATGGTCAGGGAACTGCGTCTCACCCTCGCGGCGGCCGACCGCCTGCAGATTTCCGTGCACTGCGGTCCGGGCACCTACATCCGCAGCATTGCCCGCGACATTGGAGAGTTGCTCGGGTGCGGCGCCCACCTCTCCGCCCTCAGACGCACGTCCGTCGGCGGCTTCATGTTGCGCGGCGCCACGACGCTCGAAGGACTCGCCGTGGCCGCTGCCAACGACGCACTCATCGACCTGCTTCTTCAGCCGGACGAAGGGGTTGGAAACTTATCGGCGGCGATCGTCGCACCCGCGCAGGCGGACCTCTTGCGTCAGGGCTCGGTTGTCCGCACCTCGGATTTGGCCTTCGAAGCAGCACCCGTGGCGCGAATCTACGAGGTCTCGGGCAGATTCGCCGGGGTCGGCTCGGTGCACGAATCTGGTCAGATTCGGGGCATGAAACTGCTGAATCTGTCAAAACCAGGGTGAATCTGGTAGTTATGTTGATTACAGATTCGATTTTCCTCTTGACACGAGAAGTCCGCGGTTCGATCATGCCAGAGGCGCCGGAAGAGAGTGAGCAACCGCCTACTCTCTATAACAATTTCCGCCGGCGCCCCATCCTGCTCCAACAGGGTGCGAAAGAGGGAGACTCTTCTTGGAAGCCTATTGCCTCAAGTGCCGCGTGAAGCGGGAGATGTCCAATGCCACCCCGATCACAATGAAGAACGGCAAGCCCGCCACGGAGGGCAAGTGCCCCACGTGCGGCACAAAGATGTTCAAGATCGGCAAGGCCTGAGCCAAACCGGTCGGAACTGAGCACGTAGGAGAAGGCGCGGCCGCACACCGCGCCTTTTCGCTGCCCCGAACTAGCTAATGGCCGTGCTCTGCTTCTCCGCCCGGAGCGCGGCGAGGACTGCCTCGTGGAGGAGGCCATTCGTTGCGATCACGCTCCCGCCCACGCGGTCTTCGCCTTCCCAGGTCGTCATCCGTCCGCCCGCCTCGGTGATGACGGGGTAGAGCGCCGCCGCATCCCAGATGCTCATCTCCGGGTCCAGCATGGCGTCAGCACGGCCTGTCGCCACCATCAGGTAGCCGTAGCAGTCGCCCCAGGCCCGTGCCAGCCCACAGCCATCCACCAGCGCACGGAATCCCGCCGGATAGAGCCGCGACATCCGGGAGTAGCTTGTCATGGAGACTGTCGCTGCCGAAAGCTCAGCGATCGGCGACACGTGGGCCGGTTTGCCGTTCAGAAACGCGCCAAGCCCCTGCGCGGCGTACGCGGTCTCTCCCGCCGCGTGACAGGCGATGACGCCCACCACAGGCGTCCTGTCGCGTTCCAGCGCGACTAGAGTCCCGAACAGGGGCACATGGTGGATGAACGACTTCGTGCCATCGATCGGGTCCAGGATCCAGCGGTGGCGCCCGTCTCCGGGCGTCTCGCCAAATTCTTCGCCCAGTACGCCGTGGGTGGGGCACTCGCGCTGTAGAAAGGCCCGCATCGCCTCCTCCGCGCCGCGGTCCGCCGCCGTCACCGGAGTACGGTCTTCCTTCAGTTCGACGCTCGTCCCCGACTCATACAGCGGCATGATCACGGCCCGCGCGATCTCTGCCGCCCGCCGCGCAATGCCAAGCAACTCCGAAAGCTCGGACATCAGCGGCCGGCGTCTCCCCGCCGGTACACCGCCGTCAGGTCGTCCAACCGCTGCTTCAGCTCTGGCGAAAGGGGGGTTTCCGCAGCCTTCAGCGTGTCGTTGAGCTGCTCCGGCCGGCTTGCGCCAATGATCGGCGAAGTGATGGCCGGGTTCGCCAGCACCCAGGCCACGGCCATCTGCGGCAGCGTCATCCCGGCGTCCGCGGCGATCGGCCGAAGCTGGTCGACCGTCTCGAACATGCCTTCGTGCCAGTAGCGATCCTGGTAGCGCTGGGCCGCCGTCCCAAGCGTGAATCGCGACCCCTCCTCCGGCCCGGCGTCCGGGTTGTGCTTGCCACTCAGCAGTCCGCCCGCGATTGGGTTGTAAGGGATTACGCCGATGCCCTCCTCCGCGCAAAGCGGCAGCAGCTCCCGTTCGATTTCACGGAAGAGCATGTTGTAACGCGGCTGTACCGAGTCAAACCGCACGACACCCGTCGCTTCGCTCCGCCCAATCGCGCGCGCCACCTGGTAGGCCATGAAGTTCGAGCAGCCGACGTAGCGAACCTTGCCCGCCCGCACCACGTCCTCCAGCGCCCGGAGTGTCTCATCGATTGGTGTCTCGGCGTCCGGCCCGTGCAGTTGGTAGAGGTCGATGTAGTCCGTCTGAAGCCGCCGCAGCGAAGCATCCACGGCGTCCAGGATGTGCTTGCGCGAGTTCCCCTGGTCCCAGCGCGCCGGCCCGCTTCGCCCGAAGCATTTCGTCGCCAGCACCACGCTCGAACGCCTCCCCTGTAGCCAACGCCCAACGATCTCCTCCGTCCGTCCAACCGTCTCGCCCGTGCCACCGAGCGGGTACACGTCCGCGGTGTCGAAGAACGTCACGCCGCCATCGGCGGCACGGTCCATGATCGCAATCGAAGTTTTTCCGTCGCATTGCAAGCCAAACGTCATGGTGCCGAGACAGAGCCGCGAGACCTGCAGGCCAGTACGGCCGAGGCGGACGTGTTTCATCAGAAGTTTCTCCGGAGGTGGGATGTGCCAAGAGTATAGGACGGGTGTGCCAACCTTCGCTGAGTGGCGGTCAGGCGTTTGGCCCTTGGCTCGTTCGCCGACCCTGTATCTGCGACCGTCCGCCGTTCCAACGCAGGCAGCGGCGGGCGCTGCTAACGCGTCGAGAACAAGAGGATCAGCACCAGGACGGGAAGAAGGGCGCGCCGTTGATGAGTGCTCTTGCTTGGTTCGGTGCTGGCCCTCTCAGGGTTCAACCCTGTCGGAATGTTGTTGTGGGCACAGATCATCCGGCGGTCGGCCGGAGACCAAGAAAAAGACCGTCGCACGGGCGGCCAGGTCATTCCCCACCACCGCCCACAGATGCGATCCCTCGTCCTTTCGCCACCAATTTCAGAGCGCTTTTGAGCAGCAGTTCTTTGAGCGTGAATCCGTCTCAGCAAGATCGGCTCCTCAAGCCATCTGCGTCCGCCCCTCGTTTGCGCCCGCTCCCCCTCGTCGGCTACGGTTTATTCATTCACTTATCAGAGGTAAGCACATGTCCGCCACCATCCCCGCTTCCCACCGCGACATCATCGAGAACAAGAACTTCGCCCACGTCGCCACCCTCATGAAGGACGGCTCCCCTCAGGTCACGCCCGTCTGGATCGATATCGACGGCGAAAACATTTTGTTCAACACCGCGGAGGGGCGCCAGAAGGACCGCAATCTGAAGCGCGATTCCCGCGTCGCACTATCGGTGCACGACAACGCCAACCCGTATCGCTACATCCAGATTCGCGGCAAGGTCACCGGTCACACCACCGATGGCGCCGATGGCCACATCGACAAGATGGCCAAGAAGTACCTGGATCTGGACGCCTACCCGTACCGCAACCCCGCTGAGCAGCGCGTGGTCTACACAATCCAGCCTGAACACGTCCAGGTCAGCGGCTAAACCAGGGCGCCGACGAAGAGCGATCAGAGGTGCCGGTAGACTGCAGCCAGGGGAAACCGCCGGTCGCGACCGAACGCGCGGGGGGTGATCTTCACCCCCGGGGGCGCCTGCCGGCGTTTGTACTCGTTGCGGTCCACCATGCCCACCACGCGTCGCACCGTTGCCTCATCGAACCCGCGCGCCACGATCTCGTCCACCGTCATGTCGTCCTCAACGTAGCCTTCGAGGATCGGGTCCAGCACTTCGTATGGGGGAAGGCTGTCCTGGTCGAACTGGTCGGGCTTCAGCTCGGCGCTCGGAGGCTTGGTGAGCACCGCTTCGGGGATGAGCGCCCTTCCCTCATGAGCGTTTCGCCATGCCGCCAGCTTGAAGACAAGCGTCTTCGGCACGTCCTTGATGACCGCGTAGCCGCCGGCCATGTCGCCATAGAGCGTCGCGTAGCCCGTCGCCATCTCGCTCTTGTTCCCCGTGGACAGCGCGATCCAGCCGAACTTGTTTGAGAGCGTCATGAGCACGTTTCCGCGCTGCCGCGACTGAAGATTCTCCTCAGCGGTACCCTCGTCCGTGCCTTCGAAGGCGTCCGCCAGCATCTCCAGCATTGCGGCATGGGCGGGTTCGATCGGGATGGTGAGGTAGCGAATGCCCAGATTTTCGGCTAGCGCCCTGGCATCTGTCCGGCTGTGCTCGCTCGAGTAGCGGCTCGGCATGGAAACGCCAATCACGTTCTCCGCTCCAATCGCGTCCACCGCGATCGCCGCCACGACGCTCGAATCGATCCCGCCGGACAGCGAGATTACGGCCTGGCCAAACCTGGTCTTTCGCAAGTAGTCTCGCGTGCCAACCACCAGCGCCTCCCACACCTCAGCCTCGTCCTCCAACGCCGGAGCGACCTTCGATTCCAACTGCGGTTCTGCCGGCGGGGCGGGCGTGAATCCCAGGTCGATGTGCTCGACATCCAACTCACTATCGCGGTCCCGCAATTCCACCCGCCTCCGCGGGTCGTGCAGCCGTCGCTGGGCGACTGCGTCGAGGTCGATATCCGTCACCAGGAGATCTTCTTTGAACTGCAACCCTCGCGAGAGCAAACGGCCCTCGGCATCGAACACCATGGAGGCGCCGTCGAACACCAACTCGTCCTGCCCGCCGACCAGGTTCACGTACGCCACCGCAATCAGGTTGTCCGCGGCGCGCGTCGCCACCATCCGGCTGCGATCCCGCACCCGTCCCCGGTGGTATGGAGAGGCGTTGATATTTATGCAAAGCTCAGCCCCGCCCAGCGAAAGCGCGTCCAGCGGAAACCCTGGATACCAGATGTCTTCGCAGACGCTCACTCCGAACGCGACATTGCCGGCGTGGTAGACCGGGTTGCGCCGTCCGGCGGCAAAGTAGCGCTCTTCGTCGAAGACGCCGTAGTTCGGCAGCCGCCGTTTGTGGTACGTATCCACCCATCGTCCGTCGGCGATTACCGCCGCCGCGTTGTAGGCGTCGTCCTGCGTCCAGTCCACGAAGCCCACAATTGCCACAATGCCCTTCGTTGAGGGGACAATCGTGTCAACAGTTGCGCGTGATTCGGCGCAGAAGGACCGCCGCAATACCAGGTCTTCCGGTGGGTATCCCGTGACCGCCAACTCGGGCAGCGCCACGAACCCACACCCCGCAGCCTTCGCCGCGGTGATCGCTGACCGAATCTGGTCGGCGTTGCCCGCCAGGTCGCCGACGGTGACGTTTATCTGTGCCAACCCAACCCGGCAGATGCGCATGTGAGAAGTATAGGCAACGCGCCGCCCACGGGCCTTCCCCTAGGGACTCCGACCGATTCACGGCCAGGCCGCGAGATGCCACGATCTTCACGGCGGGCTTTGAGGTAGGGAGATGTCTCGGGGCCAAAAACACCACGGACCCTGTCCGCTCTGCGGACGCGTCACA
>JBDSJC010000301.1:0-4238 GCA_039917655.1 Tepidiformaceae bacterium
AGCGGAGCCTGCCGCTGAAGAGAACCCCTGGCATTGGCCCGCTGAGCCCATCGCTCCCGCCGAGGAAGAGGCCGAGCCCGCGTTCGAAGCGGCCGTGTCGCCTCCCCAGGCGAATTCTTCCGCTGGCGACGACGAGGGCTGGGATCCGGAACCGTTCGTCCTACCGGTTCCCTTGCGTCCGGAATACGCAGTCGCCTTGACTGACATCCAACCCCAGCCCGAAGAACCGGTCGAGGAGTTCAGCTTCTCGTTCGAACGTGAGGAACCCGAGGAAGAGCGTTTCGCCGCCCCTTCCGTGTGGGTGGCGCCTGTTGCGCTTTCCGCGGTCGAACCTGCCGACGAAGAGCGCCCCTGGTGGGAAACCGGCGAAGAAACGGCGGAGCCCTCGGTCGCGGCTCTTGAGCCCGCCCACGCGCTAGTCGATGCTCCGGTCGAAGTTCCCGCCTTCCCGGCGGGAAGTGTGCCTTTCCCGCCCACCCTTTCGCCCACCGTCGATGAAGACCCCTGGGACGCTGTGAGCAGCAGCGAATCCGAGTTGGCCGAAGCGGATGCACCTGGACTCGTCCAGGATGGCGAACTCCCGCCCGCGGAAGAATCGATGGAGTTCGAACCCGCGCCTATCGTGGCTGACGTCCCGCGCTCGGTAGCCTCGCTCGCAGAGGGGCGGACGCTGGCGTTCGGCGCACCGGCTAACCCGCCGCAGGACGTGAGCCCGCCGCGCGAGCCACGAGATTCCTGGAACTTCGGCAACCCGCCGTCAACAGTTCAGCATTCCGCAACGGACGAGTCGTCAACTGTTGACGATGAGCTCGACCTGGCATCCAGCCTCGAGAGCCAGATGGCGATCGCTGAGGACGAACGGATGCTGCGCAGCCGCTTGGATCAGGCGGCCGCAAACTTCGCCCCCGAAGCGGACCCGTCCGGCGCGCACTACGAAGATGACGACGATGTCCTGCTGCGGGCGTTCAACGTCCACGCCGCCACCCCCGAGCCAGAACCAGCGCCAACGCCGATCGACCGGAATTTGCAGCGCGCCGAGGACGCCGCGTTCGGTGAACTTCTGGGCGCTGGCGCAGCAGACATCGTCGCCGAGGCGGCGGACGCGCAAGAGCCGGAACGTTCGTTTCTCAAGCCCGCCCCGTGGGCAGCGCTGCGCACCGACACCCCGGAGAACCCGTTCGACGCCCCATGGGAGCCGGACAACGGCCAACCGCTCACCTACCGCTCTCCGGCCACAGACCTCCGTCCAGCCGTCGGCGGCGGGATCGGTTCGGATGTGCCCTGGGGCACGGATTTCAGCTTCGGTGACGATGCCCCGGCTGAACCAGCCGCGCACACCGGCCACGACCGCACAAAGACCGTCGTCCGCGAGGTAGTGGAGACCGTCATGCTGGCGCTCCTCGTCTTCCTCTGTGTGCGCGCCAGCTTCCAGAACTTCAAAGTTGATGGCAGCTCGATGTATCCGACATTGGAGAACGGCCAGTTCCTGATCGTGAACAAACTGGTCTACTCCGAAGTGGACATGGAGAAGCTGAGCAAGTTCATCCCGCTGATCACCGCAAGCAACGGCGAGAAACGCAACGTCTTCCACGGCCCGGACCGGGGAGATATCGTTGTCCTTCAGGACCCGCGCAAACCGGAGATCGACCTGATCAAACGGGTGATCGGCCTGCCCGGTGAGACGCTCGAAATCGTCGATGGCAAGGTGTACATCAACGATTTCCGGCTGGACGAGCCGTACATCAAGGCGGTCTGGCATGACAATAAGCCGAAGATCCTGGTGCCTCCCGGCCAGTACTTCGTGATGGGCGACAACCGCGACAACAGCCTGGACAGCCGCAGCCAGCAGGTCGGCTTCGTGCCCGGGGATCTGATTATCGGCAAGGCCTTGGTCTCCTACTGGCCGAAGAGCAAGTTTGGGCTGGCGCCGAACGAAGCGGGCAACATCTCCACCAAGGACGGCGTGCCGAAGGTGACGGCCCAGAAGGTGGACGAAGCGCTCACCGGCCGGTAGTTCGACGGTAGACCAGCGCGGGTGACGGCGATACGCTCGGTAATCGTGACCATCCAACTCGAAGAACAGCTGCAATCCCGCGGAGCGGTGCTCCGCGGGCACTTCCAGTTCGCCAGCGGACGCCACGGCGATACCTACGTCGAGAAATTCCGCATCCTTCAGTGGCCCGAACTGACCGGCGAAATGTGCGGCCAGATCGCCGAACATTTTCGCGGCAAGCCAACCGTCGTTGCCGGGCCAACGACGGGCGGGATCATCATGGCGTACGAAACTGCCCGCCACCTTGGACTGCCAAGCATCATCGCCGAACGTAAGGACGGCTCGGAGCACGAGCGCGAGTTCCGCCGCGGCTTCCAGGTGGGCGCGGGCGACAAGGTGCTCGTCGTGGATGACGTGCTCACCACCGGCGGCAGCATCCGCGAGGTCATCGCTGCCGTGCTGGAACGGGGCGCGGAGGTAGCCGGCGTTGGTGTCCTCGTCGACCGCGCTGGCGGGACGGTGGACTTCGGCGTGCCCTTCTTCGCCTGCCTGAGGTTCTCCATGGCCTCCTACTCGCCCTCGGAATGCCAGCTCTGCAAAGACGGCGTCCCGCTCGTCATCACGTAAATACAGGCCGCCCGGCTTGGAGCGCTGCCGTACAATCGACGGATGCGGTACGTGCGACAGGCCGGCAGTGACCCTTCTTTCCTGCTCAAGGCGCTGGGCGAAGCTTCGGGCGAACTACAGCGCGCGTTCTACGGCCTCCATCCTCGGCAGCTCACCGAGCCGGGCCGCGGCCAGGACGATGGCTGGTGTCTCCAGGCGATCCCCTATCACGCCCGTCAGACCGAACGCGGGTTCCTCGGCCAGTTCGAAGCGATCGTCAACTCTCGCCGGGAGTCCGTCATCCCGCACGTCGATGTTGATGACATCCCCTTCGCAGAGGACTACGAAGAGACCGACGAAGAGGAGATGCTGGAGGAGTTCCACTACCTCCGCCGGCGCACAACGTACATGCTCTGGGACCTGGGCGAACCCGATTGGCAGCGGGCGGGCATCCACCCCTACCGGGGACGCATGACCCTCCTGGAGCTGACGCGCGATATGTACCAGCACGACCTGGAACACCTCTGGCAGACTCGCCGAATGATCGAAGCGCTGACGAGCACGGCGCGTTGATCCCCGTCTTCCGGGCCGTCCCTCCCTCCGCCGCGCAGCTTGCCGCCGATGCCGATGCGCCGCACATCGTCTACCTGGCTGCCGCCCGAGAGCTGCTGGCGTTGGCGACGAGCGCTGCGGGCATCGGCATCGACCTGAGCCGTGAGGTCGCGAGAGTGGTGGCCAGCAGCGCGGAGTTGGGGCGGCTCGCGCGCGAACTCGAACACACGGACGCAGCACTGGCGAGGCGAGTACAGCGCTACCTGCACACGGGGGGCGTCTGGAAGCTGCGCACGCACGAACTCCAGCTCGACCGGCCACACGTTATGGGGATCCTCAACCTCACGGACGATTCGTTTTCCGGCGATGGCGTGGGTGCGGATCTCACCGCGGCGCTCCGGCGCGCGAGTGAACTACGGGAAGCCGGTGCGAGCATCATTGATGTCGGCGCGGAAAGCGCGCGGGCGGACCGCCCAGCGCTGGAGGCGGAGCCGGAGGCAACGCTGGTCGGGAGCGTGGTGGCGGCACTCGTTCGCGAAGGCCATGTTGTTTCCAGCGACAGCTACAAGCCCCTGGTGGCCCATGCGGCGCTGGAATCAGGCGCGGAGATCGTGAATGACATCAGCGGCCTGACGCTGGGGACGGGCGCGGCGAGGGAAGCGGCGAAAGCAGGCGCTGGCTATGTCCTGAACTACAGCTACGGCCTGCCCAAGCGGCGGCCTGACGCGCCTCCGGAATACGGCGATGTGGTGGCCGAAACGGTCGCCTGGATGGAGACGAAGGCGGCGGAACTGTTCGCGCTGGGTCTCTCCCCGGCGCAGGTGGCGATCGACCCGGGCATCGCCTTCGGTAAGAGCCATGACGAAGACATCATCGTGCTGCGGCGGTTGGGGGAGCTGCGTTCCGCCGGCCTTCCGATCCTCCTGGCGCATTCCCGCAAGAACTTCATCGGCAGCATCAATGGCCGCCCCCCGGCGGATCGCGACCTGGAGACACACATCCTGAGCGCGATGGCCTACGAACAGGGAGCGCGCATCTTCCGCGTGCATGACCCGGCGGGCGCGGTGCGCGCACTGGAGATGGCAGC
>JBDSJC010000302.1:0-7520 GCA_039917655.1 Tepidiformaceae bacterium
GTGGCCCGAATTCTTTGTGGGGACGTAGCTCATCTGGGAGAGCGCAGCGTTCGCATCGCTGAGGTAAGGGGTTCGAGTCCCCTCGTCTCCACCACAAATTTGCCGGCCGATCATGTGCGCCGCGAGGCGGTTGCAAGGCCATCCGGCAGGCGATTTACACCCCGGCATCCGCGGGATCGAGTAGACTTCAAGCTCAAGGTGGCAGCGCGCCCTGGCGCGCGCCCTAACTCAAGGAGGATGAATGACGAAAAAAGAAGGAATCGAAGTAGAGGGAACGGTGACCCAGCCTCTGCCAAACGCGATGTTCAAAGTGGAACTCGCTAACGGTCACGAGGTGCTGGCGCACATCAGCGGCAAGATCCGTAAAAACTACATCAAGATCCTCACCGGCGACCGCGTCCTCGTGGAACTCTCTCCGTACGACCTGACGCGGGGCCGAATCACCTACCGATTTAAGTAAGCGTTCCCCTCAGTACCGGCGATGTCGCTGCGCGGATCCACCGTCCATCGACGGTTCAGTACGGTAGTGTCCGACTACCGCCACCCGTGATTGTCCGTGCCCCGTCCCCCGCAGCCTCCGAGACCCCCGGCTGAGGCTACTCCCTCAAGCGCGGCAGGCCATCCCAGCCAATGCTCACCGGCTCCATCCGCCACGAAGGCGAGCCGTCAGCGGCGAACGACACCAGCAGGATCCCGCTTTTGTTCGCGTCGCCCTCGAAGCCGTCGAAAACGAAATTGCCGAGGCTGTAGGCGATGAGTCCACCCCCGTAGTCCTCTAGCTTCTGGAGCACATGCGGGTGGGAACCCACGACAAGATTGGCCCCAGCGTCGATCGCGGAGCGGGATAGCTGGCGTTGCCTCTCCGAGGGCTCGGAGGCGCCTTCGATCCCGAAGTGGAGCATCACCACCACAACTTCCGCGGCCTGCGCTGCTTCACGGACAGTGGCTGCCATGCGCTCCTCGTCCACCCAGGCGATCCCCGGCTTGCCCGGCGCCGCTGTCCACATGCTCCTGTCGTAGCCGTAGTCGTTCGGCACCTCCGCCAACCCGAGGAAGGCAACGCGTACACCGTGCGCGGTCAGCACCCGGTAGCGGTAAGCCTCCTCGTTGTCCCGCCCTCCGCCAACAACCTCGACGGACGCCGCTCTCAACTGTTCGACCGTATCGACAAGGGCCTCGGGTCCGAAGTCGAGGCTGTGGTTGTTCGCGATCGAAACCAGGTCGAAGCCCGCAGCCGCCAGCCCCGCGGCCGCAAGCGGCGGCGCGCGGAAGGTGTACGACTTCTGCCTGGCTTGCCCGAGATCGCTCACCGCGGACTCGAGATTCCCGACCGTCAGGTCCGCACTCTGGAGGACATCAAGGACGTGCGCGAAGGGCCCTTCGGGATGCTCAGGGGTGATCGCTTCCGCAACGCTCCGGTCGAGCATGATGTCGCCAACCGCGGCGATGGTCACCGGCCAACGCGCCCGGGGAGGCTGGGGAGGCACGCTCTCCGCGAGGGTCGGGACGGGCGTTACGCCGTCCGCCGATGTCCGCCCAAAGGGCACACCCTGGGTGGCGCTTCCGGGCTCCGCGCTACGTGGCCCGGCGGCGATCTCGCCGGCGCAACCAGCGAGCAAAACGGTGCAGCTCAGAAGCAACGCTTTCGGCCACAGGGAGACGCCGGAAAGAGGATCCCGGCGCGCTGGCGCGTGGTTTCCGCGTGCGGTCGCTGCCACGCTCCGACTCGGCATCACCAGCTCCTTTGCAGCTCCCAGGGAAGCGGGCTGAGCTGCATTGCCACGCTCATTGTAACTCGCGTCCTCGGCGCCCGCCCAAACGTCTCGCCGATGCCCGGCGCACTCGACCCCATGAGCCGAACCGCCTCCGCTGCTACACTCCGCTTCATGCTCTCCTCGATACTCCTCGCCGCCGGCTTCTCCAGCCGCATGGGCAAGCCCAAGGCCCTCCTCGATTGGGGCGGCGAGCCGCTCGTCGCCTACCATGTCCGTCAACTGCGCGAAGCGGGCGCCGATGAAGTGATCGTCGTCCTTGGTCACCGCGGCGACGAGATCCAGCGCGGTATGCGAGGGTACGGGCTCGAATGCCGCGTGATGTTCAACTCCCGTTTCCAGCTGGGGCGGGCGAGTTCCCTGCGCATCGGCGCCAAGGCGGTCAGCCGCGATGCCGAGGCAATCGTCATCGCCAGCGTTGATCAGCCGCGCCCCGTAGACTTTCTCCGCGCATTGGTCGCCGCTTACAAGCCTGAACGCGCCGGCGTCCGCCCCATGCACAACGGTCACCACGGCCACCCGATCGTCCTCGCCGGGAGATTGCGCGAGGAGTTGATGGCCGCTACGGAAGAGTCTGACGGCCTGCTGGCCATCGTCCGCGCGCACGCCAGCGAACTCGACGAACTCGCGGTGGACGATGACCTGCTAGGCCTGGACATCAACACGCCGGACGACTATCAGGCCGCCCTCCGCCGCTTCGGCTTCGCGCACTAGCCGTGCGTCCCGACGCGGAAAGCTGGCAACCACCGAAGGCGGTGATCTTCGACCTCGATCACACGCTGATCGATTCGCGCAAGGCCTGGCAGTACGCGCTGGAGGAGTCTATCGCCGCTACCTGCGGACGGCGTGTGGACGTCCGGCCCCTGATCGAGGAATACCACCGCCGCCCGTGGGTTCAGGCACTTGCAGTATTGCTGCCAGAAGCCCAAGAGCGTTCCCGTTGTGAACAGGTCTGCGTGGAGATTTCGCAACGAAGCGGCTTGAAGAAGCTGCTGGTGCACGAAGGCATCGGCATGGCGCTGGACGCCGTCCGCGGCGGCTGGATCGAGATCGGCGCAATCAGCCGCCAGCCTCACAGCCTCGCGCTCAAACAGACGCAATCGACGGGGCTGGACCGCTTCCTCGCCGTACTCGCGGCGACACCCCTGGGCGAGGCGTACGACCCGGCAGCTCGCCTCGCTCAGTGCGCCGCATTCCTTGAACGAAGCCCCCTGGACTGTGCAATCGTCTCCTCGGAACCAGAAGACCGGCGCGCTGCGGACGCTGCTGGCTTCCGGCTTCTCTTCCCGGCGTGGGTCGCCGAGCCACCCACGGCCGCGGCAACCATCCCCGGCCCCGCTGACATCCTCGCCGCGCTCCTCAGCTGCGGCGGACAGCCGAATTCCCGTTAGGCGGCGAGAGCCGTTGGCTCCACCAGCTGGTGGCATCCAGGGCAGTAGGTCTTCGCGCGCGCCGAAAGGAAGTGCAGGTCACAGGCCGGGCAGGCCACCATTGTTCGGTTCATTGAGGTTGTTTCTCCCACTTGGTTCTCCTCTTGAGGTTCGTCCCGGGCGCGCTTGGCCGCTACTGGCAGTTGCGTATCGGAACGGTGGAAGAAATAGCCGTGCCCTATACAACGAGAGGAGAAGCCTATGCGTCGTGCGCTTGTGGGCGCTCGAGCTATAGCTCGGACGCAACTCGTGCCAGCTACGGCCCGTCACCCGGTAGCCCGCTCGCCGTTCTCTCGGTACGCTACTCGCACTAACGCTTCTCAGGGGCAGACACGTGACGACAAAGATCGGGATCAACGGCTTCGGGCGCATCGGCCGCCAGGTTCTCAAGGCCATCACGGACCGCTACGGTGATTCGCTCGAAGTCGTCGCCATCAACGACCTGGTCCCCACCGAAACCAACGCCCACCTGCTGAAGTACGACAGCAGCTACGGCCGCTGGCACCGCGAGGTCCGCGCTGAAGCTGACGGTATCGCCGTCGATGGCCGCCTGATCAAGGTCTTCGCCGAACGCGACCCCGGAGCCATCCCCTGGGGTTCGGTGGGGGCGGAGATCGTCATCGAATCGACCGGCCTGTTCACCGACGCCACAAAGGCCGTCGCCCACAAGAGCGATAGCGTGAAGAAGGTGATCATCAGCGCCCCGGCGAAGAACGAAGACGTGACGATCGTCCTCGGCGTCAACGCCGAGAGGTACGATCGCTCGCTGCACCACGTCATTTCGAACGCCAGCTGCACCACGAACGGCCTGGCGCCCGTGGTAAAAGTGATCGTTGACAACCTCGGCTTCGTGAAGGGCCAGATGACCACCATCCACAGCTACACCAACTCCCAGCAGATCCTCGATAAGGCTGCCGGCACAGACCTGCGCGAGATGCGCGCCGGGGCGATGAACATCGTCCCCACTTCCACCGGCGCCGCCCGCGCCTTGCGGCTGGTAATCCCCGAAGTTGATGGCCGCCTCGACGGCCTCGCCTATCGCGTCCCAACTCCCACGGTCTCCATCGTCGAAATCGTCGCCCTCACCGAAAAGGACACCACCAAAGAGGCCCTCAACGATCTCCTGCGCGAAGCGGGCCTCGAACAGATGAAGGGCATCCTCGGCATCACTATGGACCCCGTCGTCTCGATGGACATGAAGGGCGACGAGCGATCGAGCATCGTCGATGGCCAGTCCACGAACGTCGTTGGCGGCAACCTCGTCAAAGTCGCTGCCTGGTACGACAACGAGTGGGGCTACGCCTGCCGCATCAGCGACCTGGCCCACTTCCTCGTGGAGAAAGGTCTCTAAACCCCTACATTCGCCAACGACCGGCCGGGGATAGGATTCGTGGGAGCATCCCACTGCTGAAGCGCCGGGCGGCTGCCATTCGCTGGCCGCGCGCCGCCAGGAGCTAACCGGGGAGGACCCTTGGCCGAGACCCCCCACGAGCGAGGCGCGCCCTCCCGCCGTTTAGCTGCTGTGCTCACCCGGACATGGGAGACCGTCCCTGGCTGGAAAGTCGCGCTTGGCCTGATCCTCCTCCTTGGGCTCGCCCTGCGAATGCACGGCATTAACTGGGACCAGCCGAGCGGCGCCCAGGCCCCGCTCCAGATGCACCCCGACGAGCGCTTCCTCTCGCTCGTCTCTGACCGGCTCGATTGGCCTGACAGCATCGGCGGTTACTTCGATACCGCCGCCAGCCCGCTCAACCCCTACAACGACCCCGAAACCCACTCCTACGTCTATGGCACCTTCCCGCTCTTCTTGGCCAAGGGCGCGGCCACCATGGCCGGATACCTCCCGGACAGCCTCCTCGGCATCGATATGCCAGACGAATACGCTGACCGTGCCGGCCCCGGAAACTCCTACGACATAGACATCCTCTGGGGCCGGCGCATCACGGCCCTTTTCGATACGGCAACCATCGCCGTCGTCTTCGCGCTCGGCTGGACGCTGTTTTCGCGCAAAGCCGGGCTGCTCGGCGCTCTGCTCTACGCGCTCGCCGTGCTGCCCACGCAGCTAGCGCACTTCTGGACGATGGACCCGTACGTCACCTTCTTCGGCGCCGCCTCCCTGTTGATCGCCGCGCGGACGCTGCGCGATGAGCGCAACGTGGGACGGCCAGCGATGCGCCAGGTGTTGCTCTTCTCGTTGCTGGGCCTCTGCGTGGGACTCGGGCTGGCCAGTAAGGTGACCGCGTGGCCGCTCGCCCTCGCACCCGTACTGGCCATCGCCATGCGCATCGCCATCCGCGACGTGCCGCGCTTTGGCCTGCGCTGGCGCGGCGAACGCCCCTCGCTGCACGGCCACTGGACCAGCGACGTGTCGTTCCTCTGCCTTTCGATGGCAGTCGCGATGATCGTCTTCCGCATCGCCCAGCCGTACGCCTTCGCCGGGCCGAACTTCTGGGACATGAGCCTGAATCCCACCTGGCGCACGGACATCGAGCGCGAGATCGACTTCCAGAACGGCAACGTGGATTACCCACCGTTCGTCCAGTTCGCCGGACGAAGCCCGTTCCTCACCCCGCTCAAAAACCTCGTGGTCTGGGGGCTTGGCCCAGCGCTGGGCGTGGCCGCAATCGCTTCGATGATCGGCGCTGGCGTGGTGCTCTTCCGCCGTCGCGAACTCACTTTCCTTATGCCGCTCGCCTTCGCGGGAGCCGTCTTCGCCTTCCAAGGGCCGCGTTTCGTCGCCTTCATGCGCTACTTTCAGCCGATCTACCCGGTGCTCTGTCTGATGGCCGCGTGGGGTCTCCTCGAACTCTGGCGGCGCCGCGCCTCCCTCCCCGCGCCCCCTTCATGGCTCCCGTCACGTCTCCGGCCATCCCCGCCCGCACTGTCATTCGTGGCCGCCGCCGCGGTGCTGGCGGTGGTCAGCGCTTCGGCGTTTTGGGCGCTCGCTTTCCAATCGATCTATAGCCAGGATCACCCTCGCATCGCCGCCAGCGAATGGCTCTACGCCAACGCCCTCCCCGGCTCCCGCATCACAGGCGAAATCTGGGACGACACGCTCCCGTACGCGCTCCCCGATAAGCCCAACGGCCGGTTCAAACTCATCGAGACGGAGCCATACGCCACCGACTCACTTCAGAAAATCGACGAACTGGTCTATGGCCGCCCGGTAGACAAGGGCGAGGGTGGCCTGATCAACGCCGACTACGTGGCGATCGCTTCGAATCGAGTCAAAGACTCGATCGTTCGCCTGCCCGCTGAGTACCCGGCGACCATTCGCTACTACGAACTGCTCGAATCCGGCGAGCTCGGGTTCAAGCGCGTGGCGCACTTCGAATCGCGCCCGACGTTTCTCGGCATCTCGATCAACGATGCCTCAGCCGAGGAGTCGTTCACCGTTTACGACCACCCCGAGGTCACGATCTACCAGAAGACCCTGAACTTTTCCGCCCAGCGTGCCGCCGCGCTCCTAAACCAAGCTCAGCCCGAACGAGCCGTGAACCTCCTCCCGCGGCAGGGCCGCACGAACGGCCTCCAGTTCACGCCCGAAGAGGCTCGGGTCCAGCAGTCCGGCGGCACGTTCACGGATGTCTTCGACGCCAACGGCCTGGCCAGCCACGTTCCCTGGTTCTGGTGGCTCCTCTTCCTCGAGTTGGCCGCGGTCGCCGCCTTCCCCTGGGTGTCATGGCTCTTTCGCGCGCTTCCAGATCGCGGCTACGGCCTCTCGAAGCTGCTCGGGCTGAGCGCTGTTGTCCTGCCTACCTGGGCGCTTGTTGCCTGGGGTGGGCCTCACTTCTCAGGCGGGCTGGTGTGGGCCGTGTTCGCCGTGACTGTCGCCGGCGGAAGCGTGCTCGGATTCCGCCGCCGGTCGGCCCTGCGCGAGGAGTTTCGTGAACACTGGCACTCGTGGCTGGCGATGGAGATCGCCTTCCTCGGCGCCTTCGCTGTCTTCCTCCTCCTGCGCTACTTCAACCCGGACCTCTGGTACCACCCGCAGGGCGGCGAAAAGCCGATGGAGATCGCCTACCTCACGGCCGTCGCCAGGTCCACAACGATGCCGCCGTACGACCCCTGGTTCGCTGGCGGTTCGATGAACTACTACTACATGGGCTGGTTCTTCCTCGCGGTGCCCATTCGCGCCCTCAAACTGCTCCCAGAAGTCGCCTTCAATCTCGGCATCCCAACGTTCGCCGCACTCGGCGTCAGCGTCGCCTTCTCCACCGCGCACAATCTCGTTGGCCTTGCCTCGAAGGGGCAAACTCGCGTCAGCGATGCCGCCCCATGCAACTGGCGCCGTCCAGCCATTGCGGCTGGCGTCTTC
>JBDSJC010000303.1:0-4350 GCA_039917655.1 Tepidiformaceae bacterium
CCGCGCAAGCTTCTTCGCTGGAGGCCAAAACGCTTGCTACCGCGGAGCAGCTGGACGCCCTCCAGGCGGCCTTCGCCGAGGGCTAAAAGCCGGGACCCATCACCTTCTCCATGAACAGCTCCATGGATTTGGCGATTGCGGCCCGCGGCATGAGGCCGTTGTACTGCCAGGCCATCACGTACTTCAACGGCAGCCGCTCCAGCGTCTGCTCCACCTGGCGTCGCACGGTGGACGGGCTGCCGACCCACATCAGGCCACGTTCGTGCATCACCTCGGGAGTGATCGCGCGCGGGTCCTCGCCGGGCCGCGGTACCGCCTCGCCGAAACCGAAGGGCGCGAACCAGGCCGCGCCGACGAATGCCCCCGATTCGCGCCAGAGCCGCCAGGCTTCCTCATCGGTATCAGCGACGATGACATCGCGCAGGACGCCGATGCCCTCGCCGGGCGCGAGGTTTCGGCCCGCGGCGTTCGCCTCTTCGTGGTAGACGCCGAAGAGGAACTCTTCGAGCTGGTCGTTGATTGGAGCGAGGATGGGCTGGACGCCGTTGCGGGCGCACCAGCGAATGGTGGGCTCGCTGAAGCTGAAGGGCTGCATGATTGGCGGGTGCGGCTGTTGCAAGGGCTTCGGCACCACGCCGATTTCGCGGACGATGCCGCCCTCCACACCGCGGCCCATGCGCTGCGTGGCCTCCAGGTCCCACGGTATGTTGGCGGGTGGGATCTGCCAGAAGTTGCCGTTGAAGCTGAAGGTGTCCTGCGTCCAGGCGAGCTTGACGATCTGGAAGAACTCTTCGAATGCGGCGCGGTTCACGCGGTCGACCTCTTCGTCTCGCGACTTGGAGGGTGCGGCGTGGACATCGTGGTATTGCTGCGCCAGCGAACCACCAAACGCCTGCGCCCAGCCCCGTGAGCCCCGTCGCGATGGCGAGCATCACCAGTCTGAACCGAACGCTACGCAACGCTGGCATGCGCGCATCCTACGCCGTTGCGCGCCCGTAATCTGCACTCATTCCCAGCGTAAAGCGGAGACGTCAACGAACACGGCCGCCGCTCGTGGAACCACGCTACCGTGGCCCACAACAGCCTTGAAGTGTTTCGCCAATACCCCTCGAATGGGTTCAAGCCTGTGCCGGAAATGAAGCAACACGCGGTGCACGATCACGCCTGCTTAGCGATTCGGCCATTTGGTGGTGGCACCAGGGCGCTCAGGGGACCACCCTCAGCTCCACCCCGGTGATCGCCTTGAAGTGCCCGGTCAGCCGATTGATCGTTTCTGGGTCGGACCAGGCGTAGCCGGTCGACGAAACCTGCGCACCGTTGCCTTCGGCGATGCGCAAGCGCGAAAGGTGGCTCATCGCTTCGAAGCAACGCAGCGCCTCGTAATAGCGTAGCGACGCCGGAGTGAGCGGGCGCAACCGGAGATAGGTTCGCGTGTAGCGCCAGGCGATCAGCCTGCGAACGCGCTGCGCGAGCGGCTTCAGCCATGGCTGCACTTCGAACGGCGAAAGCGTGAGGAGGACGCGAGTGAACCCGGCATCCGCGGCCGGGTCGCCGAAGCTGACATTGGACCAATCGATGACGCCGGTCACCACTCCCTCTTTCGCGATCACGTTCAACGGGTGGAAATCGAGGTGACAGATGGACTGCCCGGCGACCCCACGCGGACGGTTCGCGGCGAGCCATTGGTAAGAGGCGCGGAGCGGCTCCATCCCTTGCTGCGAAACCTCCCCCTCAAGCGTCTTCAACCAGTCGCCAATCCCGGACGCGATCGGACCGCAACCGGCCGCTGCCAGCGCCCGGCGCACCGGCACGGGGTCCAGCGCATGCAGCGCCGCCTGTGACCGCGCGAGCATCGGTCCAAAGCGGAAGATTCCCGCCGAGACCAGCTGCTTGCCTTCGGCGCGGGGCATGACGATGTACGGTCGTCCCGCTGCGCCGCCGCTTTCGGAAACGTGGAGCGCGCGCGGCGCCGGGTAGCCGAGGTCGGCGATCGCCGATTGCACGGCGCCCTCGAATCGTGCTCGATGCGCAGCGCCTTCGGCGAACATTCGGAGCACTAGCCTGCCCGAAAAGTCCGGCGGCGCGCCTTTCAGTTGGAAGGCGAAGATCTCGGTGTCGTACCCACCCGTGAGCCTGACAGGCGGCTCAAGGAGCGCGAGCGCTGGCCGGCTTAAGAGTGCCCGCAGGTCGGTGAGAAGGGCGTCCGCGACTTCCTCGGCTTCCATGCGCCGGTAGTAGGCACTGCGCTGCACAAAGGCGCAAGGGTTCTCCTCGCTGATGTCGGTTCGCCCATCGGACCTTGCGCAGCGCCAACGGGATCGCCGTCCGAACATCAAGAAGGGGCACGAAGCTTTCGCCTCGCGCCCCGCTGGTTGGAACAAGCTGCCGGTAACGGACTAGGCCGCTTTCACCAGTTCCGTTTCGATGCTCAGCTTGACGTCGTCACCGACGAGCAGGCCGCCGGCCTCGAGCACACCATTCCAGGTGAGACCGAAATCCTTGCGGTTGACTTTGCCCTGGGCGCTGATGCCGAAACGGGTACCGCCCCACGGATCTTTCACCGGACCGGTGACTTCCCCATTGAGCGAGACTTCCTTGGTGATGCCGCGGATCGTCAGGTCGCCGATGAGCTTGTAGTCGTCCCCGCCCTTCGGCTCCAGGCGCTTGGTCGTGAATGTGATGTAGGGATGGTTCTCGGCGTCGAAGAAATCGGCGGAACGCAGGTGGGCGTCGCGCTTCTCATCGCGGCTGTCCACGCTGGCGGCGTCAATACGCACGGTGGCGCTGGAGTTGGCGAGGTTCTGCTCGTCCACGTTGGCGTCCACTTCGTACTTGGCGAAGCGCCCCTTCGTTGAAGAAATCACCATGTGCTTCACGGCGAATTCCACTGAGCTATGCGATAGATCCAGGTTCCAGGTCATTTTTGTTCTCCTCTATAGCTACCTTTAATAAGTTAGCCACTTGATGGAATAAGATTACCACCGGTAACTGAGCAATGTCAAGCAGGCTACAAAAAGGAAGTTGGGATGGTACGATACATCCATGGACACCTCCCAAAGCCCCATCCCGCCCGAATCGGCCTACTGCCCAAAGTTCCAGACGGCTGTCGAACTGATCGGCCGGCGCTGGTCCGGGTCCATCATCCGCGCGCTCCTCGCTGGCTCCGTGCGCTTCGGCGATGTCCTCAACCGCGTCCCAGGCCTCTCTGACCGGCTGCTCAGCGAACGCCTGCGCGAACTCGAATCGGCCGGCATCGTCAGCCGCACCGTTTACCCGGACATCCCCGTGCGCATCGAGTACCGGTTGACCGAAAAGGGGCGGGAGCTCCAGCAGATCGTGGAGGCGATCTCTGGCTGGGCGGAACGCTGGGCCGAGCCGCTCCCCGTGCTCCAACCTGCAAGCGCCCCCTAAACAGAATGCCTCGCACGCTCCGCATCTCCCACCCCGCGCTTTCCGGCGCGAACGCCGCCGAGACGATCCGCTTCTACACGGAGACGCTCGGGATGGAGCTTGTCCTCCGCCAGGACAACCTGGATTACCCTTCCGAAGAGCACCTCTTCTTCCACGTCGGCGATGACAACTTCATCGCCTACTTCGTGCCCAAGCGTGGTGTGGACCCGGCGAGCTACGAGCAGGCATGCTCCGGCTCGGGCCACATGGACCATCTCGCCATCGACATCGACATCGCCGACCTCGAGCCGTTTCGAGCCCGCCTTCTCGCCGCCGGGGTGCCAGTCGAAAGCCCGGTCGACCGGGGCTACGAACGTTCGATCTACTTCCCGGACCCGAACGGCGTGACCATCGAACTGCTCGCCTGGATCACGGCCCCGCCGCCAGACCTAACCCAGGCGGCGATCATCGCCCGTGCCCAACAGCTGCGAGAAGCCCGCGGCGCCAGCTTCATCGAGGACGAGGACGTGCGCGCGGCGATTGCGGCGCTACAGGCGTAGCCTGCCAGCTGCGGGTTCGCTCGAAGCCGTTGCGAATATTGCGAATAGCGCCGATGATGATCCCGAGGGAGAGTGACCATGGCCACCCGATCCGCCGAACCAATCGTCACGGATCCGAAGACCGAGGCAAGTCTCGCCGCAATCGAGAGGCTGCTCAACGAAACGGAGGCCTCGGGCACGGCCTTGCTCGGGCTGAGGGGGGAGCGTGTGCCCATCCCCGAATCCCTCTATGAAGTCCTTCGTCGTGGCGTGGCAGTGCTGAAGACCGGAGAAGCTGTGGAGGTAGTTTCGAGCGGTTCGGAGCTAACCACCCAGCAGGCCGCCGACCTCCTGAACGTGTCGCGTCCCTTCCTTATCAAGTTGCTGGACCGGGGCGACATCGCTTACCGGCGCAGTGGGA
>JBDSJC010000304.1:0-3437 GCA_039917655.1 Tepidiformaceae bacterium
GCACGCCTTCGATCCGAATGGATTGCTCCGCGACAGCCGGCAGCAGGCCCAGTTGCGCCAGTTCGCGCACGCCCTGGGGAAACAGTCATTCGCCACACGCCTTCCGTTTGAACGCGCGTGCCTGTTCGAGCAGCACGACGCTGCGGCCCGCTTCGGCGAGGTGGATCGCGGTCGCCGCGCCGGCAAGGCTGCCCCCCACAACCACCGCGTCGTACGCACGCGCCGAATTCTCACCCTTCACTGATCACTCCTCACGCACCCTTAAGAGGCGCTACGATAAGAGGCGCTACGATACGCGCGCCCGATTGCGGGTGGAGGGTATGGCATGGCTGCACGGCGAAGCTTCTGGGGCTGGGGCCTCGAATCGGACGAACCGTCGGACGCCGACCGCGCGGCAGCTGCGGTACGGCTCTCCAAACGCTACGGCAGCCAGATCGTCGCGCCGCCGAAACCCCGGCTCGAGAACATCGTCCTCCGCGCCCCACGGGTCACTGCGCCGCCCGCGCTTTCGAGCATCTGCTCTACCGAAGCGCACGATCGCGCCTCACACGCCTACGGCAAGAGCTTCCGCGACACCGTCCGGGCCTTTCGTGGCGAGTTCCCGAACCCGCCGGATATCGTCGCCTACCCCGAGGACGAAGCTGACGTGCTGGCGCTGCTCGAATGGTGCGGTGGGGCGAACATCGTCGCCGTTCCGTATGGCGGCGGTTCGTCGGTCGTCGGCGGGGTCGAGCCGCCCCACGGCGACCGCCCGGTGGTCAGCATCGATCTGCTCAAGCTGGACAAGGTGCTGGAGATCGACCCCATCTCTCGCGCCGCCCGCATCCAGGGCGGGACCTACGGGCCTGCGCTGGAGGACCAACTGCGGCCTCACGGGTTTACGCTGCGCCACTTCCCCCAGAGCTTCGAATATTCAACGCTCGGCGGCTGGATCGTCACGCGTTCCGGCGGGCACTACGCCACCAATCACACGCACATCGATGACTTCGTCGAGTCCGTCCGAATGATTACACCGCGCGGCGCGTGGGAATCGCGCCGCCTCCCCGGCAGCGGCGCCGGCCCGAGCCCAGACCGCTTCGCGTTGGGCAGCGAGGGCATCCTCGGCATCGTCACCGAGGCATGGATGAAGATCCAGGCGCGTCCACGTTTTCGCGCCTCGGCGGGTGTCACCTTCGACACATTTGAAGCGGGCTATGAGGCGGCTCGTCAGGTGGTGCAGGCGAAGCTCTGGCCCGCCAACTGCCGCCTGCTCGACCCCACTGAGGCGGGCTCGGCGGCGGGCCTTAAGGGCGCCGAAGCGCTCCTCATCATCGCTTTCGAATCCGCCGAAGTGCCCCAGGATGGGATGATCCGGGACGCCGTGCGTATCGCCCGCGAGGCGGGCGGGCGGGTCGCCGAAGACGCGATCAAGGTGGCTGACGGGGCCGACGAAGAGGTGGGACGCCAGGGCGCGGTCGGCGCCTGGCGCAACTCGTTCGTGCGCGCTCCCTACGGTCGCAATACGACGGCTGGCATGGGGATCATCGGCGACACCTTCGAAACTTCGATCACCTGGGACCGCTGGCCGGAATTCGATCGGACGATCCGCGCGGCCGTGACGGACGCTCTCCAGCGTGTCTGCGGCGGCGGCACACTCAGTTGCCGCTTCACCCACGTCTATACCGATGGCCCAGCGCCGTACTACACCTTCAACGGGCTCGGGAAGCCGGGCGCCGAACTGGAGATGTGGCAGGCGATCAAAAATGCCGCCTCGGACGCCGTAATCGACGGCGGCGGGACCATCACCCACCACCATGCAGTCGGCCGTGACCACCGCCCGTGGTACGACAAGCAGCGCCCGCCGCTCTTCACCGATGCCCTGCGCGCTGCGAAGAAGGCTGTCGATCCGGAAGGGATCCTTAATCCCGGTGTCTTGATCGATCCCTAACGCGCGCCCCGTGTCAGACTGAGGACGCAGCTCGCCCGGCGGCTTCGCATGACTTGCTCGCCTTCGAAACTCAGGAGTGCGCCGCCCATGGCGAAGCCCGCCAACACATCCGCCCCGACAAAGCCTGCGCGCCAGAAGCGTTGGACGGCCAAGACCTGGACGATCTTTCTTGCGATCATGCTGCCGGTAGTGGCGGGCGCCTTTTGGCTGGTCTTTGCGGCTCAGCGCCCGCAGGAAGCAGACCCGGCGATTGCGGCGCTCGCGCGCTCCAACGCGGGCGGAGATGTGCAGGTGTTCACGGGCGCGAAGCACACGGTCTATCAGTCGGTGTCAGCACTCCCGAGCGCGTCCTCTCCTCGCGCCGATGGCAAACCGACGCTCATCTGGTTCACTACCAGCAACTGCGGAGACTGCGGGCGCATGGATTCGTTCGCCCACCAGACCGCTGCCGGCTTCGCCGCCCGCATGGCATTCGTCGAAAAGGCTGTCGACCGCGACATCTCGGCCTCGCGTTTCGGGGTCACCGCAACGCCTACGTTCGTGCTGATCGACGCTCGAGGCGAGGAGATCGGGCGCTTCGGCTTCCAGGACAGCAGGGACAAGTTCGCAGCGATGATCGGGCAGGCCCTCCAGAGGATTTCGTGAGATACGCTGCCGCTCGTCCACGACTGCAACTTGAGCACTCAGCACTCCGGCAAAGCCGGACACCCATTTCCTGAATTCCAATTACCGTGCTACGCTACGGCTATGGAGCAGTGGACGTTTCTCACCAATCACGCCCACGTCTTGCTCTGCATCTCCCACGACCAGAATACCCGCCTGCGAGACGTCGCCGACCGCGTGGGGATCACCGAACGGGCAGCCCAGCGCATCGTTGCGGACCTTGTTGACGGGGGCTACGTTTCGCGGACACGGGTTGGGCGGCGCAACCACTACGAAGTACACGCCGAGCTGCCCTTTCGTCACCCGATCGAACAGGACAGCGAGATCGGGTCGCTGCTCGGCCTACTGACCACTACCACCTCAGGGTTTTCGTGAACAAGGAGCACTGAATGACGCAACCAACGGTCGGGATAATCATGGGCAGCGATTCTGACCTGCCGCTGATGCGCGAAGCGTTCGATGCGCTCGCGGAGTTTGGGATTGTCGCCGAAGTGCGTGTCCTTTCCGCCCATCGCACGCCGGATGATGCGCTCAACTACGCCCGCACGGCGGTCGCGCGAGGGATCAAGCTGATCATCGCGGGCGCGGGAGGCGCAGCCCACTTGCCGGGCGTGCTGGCTTCTTCGACCACCCTCCCTGTGATCGGGGTGCCAGTGCCGCTCAAGGTGCTGGATGGCATGGACTCGCTGCTCTCCATCGTCCAGATGCCCTCGGGGGTGCCGGTGGCCTGCGTCGGCGTTGGCGCTGCCCGCAACGCCGGGCTGCTCGCGGTACGCATCCTCGCCGTCGCGGACCCGGCTCTGCGGGGACAGGTCGAACGCTTCCAGGCGCAACTCGCCGAGGGTGC
>JBDSJC010000305.1:0-3710 GCA_039917655.1 Tepidiformaceae bacterium
CGTGCCTTTGCGCAGCACCGGCACTGGGAAGTCACGGACGTCTTTGAGGACATGGGCGAAGGGCACGCTCGACTGGTGGCGGGCGGTCGTGACCTCGTTGTTGGACCGGGTCGCGATTATGCCCACCAGGAAGAAGGGCCGCGTGGCGTTCGACGTGGAGCGCGTCAAGCCGGTCTGGCGGATCTAAGCTCAACGCGAGAGGGTGCCGTCATCACGGGATGCCCTTCGAACAAGTGTCTGCTCCCGGTCGCGGGGCCGAAGTCCAGTCAATCGCCTCCAGCGACCCGCGCCACGACCAGCATCGAAGGAGTGTGCCGCTTCGATGCTGAGTGGTATGCCGACCGGGGAGCGGGTCGGCGAGCGCGGCAGAGCCTGGTCATAGAAATTACTCCCGCCAAGGACGGCGAAATATCGACCCCTGAAGTTCAAACGTGCGCTGCTCGGAGAATCGTTCGCAATGCGCGACCGAACGCTACGCGCGGGAGCGAAGGCCATAGATCGAGCTGTGCTCCACCGTGGCGCAAACTTCCCCCGCCTCGTCAGAGACTACCACCATGAAAGTGACGTACTTATCACCGTTGCGTTCGAAGGTCTCGATGACTTTGCCCCAAACGGTGGCAACGCTACCCTCCGGCGGACACTTCGCGACAGTCATTTGCGATGAGGTGTGGACGCCCGCCTCGTAGTGGAAGGTCCCGTGAATCAGCCGCCCATAGGCGCCCAAGAACATACCCGGAGGCACCGTAAGCTGTCCATCGTGGATGTAAGGCTCAATCGGTTCACCGCTGCGCGCGAGATATTCATCGATCGCTGCCCGGTCGTAGGTAATCGCGTATGCGTTCAAGGGCGTTCCGGCGGGGGCGTTCTCATCGTTCATAACGGGAAGTTCCAAGAGACATCCTCCGCGGGGGAAAGACTCGGGGTGCGAGATGGTTTGCGTGGCGCGGCCAGAGGTTGGCGAGGCTAGACTCGACAGGTAGCCTGGGCGAACGCCGCGATCACGCCATCCGGATCGACGACCTTGAGTTCGACAACCACAGTGTGCTCGTTGGCGGCCGTTGGGGCCTCGACCACGGTGCCTTCAACGCTGAGCATGGCGGCTTCGTAGACGGGGCGGCGCAAACGGCCGTTGAAGGTCGAGCCACTCTGCCAGTGCCTGCCGAAGGTCTCCTGCATGAGCCGGCTCATGTACCCAAGCACCGTCACACCGGGCACCAGCCCACCTTTGTAGCCCATCGCCCGGGCAGTTTCGTCGTCGTGGATGCTGCCCTTTGATTCCGCGGCGCTGTTCACCGGCAGGATAGTGAGAGAAGGAAGTCTGGAATCGACAGCAGTTGGCACTGGCATCGGATTACCCCTTGTGGGAGGGACGTGGCCGAAGCGGCTGCCCCACGCCGGTGTCCCTGATTCGTCTGGCGATCATCACGGCAGCGGAGCAACGGAGTCAATTGGTGTTTTTCGGTCGCGGCACTCGAATTTCTCGAAGGAACGGTCAAGAACACAACCTATCGGTAGGCTCGGAAAGCGCGCCCCATCTCCGATAGGATACATCCGGTGGGGGACCGCACGGGCCGAGCCTTCCACCGTTGGAGGATCGTACCTGCGAATCGAAGCGCTCCGCTCCTTCGTCACTCTCGTCCGTTCCGGCTCGTACGCGGCTACAGCCGACGAGTTGTTTATGAGTTCCACGACCATTCACGGCCAGATCCGTGCTCTGGAAGAGGAACTCGGGACCTCCCTCGTCACCTTTAACGGACGCAAGCTGCAACTTACCGCGGCGGGCACCAAATTGCTGCTCTTCGCCGAGCGCACGCTGGAGGAACGCGGCAAGCTCGAGGCGGAAATCTCCGGGCTCAGCCGGCGCAACCCCACCCGGCTCCGTATGACGAGTCTGCACGGGCCGAGTATCCACGTGCTCCCGCCTGTCATCCGCGCCTTCCACGAACTGCGGAACGACGTCGTGGTGTCCGTCACGACATCGGACGTCGGTGGCGGGATCGCGTCCCTCGTCTCCGGACAAGCGGACATCGTGATCCTGAACGACCTTCACGCGGACGAAGTGACAGGGGCATTTGCGGCTACCACGGTGTACGAAGACACGTTGGCGATGATTATCCGCGCCGACTGCTACCAGTCGCCGGATGTTGCCCTTCTTGAGAAATACCCCGTGGCCGCGCAAGGGGCGACGAGCGCCTACCGGCGCTATATCGAACAGTGGTCGCGCACGTCGGGAATCGCGATGGACGTGGCCTTCGAACACTCATCTTTCGATGGGTTGCTTTCATTTGTGATGCAGGGCCAATGCATCGGCATGGTTTCCGGCTACCTCGCGAAAATGAGCCCGCTTGCGAGCGAGTTCCGAGCGCTTAACCTGCCAGACTTCTCCCTGAAACGGAAGGTGATCGCCGCCCACCCCATTCGCCCAGACCCGATGGCGGCCGACTTCCTGCAGTTTTTCCATAGTTTCTATCTCGGTCCGGGCCAGGCCCCTCAGTTGGTCGGTACGAAATTTTCGTAGGGTACCTACCGGATTAACTTCTGGCGTTCCGCGGAACTCGCTGGTAGAACCAAAACTACCACGGGGGTCAGAGGGCCTAATGCTGCGCACCATCGTCTGGAATGGAGGGAAAACATGAAGCCGAAGCAATTCAACCGCCGGCGCGCTCTACAGGGGATTGGTGGGGGCACCGCCTTGCTGGGGACCGGTGTCTTCTTTGGGGGCTGTGGCGGCGGCAATGCGAACGATTCCACAAGTAAAGGCGGCTCCGATACCGTTGACACCCGGCCCACCACAGCCCCGAACGTGGTGGCGAAGAAGGGCGGGACGCTCAAAGTTGCTATGAGCGCCGACCCGACAGGGTTGGACCCGAGCACCTCGCGCGGCGGCGGCGACCACAACTGGCTTTACAGCATCTTCGACAACCTCGTGAACAACGATCCCAAGTTCCAAGTCTCGAAGGGCATCGCCGCGAAGTGGGAGATCGTAGACGACCTGACGGTCGCCTTCACGATCCCGGAGACGGGGTTCACCTACCACGACGGCACGCCGTTCAGCATCGAAGACATCAAGTACACGATCGAGCGCCACCTCGACCCGGCCACCAAGTCGTTCGCCGCCGGGTCGTTGAGCAGCGTCGACAAAGTTGAACTGCCAGATTCGACCCACGCCGTGATCAAGCTCAAGACGCTCACCGCGTCGCTTTATACCATCCTCGGCGATCGGGCCGGCATGATCATGTCGCCCACCCCCACCAAGAAGGGCGGCGCGAATTTCACCAACAAGCCGGTTGGCTCCGGCCCGTTCAAGCTCGATTCGTGGGCGCTCGATGCCAGTGCAAAGCTGTCAAAGTTCGCGACTTACCGAACCAAAGACTACCCACACATGGACAACATCGACGTGCAGATCGTGCCGAACTCATCCGTGCAGTTCGCCAACCTGCGCAGTGGCAACGCCGACCTCATCTTCGTCGATGCCAAGGATGTGTCCGCAGCCAAGTCGGATTCGGCCATCCAGTTCGTGCAGTACCCGAGCACGGCATACTCGCAGGTCAACTTGAACCTCTCCCAGCCGCCCCTCAATGACATTCGTGTGCGGCAAGCTCTGACCTACTCCCTGAACCGCAAGGCGATCCTCGAGGGGATTTACTTCGGCATCGGTGAGCTAGCGAACGGGCCGATCACCGCCGCTAGCTGGGCCTACAACGAATCCC
>JBDSJC010000306.1:0-6713 GCA_039917655.1 Tepidiformaceae bacterium
ATCGCCACGGACCAAATTCACCCGGGGATCGTCGGGCTTGTCGCCTCGCGCCTGGCCGACCGGCGGCACCGGCCGGCGATCGTCCTTTCGAGTGGCGCGGAGGAGAGCCGCGCGAGCGCTCGCAGCATCCCAGCGTTCGACATCGTGGCCGCGATCCGCAAGGAGCGCGACTTGCTGGTGCGTCACGGGGGCCACCGCGCCGCAGCCGGATTCACCGTGCGAAACGAACACATCGAAGCCCTGCGCGACCGGCTGGTGAACACCGCCGCGGAGCTGCTTCAGGGCGAGACCTTGCGGCGCGTGATCGATATCGACGCCGAAGCGCGCCTCGCTGACCTGACCGGCCTCGAAATCAAAGGGCTGATGCGCTTCGAACCGTGCGGACAGGGCAACCGCAAGCCCGTACTGCTTAGCCGCGGCGTCAAGCTCGTCAACTCCCGCCCGGTCGGTGCCGACAAGTCGCACCTCAAGCTCACGGTGAAGGACGGGCTTGGCACGTGGAACGGCATCGCCTTTCGCCAGGCGGAGTCTGAACTCGCGCCCGAGGTGGACATCGTCTACTCGCTGCAGCGCGATTGGCGCGGCGAGACGGTAGAACTCGAAGTGTTGGACATCGCGCCTTCTGGTTCGCGGCGGGGACTCGAGATGGGCATCGGACCTTGAGCGGCTTATCAAAGCGTCGCATGGCGGTTGCGACGCGTTTCGCCACGGTGTAGCTTGAGGGAGACAATTCAATAGCTGTTCGGGATCGCTGGGGGTGCCTTCGGGCTGAGAATAGACCCCTTGAACCTGACCACGTTTATGCGTGCGTAGGAAAGCGGTCGGAACTTCGTGGTAGTACGCGGAGTCCGGCTCGCCGGGCTCTTTTTCGTGGGCGCCCGGTGAGAAGGTCACTCCCCGGCGCCCCGGGCGGCGGAAAGACCCCCGTATGCGTTCGCGCCTCGTTCTCCCCCTGATCCTCCTCCTGGTTTCCCTGGCCTCCTTCGCCCTTGCCGCGTGCGGCGACGACGACTCAGGCGGCTCGAAGTCGCTGACACTCGTCACGCACGACTCCTTCAACATCTCCGAAGACCTGCTCAAGCAGTTCGAAACAGACAACGGGGTCACCGTAAAGGTGCTGAAGAAGGGCGATGCCGGGGCGATGGTCACCAGCCTGATCTTCGCGAAGAAAAACCCCGAGGGCGATGTCAGCTTCGGGGTGGACAACACGTTCCTCTCGCGGGCGTTGGACGCCGAAGTGTTCGTGCCCTACTCGTCGCCGCTGCTGACGAAGGTACCGAACGACCTACAGGCGGATGGTTCGAACAAGGTCACGCCGATCGACTACGGCTACGTGAACTTCAACTACGACATCGCGGCACTGAAGAAGGCGAACCTCCCGGTCCCCCAGCGGCTTGAGGACCTGACCGACGCGAAGTACAAGGGACTGGTGGCCATCGAAAACCCCGCTTCATCGTCGCCGGGCCTTGCGTTCCTGACCGCGACCGTGGACTACTTCGGGAAAGACGGCTACCTCGCGTGGTGGAAGCAGATGCGCGACAACGGCCTCGTGGTCGTCGATTCTTGGGAGACGGCCTATAACACCAACTTCACGCTCAAGGGCGGCAAGCAGCCGATTGTCCTCAGCTACGCCACCAGCCCCGCCTTCGAGCAGATGTTCGCCGAGCCGAAGCGCGATGACGCGCCCACGGGCAACATCCTGCCTCCCAAGGGGGCGTTCCGGCAGGTGGAGTACGCCGGGATCCTGCGCGGCACGAAGAACGAAGCACTCGCCCGCAAGTTCATCGACTTTCTCTTGAGCAAGGCCGTGCAGGAGGACATCCCTGGCCAGATGGCGGTCTACCCCGTGAGCAGCGAGGCAGCGGTGCCAGCTGCCTTCGAGAAGTTCAGTAAGGTTGAATCGGCCCCCGCGAAGGTGTCCGCAGCCGACATCGCCGCCAACCGGGACAAGTGGATAGCCGATTGGACGAACACGGTCCTTCGCTGATGCCCCAAAGCATTGGCGGCGCGCGCGCGGCGCTCAGGGCAGGCTTCGCCCCCTGGGCGTTGCTCGCCCTGCCGCTGGCGTTTGTACTGGTCTTCCTGGCGTATCCACTGCAAAGCATCCTGCGCGAATCGCTGTTCGGCGAATCCGCCTCGCTTCACGCCCTCCGCCCGCTCTGGAGCGACAGCTACTACCTGCAGCGGTTGTGGTTCACGGCCTGGCAGGCAGCGCTCTCCACAGCGATAACGCTCGGCATGGCACTGCCCTGCGCCTACGTCTTCGCGCACTACGACTTCCGGGGAAAGGCGCTGGTGCTGGCGGTTGTCACGATCCCGTTTGTGCTGCCAACAGTTGTCGTTGCGGTCGCCTTTTCGGCGCTGCTTGGCCCTTCGGGGCTGCTGAACTCGGGGCTCCAGCAGCTGCCGGGCGTCGATAGCGCGCCGATCGACCTTTCGAACAGCATCTGGCTGATCCTCGCGGCGCACGTGTTCTACAACGTTGCCCTGGCGTCGCGCATCATCGCGGCATCGTGGGCGACCATAGACCCGCGAATCGGCGAGGCGGCGGCGGTGCTTGGAGCGGGACCGATCGAGCGCTTTCTTCGAATCACGCTGCCGCAGCTGCGTGCCGCAATCTTCGCCGCCGGGTCGCTCGTCTTCTTGTTCTGTTTCACCAGCTTCGGCGTCATCCTCATCCTCGGCGGCCCGCACTACTCCACGATCGAGACAGAGATCTACCGCGAACTGGTCTTCCTCTTCCGGCCTCCGCTCGCCGCGGCGCTGGCCCTCATCCAGCTTGCGGTCACGTTCGGCTTCCTCGCCGTCTATTCACACCTCTCCCGGTCGCCCATCGGCGCCTCGGCCGGGCAGCGAAAACAAGGCGCGACATCCAGGCGCGCAGCTGCGTTGGCCGCGACGGTCATCGTCCTATTGATGGCGCTCACCGTTGCGCCGCTGCTGGCGCTAGCCGAGCGGTCGATTCACGGCTCCGGCGGCTACACGCTCGAATTCTACCGCGTGCTGGGTGAGAACACGCGCAAACAGGCACTCTTCATCACGCCCATCCAGGCAATCCGCAACTCGCTCACCTTCGCGGGGATCGCGACCCTGTTCGCCCTACCTCTGGGCGCGCTCACGGCGTACGGCGTCCAGAAGCTGCGCCCGCGCCTGGGGTCACTGGTCGAAGCGTTTCTCCTACTGCCGCTCGGAGTCTCCGCAGTAACGCTCGGGCTCGGGTTCATCATCACCTTCGACGAGGTGCCGCTGAACCTCCGAGGGACCCGCTGGCTGCTGATCGCCGCGCACACGCTGGCGGCGTATCCCTTCGTCGCGCGGGCGGTCGGCGCCCAACTGCGTTCAATCGACCCGAAGCTGCGCGAGGCTGCCCGCGTGCTGGGCGAAGGCGCCAGCGGCGTATTCCTGCGTGTGGACCTGCCGCTCATCTGGCGATCAATGGCGGTCGGCGCGGTCTTCGCATTCGCAACATCCATGGGCGAATTCGGGGCCACGCTCCTCATCGCCAGGCCGGAGTGGCCCACGCTGCCAGTCGCTATCTTCCGCTACCTCGGTCAGCCCGGAGAACTCAACTACGGGCAGGCGCTGGCCATGAGTACGATCCTGATGGCTGTCACCGGCGCGGGCTTCGTGATCATCGACCGTCTGCGCGTACGCCAGTTAGGGACGTTTTGATGGGCGATTCCGTCGGCCTCCGGGTGGAGGGCGTTTCGTTCGTGGCCGCCGGGCGGGCGATCGTCAATGATGTGTCGCTGGCCGTTCCACCGGGAAAGACGCTCGCCGTGGTAGGCCCCAGCGGCTGCGGCAAGACGACGTTGCTGCGGCTGGTGGCAGGCCTCGAACGGCCCGCGGCCGGGAGCGTGAGCTTCGATAGCGAAGACCTCGCGGGTGTGCCCGTCCACAGGCGGCGATTTGGCATGATGTTCCAGGATTTCGCGCTCTTTCCCCACCTGGACGTGGAGAAAAACGTGGCGTTCGGGCTGAAAGGCGGCATCAGCGGCCCGGCGAAGGCCCGGCGGGTCGGCGAACTGTTGGATCTCGTGGGGCTTGTGGGGTTCGGCAAGCGGACAGTCCACACGCTCTCCGGCGGCGAGCGGCAGCGTGTCGCTTTGGCCCGCGCTATTGCCCCAGAGCCGCGGTTGTTGCTGCTCGATGAACCGCTGGGCTCACTCGATCGCGGCCTCCGCGAGCGCCTCCTGGTAGAGCTGAAAACGATCCTCGGGCGGTTGCAAATCCCTACGCTTTATGTCACGCACGATCAGTTCGAGGCGTTTGCAGTGGGCACCCAAATGGCCGTCATGCGCGACGGCAAGATCGTGCGCAACGGTACGCCGCGGGAGATCTTCGAACACCCGGAGACCTCATTTGTCGCCCGCTTCCTTGGCCTGGATAACATCGTCCCCGGCGAACGCGTCGACGGCATGGTGACCACGGCGCCCAGTCTGCGATTCGTTTCCCCAGGCGCTCCGGGCCCAGTCGAGGTGCTGCTTCGCAGCGAGGGCGTGACCGTGGTGGACGCCACCACCGAGAACGCGCTTCACGCGACGCTCACCGGCCGCCTCTTCCAGGGCGCCGAGTTGCGTGTGCAACTGGCCACAGCGGCTGGTCCGCTGGAGTTCGCCTTCCCTTCTGGCACGGTGCTCCTCGCGGACGGCGAGCAGATCACGCTCTCCGTGCCGAACCTCCAGGCGCTCACCGAAGAGGCCTGACGGACCGCGGACTGACACTCGCCGCCGGACACCTGTACCCTAGCCGCCATGCCCGTAGACCTCTCTCGTTCTGGCCGCATTCTCACCATCACGCTCAACCGTCCGGAGGCGATGAACAGCCTCGACCCGGAGATGTTCGCCCAGCTCTCCGCCGCCTGGGAGGAGTTCGAACACGACGACGAACTCTGGGTGGCAGTCGTCACCGGCGCCGGCGAAAAGGCGTTCTGCGCAGGCCGGGACCTGGTGAAGAGCGCCGCCGACGCAAAGAACGACTGGAGCTCCGGCGCGGGCGCGGCCCGCGGCAGGCTGACCCCAGACCGCATCTGGAAGCCAGTGATCGCGGCGATCAACGGGCACTGTTTGGCGGCCGGCCTTGCACTGGCGCTCGGCTGCGACCTGCGCGTGGCCAGCCCGAACGCTACCTTTGGCACCATGGCGGCGAAACGCGGGATCGTCGCCGGTGGCGGCCAGACGCAGCGGCTGGCGCGCTACATCCCCTTCGGGATGGCCATGGAGATGATCCTCTTCGCCGAGCGCATCCCCGCCGAGGAGGCGCACCGGATCGGACTGGTCAACCGCGTCGTCCCGCAGGCGGAAGTGCTCGAATTCTCACAGGCGTGGGCGGCGAAGCTCTGCGAAAACGGCCCGCTCGCGGTCCGCGCTATGAAGCAAGCAGCCTACGAAGGCGGCTTCGGCATGAACCTGCGCGACGGTCTCCGCCTCGAAGCGCAGCTCTACGAAGAGATCATGAAGACCGAAGACGCCAAAGAGGGTCCCCGCGCCTTCGCCGAAAAGCGTCCCGCCAGGTTCCAGGGGCGGTAGGGCCGGAGCTGAGCGAAAGACTCTGGTAGGCTTGGCGCATGAGCGCTCTCGCATTCTGGAAGACTGTGGTGCAAGACGAGTCGAACTTTCTCGAACGGGTCACGTCGCTCTTGCGGGACGGCGGATTCCGCTACTGTGTGATCGGCGGCGTGGGAGTCAACGCCTACTCTGAAGCCGTGTTGACAGAGGACCTGGATATCATCCTCGCGGCCGATCAGCTCCCGGCTGCCCGAAGCTTGATCGAGCGAGAGTTCAAAGTCTCAGAGTCCGCGTACACCCTCAACGTGTACGACCCAGGCTCCAGGCTCCAGGTGCAGATCCAGAAGGATCCGGCGCTGACGGCAATGATCGCTCGGGCAGAGACGCATACCGTCCTGGACCTCGAACTCCCGGTGGCAGCCCCAGCCGACCTGATCCGCCTCAAGATTGCAGCGGCGATGGAACCGAGTCGTCGCCCCTCCAAGCGCGGCAAGGACATCCTTGACATCGGTCGCCTGGTGGCCCGGTTCCGCCACCTGAGGCAGGCAGTCCCGCCTGAGTTGGCCGAGAGGGTGGACGCCGTAACTGACCCCGAGGACACGGAGTGAACGGCCCTCTCGACGGCATCCGAGTGCTCGACTTCACCTGGGCGCTGGCCGGCCCGTTCGCGACCATGCAATTGGCCGATATGGGCGCCGAAGTGGTGAAGGTTGAGTACCCGGAAAACGACGAGAAGCAGCGCGGCTTCGGCCCGTACTACGAAGGCATCTCGACCTTCTTCTTCAGCCCGAACCGCGGCAAGCGCGGCATCTGCATCGATCTGAAGACCGCCGACGGCAAGGCACTCGTGAAGCGCCTCTCGGGCAAAGCGGACGTCGTCACCGAGAACTTCCGGCCCGGCACGATGGACCGCCTGGGAATCGGCTACGAGGTGCTCCGGCAGGAGAATCCGCGGCTGATCTACGCCGCCGTCAGCGGCTTCGGCCAGACTGGCCCGTATAGCAATATGGCGGGCGTGGATGCGGTGGCCCAGGCCATGGGCGGCACGATGAGCCTGAACGGCGAACTCGGCGGGCCGCCCACGCGGGTGGGCGTGAGCATCGGTGATATGGTCGGCGGGCTCTACCTGGCGATCGGCATACTTGGCGCGCTCCGCGCACGGGAAGTTACGGGCGAAGGCCAGTTCGTGGACGTGGCGCTGATGGA
>JBDSJC010000307.1:0-10878 GCA_039917655.1 Tepidiformaceae bacterium
CGGGCGCGGCCGGGTCCATGGCCAGCATCGGCACGACGGCCCGGTACGGTCTGGCAGTGGGGCCATCGGCGAGCGACAGCCCGGCGGAGACGGCGATGCCAGCTGCGACCACGGCCAGGGCAAGAAGTGCCTGCCACGCTGCCCGCTTGCTCGCGCTGGTCATCGCCGCACCTTCGAAGGGTCCCGCCAGATTGCCATCCGTCTGCGCCTTCGCGCGTCAGTCTGAGCGCCCTGCGGCAACACTGCCTTGGTGAGATTGAGCGAGTGATAGAAAATGCGACTGGTCATGGCTGCCTTCTTTTCTCACGCCCGCTTGCTAGCAACGGAGAGAGTGTCCGCTACAAACCACGGAGAAAAGCGACGATGCTTGCTCCCTGAACTTGAGCGACGGCGCCTTCGCAAATGGCAGCCGGTCGAGAGAAACACGTCGGGACCGTGCTTTCTGAGGGGCGACGCGGCGGAGGCGTAGCTGACGAGTCGGCACGCTACGCGCTTGCGAAATCGATGGCAAGCGATCACTCAGAGATCGAATTTGGACTGTTATACTGCGGGTATGCCATTTCCAGCCGTCCGCATCGGCGTCGATCAACACGTCTGCCCGATGGTCACAGGGATCATCCCGCACGTTGGCGGGCCGATCATCGGGCCAGGCGCGCCGACGGTGCTCATCGGCTCCATCCCGGCGTCGGTGATGGGCGACATGTGCGTTTGCGTCGGCCCGCCGTCCACCATCATTCTCGGGAGCCCGACGGTGCTGTTCATGGGCAAGCCGGCCGCCCGCCTGCTCAGCCAGACGGCCCACGGCGGCGTGGTTGTGGGGCCCGGCCTACCGACCGTGCTGATCGGCCCGTAACAGGAATTAGCCGCCGATCAACCTGGCGGCCACAGCGATCACCAGCACGCCGCCCACGATCAGCCCCACCATCACCAGCCCGCGCTGCTGCGCCTGACCTCTCTCGCCCGGTTCCTCCAATGGCGCGAGCGAGGCAGCCCCGCCCATGTCAGCGATCACGTTGCGCGCCTCCCCAACATCATCGCTGCGGACGACAACCGGGTAGCGCGCGAAACCCGTGGTCACGGCGCCGCCAAGCGCTGCCCCCACGCCGCGCTCAAACGTCCGGGCGTCGATGCCCGCCGCCTGCAGGGCGTCCACCCAGATCGCAGCCTCCAGCGAGTCGCCAGCTTCCGCCACCACCACCGTCGCTCTGCGTTCACTCATCTCGTCATCGATTCGCCCACTACGTGGAGCTTAAGGAAGTTTGTGGTCCCGGCGACCTCCACCGGCATGCTGCCGACAACTACCACCTCTTCGCCCTCGGCCACGTACTGTCCTTCAGTGAGCAGGCGGTCAACAGCCTCCAGCATCTGGTCGGTGCGCTCCACCACCGGTCCGAGGATCGGGATCACCGAACGTGCGAGTGAGAGCCTGCGACAGACGTGCTCGTTCGGCGTCACCGCGTAGACGGGCGCGTTGGGGTGCACCTTGCTGAGCAAAAACGCGGTGTAGCCACTGCGCGTGAAGCAGACCACCGCACGCATGTTGGGGTCCGATTCCACAATCCGCCGCGCCGCCAGCGCAACCACGTACGAATGGTCGTCCGTATCCGGCGTCATCCACGTGATGCGCTCGGTTTCGGCGTTGGCGGCCTCCTCGGCGCGGCGGATGATGCGGTCCATCATCGCCACGGTCTCCACCGGGTAGCGGCCGACCGCCGTCTCTTCGCTAAGCATCAGGGCGTCCGAAAGATCCCACACCGCATTCGCGACGTCGCTGCTCTCGGCGCGCGTTGGCCGGGGCGAATCGACCATCGACTCCAGCATCTGGGTGGCGGTGATCACCGGGATCATATTCTTGCCGGCCGAGGCGATGATCCGCCGCTGCTGGATCGGGACTTCTTCAGGAGGCAGTTCCACGCCAAGGTCGCCGCGGGCCACCATCGCGCCATCTGCCTCCGCCAGGATCGCGTCGAGGTTCTCCACCGCCTGGCGGCGTTCGATCTTGGCGATGATCGGCGTGTCCGCACCCAGCGACGCGAGCAGATCGCGGGCACGCACGATGTCGTCGGCGTCGCGCACGAAACTGAGCGCAAAGAAGTCCACGCCGGCCGTGACGCCCACCTTCATGTACGCCTGGTCGCGCTCAGTCAGCGCTGGCATCGTGAGGTTGGTGTTCGGGAAGCTGACGCCCTTGTGCGCCCCGAGTAGTCCACCACTGATCACGCGGCAATCCACGCCGGCGCTCGAAACATCGGTGACGACGAGCTCAATCTTGCCGTCGTCGAGTAGCACGCGGTCACCGGCCAGCACGTCCTCCGTGAGCCTCGGGTATTCCACCGTGAACTGGTCTTCGGTGCCCTCCACCTCGGCGTTCGTCAGGCGCGTGTGAGCGCCGATTTCGAGTACCAGGCTGCGCCCGCCCTGGGTCGCTCCGGTCCGCAGTTTCGGTCCGGAAAGGTCCATCAGAATCCCGACCTGCTTACGCTCCGCGGCGGCAACCGCGCGGACGAGCGTCACGGTCGCGATATGCTCGTCCATCGTCCCGTGGCTGGTGTTCAGCCGGACGACATCCATGCCCGCGCGCACCATCGCCGAAATAGTCTCCATGGTGCAGGACGCCGGTCCGAGCGTGCAGACGATCTTCGTGCGCCTCAATGCGTGGCGCTCCGTGGCCCGAGATCCACGAATTCGCAGGTCACCACTCCGGTTTCGATGCGCAACAAGGCGACCGAGCGCTCGCGGTGGAATCCGCGCCTGCCGGCGGCGCCGGGGTTCAGATAGCGGCTCCCATCGCGCTCCTCGTCGTGACGCTTGTGACAGTGGCCGAAGACGAGGATGTCGAAGCCGTCTTTCGGCGCATCAACCAGGCGGTGGACGATCGCGATCTTTCGCTCGGCGGCATCGAAAAATGCCACCTCTGGGAGCAACGCTTCGGCGCCTGCGAGGTCGTTGTTCCCGCGCACCGCGACGGTCGGGGCGATGCCTTCGAGGCCAGGAAGCACGTTCGCGCCGATGTCGCCGGCGTGCAGGATAAGTTCGCATCCAGCGAGCGCCCTCCGCGCATCCTCCCCCAGTTCGCCGTGGGTGTCCGCGATCAATCCGATAAGCACGGGGACAGTGTAGCAATAGTGGTCGCGCGTTCTGCGTACTGGCGGCGATGGCCGTGCTAGAGTCCGCCGGGAAATCAACACGGGGAGAGTCCCATGATCCGGACAGTTCTGGCGTCCATCCACGACGGGGAAGAAGGGCACGTCGCCCCGCACATCGGCACCGTAAGCGCGGGAATCGGTGCGATCCTCCTGGCGATCGGCTCGGCGAACGACAACGGTACGCTGGCGATCGTCGGCGGCATCGTCCTCGCACTCGGGATCGTCGCTTACGGCGTCATCCATCACGGCACGATCGACAAGGACTTTTATGGCCGGATCGACAAGCTGAACGGGAAGTAGACGGCCTCAGAAGACCGTCCGGTCACCCGGTTTTGGCCAAGCTGGTGTACCCTTTTCGTCACCGGGATTGCGTTGGGGCTCTGCGTGGGGCGTCGAGGAGTCAACTATCGGCAGCCTGTTCGTTCCCTTCGAATCCTTCCATCGCGCGAAAGCTGGTCGATGCCGCAAGTAACGCCTTGCCTCGATTTCGAGACCACCGCCCCGGTGCGGGCCGCACTTTCGCGCCTGGGACGCTCGGAAGACCTGCGTTTCTCGCCTGCCAACCGCTTGCTGGCCATCGCAGCCTTTGGCCGTGCGCGGTGTCTCATTCTGAGTGTTAGCGTTGAAATCACTCTTGGTGGGCCGCGGGTTTCCGCGGATGACTTCATGGAGCTAAGCGGTGCGGGGATGCGTCAGCCCCACGGCCTCGATTTTATCGATGAGGAGACCGTTGTGTTTGCCAACCGGGGCGGACTCGTCTCGATCGCTCGACTGCCACCCGGCGAACTCGGGGGCCGTCAGTGCGAAGTCGAACCACTGCGCGAGATTCGCGGCAGTCCTTTCTGCCGAGTGAAGACACCGGGGTCGGTCGCGGCGAGGCACGAACCCGGCGGACTTGTGAGCATCCTGGTGTGCAACAACTACTCGCACCGCGTTTCGCGGCACGTTGTCGACCCGCGGGACGGTTACCGGGTGATCGAAACCAACGTCCTGGCCCGTCGCGGTCTGAAGGTCCCGGATGGGATCGCGCTCAGTCACGATGGCAGGTGGATGGCGATCAGCAGTCACAGCACACACGACGTGAAGATGTTCGCCACGGCGGGCAAGCCCGGGCGCTGGACAGCGCCGGCCGGGAGTCTTCGCAACGTGGACTGCCCACACGGTTTGCGTTTTTCGAACGACGATCGCCACGTCCTGGTCGCAGACGCCGCGAGCCCGGTGATTTACGTCTATCACAGCAACGCAGGCTGGGACGGCGATCATGATGCCACGCGTTCCGCAGTCGTCCTGGATGACGAGACGTTCTTGCGCGGCCGGCACAACAAAGAAGAGGGCGGTCCGAAAGGGATCGACATCGATCGGTCTGGCCACGTAGTTGCGGTTACCTGCGAGGAGCGGCCCCTTGCGTTCTACCCGCTGCGTGCGATTACCGGGATGGAGCCGGCGGGCTCGTAGCCACGGGGTCTTGCCGCGCCGTTGCAGGCCGCGAGCGGCGCCGTTTTGGCCGAATTCAGCGGTCCAGCGGTTCCCCAAGCACCTGCCGAAGCCCGAGCGCGAGCGTCGGATAGGCCTGCATGTTCCACGCCACCAGACCGTAGGGGAGATGCGCGCGCATCGCTACCACAAGGGGCATCAGGAGGTCACCAGCGTGCGGCGCGACCAGCGAGGCGCCGACGATTTCGCCGCCCACCACCGACCCGAGCTTCGGGACAAAACGCGTCCAACCCGGAGCACTGAACACCTTAAGAAATCCCTTGGTCTGCCCAGAGGTGATCGCCCGATCGACGCCGGAGAGCGGCAGTTCGAGCACCTGAAGCGACCGCCCGAAGCGCCCGGTCGCCTCCTTCTGGCTCAATCCGACCGAAGCGACTTCCGGGTCGGTGTAGGTAACGCGCGGCACCACGCGCTCGTTCCACTTTTGGAAGCGGCGCCCACGGATGACGTTGGCAACGAGCCGGCTCTGGGCCTCGGCGACGTGCGTGAACTGCGGCCCACCGACGACATCGCCGGCCCCGAAGATGTGGGGCTGGGACGTCCGCAACTGCCCATCGACCACCAGTCCACGGTCCGAGAACTTCACCCCAGCGGCTTCGAGTCCGAGCGACTCCAGTTGCGGCCTGCGTCCAGCGGCGACCAGCAGGCGTTCGCACTCGATGACGCGACTGCCGTCTTTGCTTTCGAAGGAGACCGTCTTACCACGAGGGTTAGCTTCGATGCGAGTGACGGTGACGCCCGTCACGACCTCTACGCCCTCGTCTTCGAGGATCCCGCGGATGACAGCCGAAGCCTGCGGATCTTCGCGATCGAGCAGCCGTTCGGACGATTCGAGGACGGTCACCGAGACGCCGAGGCGAACCATGCCCTGCGCGAACTCGATGCCGATCGGCCCGCCGCCGACGATGGCGAGCGAAGCTGGCAGATCGGGCCAATCGAGCGCCTCCACGTTGGTGCTCACACCTGCGGTAGCCGCGCCCTCGATCGGCGGGATGACAGCGCGGCTGCCGGTGGCGATGAGCAGGTGCGCGGACTCGTAGCGTTCCTCGCCAACCTGGAGGGCATGAGGGTCGAGGAAGCGTGCCACACCACGGACCAGCTCGATGCGGTCCCTGCTCAGCGCCTCCGCCGAATCGACCGCGCCGGCCTGTTGCTGGGCAGCGGCGATGTGGTCCCGGACCGCTGCATAGTCCACGGAAACTCCGGTGACGTTCACGCCGAAACGTCCAGCCGTGCGGGCGTCTTGTGCGAGCTTCGCGGCGTAGAGCAGGGACTTGGTCGGGACGCAGCCAGTCCAGAGGCAATCGCCGCCCGGGCGGTCGCGCTCCACGACGGCGACGCGCTTGCCATCGCGCGCGAGCAGCCGGGCGGCCGTGAGGCCCGCCGTGCCGCCGCCGATCGCGATGAAGTCGAAGCGCTGCGTCATCGCGCAAGCTCAGCGGCGTGCGGCTGCCGTGCTGCGGCGGTCAGGCGCGCCTCCAACTTCGCCCCGGAGATGAACTTGTAGGCGATCGCCGCGCTGGTCATTGCGGCGTAGGCGGGCAGAGCGGCCGAGGGTGATGGGCCCCAGGCGTTCGGGAGCCGGAATCGATACCACAGATACGCGGCGACGACGAAGCCCACGCTCGCGATTCCGCTCGCCTTGCCCGCATGGCGGGAGCCCGCGTACCCGGCGCCCGCCACCGCCAGATCGATTGGGACGTAGACGGGGAAGCAGGCGATCGCTGTGCCGAGACTGGTCGCCACTCCCTTGCCGCCCTTGAACCGGTGGAAGATGGGGAAGCAGTGGCCCAGCACAACCGTGGTGCCCGCAACGTAGGCCCCGGCCCCACCGGCGAACGCCGCGCCAGCGGCGCAGGCGAGGCCGCCCTTGGCGATGTCGCCGGCGAGCACGGCCGCGCCCCAGCGCTTGCCGAGCGCGGTCATGACGTTCGCCGCGCCAGGGTTGCCGCTGCCCAGCGTTCGGATGTCGGCACGGTTGCCGCGCGCGCGGGCGATGCGCGAGACGGCGTCGGCGGCGAGCACGGAGCCCGCCGCGTAGCCCAGCAAGGCTGCTGCGCTCAATCGGACGATGCTCATGCGAGGGGCCGGCCGAGGAATACGAGCCCCGTGCAGCCGGGGCCGGTGTGTGCCCCAACCGCCGGACCCACTTCGTATCGCACGAGTTCTTCCACTCCTGCGAGCTGCGCGACTCTCGCGAACAGCTGCGCGGCGAGCTCGCCCGCCGCGCCGTCAGCAACTCCCACGCGGAATCCCCGGCCCGGTTGCGTACGGATCGCGGCTTCGAGGAAGGCGGTCATGGTGTCAAGCGCGGCATCCACGCTTTGCGCCTGGGCGATCGGCCTGATGGCCCCCTCCGCGAGAGCGAGCACCGGCACTCCTGGCCAGGGTGCGTCCATCCCGGGCGCCATGCGCCCACCCTGCTGGAGCAGTTCGAGCCCGCGCACGATGAAGATGTTTCCCGCCGCGCTCGCGACCTTCGAAACCACCGTTTCCGCCTCTCCGATGGAACTGCCCGCGGCGAGCGCTTCGCACGCTTCCCAGGCGCACAGGCCCTGGACGAACGACGCCTGCCCCGTATCGATGACGTGCACGGGAAGGCCGGCATCGGCAGCCGCGATTCGCGCGCTGTTCACCGTGCCGCTCAGCTTCGAACCGATGTGGATGGAGACGACCTCCTCGGCCCCCTCCTCCTTCGCCTCTTCGTACGCTCGAAGAAAGGCGCCGGGCGGGGGCTGGCTCGTTGCCACCTTCGCCCCTCCGCTCAGCCGGCGGTAGAAAGTCTCCGTGTCGATGTCGACGAATTCGAGGTGCGGCTGATCGTCGATCAACACGGTGAGCGGGACGACGCGGATGCCGTACCGCTCTTGGACGTGTTGGGGAAGATAGGAAGCAGAATCCGTCACGATTGCGGTCTTGCCGATCACAAAGCTCTCTCCGGCCGCGCGCCTCAGGATCTCGGGGGTAGGCTGCTCGCAAATCATAGACTACGGGCCAGCCGCCCGGTGAGGGCGCCGCGGGGCCAGCGGCAGACGCGGATTTCGGCGACACTGCCAGAATGACTGCAATCGATGACGCCCTCCGCGCGAACCGTGAGTGGGCAGCCAGCTTCGATGGATCCCTCCAGCCCCCGCGGCCAAGGCTCGCGTTGGTGCTGTGCATGGATGCCCGAATCGACCCGATCCGCGCCCTCGGGCTACCGCCCGGCTCGGCCCACATCATCCGCAACGCGGGCGGGCGCGTAGTCGACGCGATCCGCAGCCTTGTCATCAGCCAGACGATCATCGGCACCGAAGAGGTGGCGATCATCCACCACACGCAGTGCGGCATGGAGACGTTCACGGACGCCGAAATCCGCCAGAAGTTGCGAGACGAACGGAACGCAATCGCCGACGACATCGCCTTCCTCCCGTTCCAAGACCTGGAACAGGCGATCCGGGACGACATCCAGATCTACCGCCAATCGCCCCTCCTGCGCCAGGACATCCCCGTGCGCGGTTTCATCTACGAGGTGGACAGCGGGCGGCTGCGCGAGGTGGAGTGAAGGCGGCGGGGGCGAACTGCGGCTACCCTTCCCGCGGCTGGGCCCGCGGTGTTTCCGTAGGGGGCAGGCGGCTAAACAGGTAAAGGGCCACGGCGAGAGCGAGCACCACACCCCCATTCACCCCCAGGTCGATCATCAGGTGGTCGAACGGTTCGTTCTGCACCTGGCCGAGAGTGGTCTGCGCGCCGATGGCGAGAATGCGACGCGTCGCGGAGATGATCCCGATGTGCAGAAAGGGCCCCAGCGACGTTGTACCAGTCTCCAGGTAGCGTCGCACCGTGCCAAGCACCTCGAGGATGATCAGGACCAGCAACAGGTCGTTAATAAAGGTGATCAGCGCCAGCGGGAAGTTGATCGTCATGTCACGGATGAACACCACGCAGGAGTAGACGCCCATCGCGGCGGCGGCAGTGAGAAATAGCACGCCGACCAAGGCGTAGACCATGCGGTCGACATGTTCGAGCAACGCCTCTGCCAGGCGGCTCGGGCGGGCGTTCATCCGTGGTTCGTTCTCTGACATGCACTACCAAACCGGGGAGAGGGGACCGTTGAGGTCCGAGTGCGGATTCTGGTGGCTGGCGCAGTTCCACAAAAGAGGCTGCCCGGAACACCTCTTTGCCTTGAGCGTCCGCTGGCGCGCCGGGGGTTGGGTGGCGAGTTGACGTCCCTGAGCGGGGGGGCGTCTACACTCGAGCCGGTAATCGGCAACGAGGGGTTGGTATGGATTTCGGAATCGGCAACATGGTCCACGATATGTTCACGCTCGGCGTACCCGTTTGGGAGCGCATCGCCCGGGCTATCCTGGTTTACTTCTTCGTCGTCATCGCCTTGCGATTGGCCGGCAAACGGGAGATCGGTGCGCTCAACCCGTTCGACCTCGTCGTCCTCCTGTTTCTTTCGAACATCCTCCAGAACTCAATCATCGGGAACGACCTCTCCATCACTGGAGGGCTGATCGGGGCGGCGACGCTCTTGCTCCTCAACTACGCGGTGCAGCGATTCCTGTTTGACCACCAGGCCCTTGACCGCGTCTTGGAGGGTGAGGCGACGGTGCTCATTGAGGACGGCAAAATTTTGCACGAGAACCTGAAGAAGGAACTGGTGACCGAAGACGTGCTGATCGTGGCGGTGCATAAGCAGGGGCTCCTGGACATAGCGGATGTGGAGAAAGCCGTCCTGGAGACGGACGGCAACATCTCCGTCTTCGCCCGCACGCCAACGACCGATGCGCAGCGGCACATGGAGATGTCGGTCAAGCTGGACCGCATCGAGGCGACGCTCGCCAGGCTCTCGGAGTCCCTCCCCAGGGCGGGCTGATCCGAGCCACGTCTTCGACCCGCCCAGAGGGGCCGGTAGCTCGGCCCAGGGATGGGGTCGCTTTTTCACGGGCGGCCGCCAGTTACGCTTCGCGGACAATTTTGTGGCCTGGCGAGCGCTTACTGAGGTGTGTCGCCCAGAGCCGGACAGAACTCGAAAGCCGGCAGATGGGCCGATGCTCACGGCACGTTGCCACCGGCGTCCGATTCCCCGATACTTCGCACAAATGTTCGCACGATGTGACCATGCCCGCGACTGACCTCCGGGAGCGGCTGCGGGCGGCGCTCCACCAGCCCGCACGTCCCGAGGGCGCCCTGCGCGTGGAGAGCGTGACCGAACTGAGCGACCTATCGGCGCTCGGCGGGCGCTGGTTCCAATCGCCGTTTGGGCCGGGCTATGTGGTTGAAAGCGTGTACGAATCGGCCCACGAGCACGGACGCGTGGCGCTGCATCGCGCACTGACGGTGGACCCCGTGCGGCTCGGGGGGCAGACGCGAGACCAGCGCATCGCCGAGCAAGCGCCAGCGAACTTCCTCTATGTAGACACCGAGACGACCGGTCTGGGCGGCGCCGGGTCGATGGTCTTTCTTGCCGGGACGGCACGATTCGATGGCTCGCTGTTACGGCTGCGGCAGTACCTGCTGCCCTCGCCGCAGTACGAAGGCGGGCTGCTCGGCGGGCTGGCGGAGGACCTGGAGTGGGCGGGCGCGTTGGTTAGCTACAACGGCAAATCGTTCGACCTGCCGATGCTGGAGGCGCGCTACATCCTTTCGCGCCAGCGCCCCACGTTCCGCCAACTGCCCCACCTGGACCTGCTCCATCCCAACCGGCGGCTGTTCAAGGGCACGTTCGATTCGCACAAATTGACGCGCATGGAGGTGGAGCTGCTCGGCTTCGAACGGGAAAACGACTGCCCGTCATCCGAGGTGCCGGAGCGCTACTTCAAGTTCCAGCGGACGAGCGACCCGACGCACATCCTGCCGGTGTTGCGGCACAACGCCTGGGACATCCTTTCGCTGGTGGCGCTGGCCGCGCACCTGGCCTCGGTGTGCGAAGGCGAAGAGTACCCGTTCCAAGCCGGACGGGCGGCCGAGTACGCGGGCGACTTCCGCGCGGCGGCGCTCCACTTCGAGGCCGCAATCGCGCGCGGGCTGGGGCGCGTCGAACGCCTGGATGCAATCGAACGGGCGGCGCGCTGCCGCATGAAGCTCGGCGACTGGGAGGCGGCGGCCGCCTGGTGGCAGGCGCTCATTGATGAGCCGCGCGCCCGCCGCATCACCCCCTACGTTGAACTGGCGAAGATCCAGGAACATAAGTTGAAGGACCTGCCGGCGGCCTACGTGCTGGTCTCCGAAGCGACCGGCATGGCTGCCCGCG
>JBDSJC010000308.1:0-14702 GCA_039917655.1 Tepidiformaceae bacterium
AATAGAGGCATGATCTCCACGAAGCCTCCTGACCGGCTCTAACGAGCAGCCAACCCCAAAGGAAACTGTTGAGCGTCGAGGGCCGAACGCGATATGAGAGGCACCCTTCGATAATTCGTGGTTCGACGACGCAATCTTTTGCAAAATCTTCCGCCGTTCGTAGTACCGACTTCAACCTCCAAGTAGCCGTGGTGCCGCCACCGTTTAATACCGACCAAGACGACCCCAGTGCGTGAACCAGATTTCGGTATTTCCACAGGAAGACCCCTTGAAATGACTGCATTCCATACGTGCCGGCGCCCACGATGCCATCGACCGCCTGAAGGGGTCCGCACTCGGCCAGCAACTCCAACAGCAGAGACACATCGTTCTCCTCGACCGGAGACAAGCGGTCGAGATTTGGACGGATGTCGGCGTATCGTTGCAACAGTTTGAGGATTCGAGTCACATCGCGGGAGCCGAGCTGATAAAGGTTGAGTCGCGTACGGCCACCAATGACGGTTTGCCAGGACTCGGGGTCCTGCATAAACGCCTTGCCACACTCTTCGGTGTCCGTTATCAGCTGAAGATCATTCCCTGACAGCTCCGCCAGGGCCAAACCCCCGGTTGAATTGAGTGGTAGCGGGATGCATCCGTCTGGCTTCGCGTAGCCGCCCACCACTTTCCACCGTCCTCCTCTGACCCAGAACATCCTTGCCCCCACGACGCAATTACCGACGAAATACTACGACCACAGATGGTGGTGTTCAATAGCTGAAAGACGCAGATTCGGAGGTTGCATCGCAAATGGACACGCCTGAACTGATAACCATCACCGCGGCCGGCAAAATGCTGTCCGTCAGCTCCCAAACGATTCGCCGATGGTCGAGGCAGGGGCGAGTTCTCCTTGTTCGCCTCCCTGGAGGGAGCCTACGAGTCCGGGTCAGCGATGTTGAACGGTTGGCGAGACATGGCGACGCCGAGGAATCCCGATGAGTCCCGAGCGTCGTACAATGAACCTCGACGAACTGGCAGCAGCCCTTGGCATGGGGAGGGCGCTCACGCGGCGCCTCGCCCGCGAGGACGCCCTCCCGCCGCCGATCAAAGTCATCCGTCTCGTTCGCCGCATGGTGGTCTCGCGATCCGCCGTGGAGTATCTTCTGGCCGCAACGGACGGCTCGAAATGACGCATCCGCTTGGACTGACTATGCGGCGGAGGAGCTTTTTAACACCCTGCTAAGGGTGTTGCGCTGGGAGTGAAGCCGAGTAGTTCCGCGCCAGTGGCAGGTGAAGGGGGAATCTCAGGAAGTGGTCTCGCCTGGACGGCGACGGGGCACCAACTGGCTCGGAGAATCGAAGAGTTGGCAGGCGCGGGCAAGGCCGGGTGAGGTGCGAAGACGGGAAACTGACGAGAATCCTGCTTAATGCGGTGTAGCGACGCAGATAGACTTGCGGCTGGCGCGCCCTAGCGCCCATGCTACGCTCCGCACCATGTGGGGGCCGGGTTTCAGGGCACCGGCGAGCCGCGCCGGCAATGCGTCAGTAGCGCAATGTCAAGGAGCGCGGAAATGCCGACTACACCCGGAGGTGTCGAGCAGTGATCGAAGCCCGCCGCTCGCGGACCGGACACACCCCCGCGCCATCCACCCCTCGGCGCTAACCCCGGTGCCGTGCCACCCTGCCCCACATGCCAGCAGCAACCGCCTCCTCATCCCCCGTTCCCTCCCCGTAACGGCGTCAACGTGTTGCAACGTGTCCCAAACGTGAAATCCCTCTTGGGAGCACACGTTCGGGGGTGCATGGGGTCGTCCCCAATTCCCCCCGCCTAACGCACGTTAACGCGCACAGAACGCGCAGTAACACGCGAACAACGCTAACTCACTTCCGGGAGCGCGCGTTCAGGGAGGTGCCGGAACTAGCCGCCGGAAACCCCGTGCTCTCCGCGTGTGGTGGGCTACCTGGCGCGACCGCTTGCTTACGGGCGCGGCTCGGATTTGTGCCTCGTGCCTCGCGCTGCCTACCCGTGGCCTTCGTGCTGGTGGACGTGGCCGAGGTCGCCGAGGTAGTGCTCTTCGCGGGCGCGCATCTTCGCTTCGTCCTCGGGGTTGGTGACGTGGTCGTAGCCGCGCAGGTGAAGGATGCCGTGGGTGAGCAGGTGGGCGACTTCGGCGTCCAGCGAGTGGCCCACGGCGTCGGCCTGGCGCTGCGCGGTGGGCAGAGCGATGGCGATGTCCCCGAGGAGCTTCTCGTCGGACATCCCCTGGACGAAGTCGTCCGCTTCGTCGGGGAAGGAGAGGACATCGGTGGGCTCATCGATGCCGAGAAACTGGAGGTTCATCCGGCGGACCTCCTGGTCGTCTGTGACGAGGATCGCCAGGGCTGTGCCCTCCTCGACGCTTTCGCCGGTCATCACCCGCACCGCGAGCACCTGCATCGCCTCAACGTCTATGGTCGGGGATTCAATGGCGACTTCGATGGAGATGTCGTATGGAATGGTGGCCTCTATTTCGCGGCGAAGATGTGCGCGGCTTCTTTGGCGGCGCTTATCAGTGGCATCGGGAGGATGCCGAAGACGAAGACGCCAAGCGTGGTAACGCCGAGCGAGAGCCCAATCGAAGGGCTGGTGCGGATCGGCTGGGTGTTTTCGGAATCGCCAAGGAACATCTGGCGGGCAACCGAAAGATAGTAGTAGCCGGAGATGACGCTGTTCAAGACGCCGACGATGACGAGCCAGACCAAGTCAGCGCGGACGCCCGCGTTGAAGATGTACATCTTCGCCCAAAAGCCAGCGGTGGGCGGGATGCCGGTGAGTGAGATGAGACAGAGGGCGAGCGCCAGGGTGAGCACCGGCGAGCGCTTCCAGAGTCCAGCGTAGTCCTTGATCTGGTCACTCCCGATCTTTTGCGAGATGGCGATTACGGAGACGAAGGCGCCGAGGTTGGTGAACGCATAGGCGGCGAGGAAGAAGAGCACGGCGCTCGCCCCGAGGGTGAACTCCTGGCCCACGACTGCGATGGCGGCGAGGCCGACCATGAAATTCCCGGCCTGGGCGATGGACGAGTAGCCCAGCATTCGCTTGATGTCCGTCTGCACCACAGCCATCACGTTGCCGACGGTCATCGAAATCGCGGCGATAACAGCGAAGACCATGGACCAGTCGTCGCTGAGGAACTTGGCGTCGAGGGCTTCGAAGAAGATACGGGTGACCACGGCAAATGCGGCCGCTTTCGAACCGACCGAGAGAAAGGCGGAGACCGGCGTCGGCGCGCCCTGGTAGACGTCCGGGACCCACATCTGGAATGGGACAACGGCCATTTTGAAGCCGAACCCGGCGACCAGCAGGGCCATCGCCAGCACGAGCACGCTGCGATTGGTTTCGCCATTGCCCTGGATGACCTGGGCGATCTCGGGCAGGATGGTGGTGCCGGTCACCCCGTAGAGCAGCGCCATGCCATAGAGCAGCAACGCCGACGCAACTGCCCCGAGCAACAGGTACTTAAGGCCCGCTTCGCTGGAGCGCACGTCCTTCCCCCAGCCGGCGAGGATGTACTGCGGGATCGAGGAGAGTTCGAGTGCGAGGAAGATGGTGATCAAGTCTCTTGCGGCTGAAAGGAACATTAGGCCGGTGCACGTGGTGAGGACGAGCGCGTAGTACTCGCCCTGCCCACGGCCTTCGCGGTTCACCCAGTCAATCGAGGCCAGCACGACCGTGGCGGTGATCCCGGCGAAGAGGTAGTAGAAGAAGACGGAATACTGGTCGAGTGAGAGAGTGCCACCGAAGGCTGTCTGATAGTCATCGCGGGCGACCCAGACCGTAGTCCAGATGGCCGAAACCGCGAGTCCGCCAAGAGCCACGAACGGGAGCATGCGGCGCTGCTGCGGGACAAGCGCATCGATGAGCAAGATGAGCGCGGCGGCGGCGAGCACGGCGAGCTGAGGGCCGACGATATCGAGGCTGTTCACGAGCCGACTCGCAGCATGATGTTATCGATGGCGGGCTGAATCATGTTCATGAGGAGGGCGGGGTAAACCCCCAAGAGCACAACCAGGGCCGCGAGACCGGCCACGGCCGAGTGCTCCCACCAGTACTTCTGGTCGGTGAGGCCGTCCCACTCATGGCGCACAGGCCCAAAGACAACGCGCTGGAGCATCCACAGCACGTAACCGGCGGACAGGACGACGCCAAAGATCGCCATCAGGACCGCCCATTCGTAGCGCTGAAAGGCGCCGAGGAAGACGGTGATCTCAGCGATGAAGCCTGCCAGCGCGGGAAGCCCCAGGCTGCCGAAGCCGGCGAACACCATGCCCGTGGCGATGAGCGGCATCTGGCGGGCGAGGCCGCCAAGTTTGGCGATCTCGCGAGTGTGGGTGCGGTCGTACATGAGGCCGATCATGACGAAGAGAAGGCCAGTAATAAGGCCGTGGGCGAGCATCTGGTAGGTGGCGCCTGCAAGCGCTGTGCTTCCGAGCGCGCCGATGCCGAGGAGCACGATGCCCATATGGCTGACCGATGAGTAGGCGGCGAGCCGTTTCACATCGGTCTGACGGAGGGTGATGAAGGCGCCGTAGAGCACGCTCACGGCTCCAACTCCCACGAACCAGACCGAGTAGTCATCGGCGACGCCGGGCATGATGGTGACGCACATGCGGATTATGCCGTAACCGCCCATCTTCAAGAGGACACCGGCGAGCATCACGGAGACTGCAGTCGGGGCGTCGCTATGGGCGTCGGGCAACCAGGTGTGGAGGGGGACTACTGGCAGCTTTACTGCGAACCCAATGAAGAGCAGTAAGAACACCCAACTGAGCGGGATGAGTGTGCCGGAGAAGGTCGATTGGCCGAGTTTTTCTATGTCGAAGGTGTTCTGGTTGAAGGCCAGGATGAGGATGCCGACGAGCATGAACGCCGAGCCAGCGAGCGTGAAGAGCACGAACTTGGTGGCTGAGTATTCCTTCCGCCCGGATCCCCAGACGGCGATGAGCAGGAACATAGGGAAAAGCTCAAGCTCCCAGAAGAGGAAGAAGAGTAGGAAATCGAGCGCTGTGAAGACGCCCAGGACCGAAGTGGCGAGGATCAACAGGCAGGCGTAGTAGGCGCGCGGCCGCATGGTGATGTTGAAGGAGATGAGCACAGAGGCAACGGTCAAGAAAGTGGTGAGGACGACGAGCGGCATGCTCAGCCCGTCCACGCCAAGGAAGTACTGGAGGTTGAAGCCGCCGATATCCACCCAGTCGCGGCGTTCCACAAACTGGAAGCCGGACTTGTCCAGGTCAAAGGCGAAGAACATCTGGATCGAGAGCACGAGCGCGGCCGTGGTACCCGCCAGGGCGACCCACTTTGCGTAGCTTTCGTAGCGCTCCGGGAGGAGCAAGACGATGACGGCGGCCACTGCCGGGAGGAAGACGAGCACAGTCAGTTCCAACGCGCGCCTCCTACAGCGGGTTCGCGGCAAATACCGCGACGACGAGGATGACGACTCCGGCAACGAAGCCGAGGCCGTAACTTTGCAATTGACCGGTCTGGATGATGCGGGCACGGCTGCTGATCTGGCGAGTGATGCGTCCGCTGCCGTTGACGATGCCATCGATGACGTAGCGGTCATTCATCTGCATCAGCCGGTTCCAGCCCTTCTGGAAGATGGTCTTGACGAACAGGTCTTCGTAAATCTTGTCCATGTAGTACTTGTTTTCGAAGAGCATGGCGAAGGGTGCAAAGGTGCCCCGGAGCGACTCCGAAGTGACCCACTTACGCGCGTAGATGGCGTAAGCGGCGCCGATTCCCGCAAGGGCCAGGGCGGTGGAACTGATGGCGATGCCCCATTCGAACGAGCTGCCACCCTCGTGCGCGGCCTCCGGCAGGGCGCCACTGATGAAGGTCCCAAACTTCTCGTGGTAGGCGAACCAGCCGGCGGCGATGGCCGGCACAGAAAGGATGATCAGCGGCAGAGTCATCACCCAGGGCGACTCGTGCGGGTGCTGGGGGTCGCCGTGGAAATGACTGTCTTCGTCGTGGTGGTCGACAGGCTCGCCGCCTTTGTATTCGCCGTGGAAGGTGAGGATGATCGCGCGGAACATGTAGAACGCGGTCATGAAGGCGACGGCGGCGCCCGCCACCCAGAGGGCGCGGTTCTCGCGCCAGGCGTCTAGGAGGATCTCGTCCTTCGACCAGAAGCCAGCCAGCGGAAAGATGCCCGCGAGGCTGAGTGAACCGATGATGAAGGTCCAGTAGGTGATGGGCATGTACTGCTTGAGGCCGCCCATCTTGCGCATATCGAACGTGTTGGTGCTGTGGTTGACGGAGCCGCTGCCGAGGAAGAGGAGCGCCTTGAAGAAGGCGTGAGTGACGAGGTGGAAGATGGCGGCAACGTACCCGAAGGCGCCGAGGGCAAGCATCATGTAACCCAGTTGGCTGATCGTGGAATACGCCAGCACGCGCTTGAAGTCCGTCTGGACGAGCGCGATGGTGGCGGCGAGGACGGCGGTTATCGCGCCGATCCAGGCGACCACATGGCGGGCATCGGTTGAGGCTTCGAAAACCGGGAAGAAGCGGGCGACGAGGTAGACGCCGGCGGCAACCATGGTGGCCGCGTGGATGGGCGCCGAGACCGGCGTGGGGCCTTCCATGGCGTCCGGCAGCCAGACCTGGAGCGGGAACTGGGCGCTCTTGCCCGCTGCCCCAGCGAAGATGCCGAGCGCGAACCAGGTGATGACCGTCGAGGAGAGCGCGCCGGTGATCGCCAGGTGCTGGATCTCGTCGATCTGGAACGTGCCGCTGCGAGTCCAGATGAGCAACAGGGCGGCCAGCAGGCCGAGGTCGCCGATGCGGGTGACGATAAACGCCTTCTTAGCGGCGGCGGCAGCGGCGGGTTTGTGGAACCAGAAGCCGATGAGCAGATAGCTACAGAGTCCGACCAGCTCCCAGAAGATGAAGAGCATGAAGAGGTTGTCAGCCAGCACAAGGCCGAGCATGGAGGTGGTGAAGAGGCACATGTGTGCGAAGTAACGCCCGAAGCCTGCGTCTCCCGCCATGTAGCCCTGGGAATAGATCTGGACGAGCAGCGAGACGCTGGTGACCACCACGAGCATGACCGCACTCAGGCCATCAATGCGGACGCCGAGGTTTACGACGAGCGGGCCGCTGGTGAACCACTCGTGGGTGTGGATGGCGATGCCGCCGTTCGCATCAATGACGTTGAACAGCGTCAAATAGCTAAGGGCGCAGGCGACGCCGATGCCGAGGATCGCCAGGTATCCGGCAACCTTCGGGAGCTTGCGGAAGTAGAGGACGATCAAGGCCCACGCCACCATCGGGCTGGCGACGATCGCCCAGAGATACTCCTCCTTGATAGAAGGCGCGGTGGCTACGGCTTCGAGGAATGGCATCGGCTAGATCTTCCTCAGGATTTCTCGGGCGACGTGAGCCTTCCCGGTGGGGACATAGAGCGTGCGCTCTTCGCGCATGGACGCCTGCTCGCCGTAGCCGATGGGCGGAATGATGCGCACGGAGAGACCCTCGGCGGCGAACAGTTCGCGCCAGGTTTCTGCCACGTAGGCGTTGCGGACGGTCATGAATTCAACCCACACGTGCCTACGACCTCAACAGATTGATCTTGTCGACATCGACGGTGTCGCGGTTTCGATAGACAGAGACAGCGAGCGCCAGGGCCACGGCTGCCTCGGCGGCAGCCACAGTGATGACCATGACGACGAAGGCGTGGCCGGTCACGGGCCGGTCGCTAACCGTGAAGCGCGAAAACGTGAGGAGCGTGAGGGTAACCGCGTTGAGCATCAGCTCGACGCCCATCAGGACGCCGATGGCGTTTCTCTTGCTCAGCGCAACGGCGAGCCCGAGGCAAAAGAGCAGCGCGCCGACGGTGAGGAAGTGGTCGATGCCGATCGTCATGCCAGTGCATCCTCGGCTTCTTCCTGAGCGGAGCGGGCGAGCATGATCGCCCCGACGAGGGCAGCGGTGAGCAGCACGGAAGCGATTTCGAAGGGCAGCACCCAGGTGGTGAGGAGCGCTTCGCCGAGTTCCGCTGCGCCCAGGTTCGGGGACTCGGTGATCGTGGACCACTGGGCATCCTGGATGACGAAAAGGAACACTGCGGCCAGGCAGACCGAGAGGAGGACCGCCGGCAGGAGCATCTTCGTCTCGGAGTTATCGCGCCCGGCGTGCGGCGTAAGGAGGATGGCGAAGAGCACAAGGACAGCGATCGCGCCGACGTAGATGATGATCTGGGCCATCGCCAGGAAGTCCGCGGAGAGGAGGACGAAGAACCCGGCGATGCCGACGAACGTGAGGATCAGGAAGAGCACGGCGTGGAGCAGGTTGCGGGAGACCATGACGCCGCCCGCTGCGACGAGAGTGACGGCTGCAAGGACCCAGAAGGCGATGCCCGGTCCGGCGCCACTCATGAGCGGCCACCTTCCTTGCCCGAGACTTCGGAGAGGGGCACGTAGCCTCGAGCGTCGCGCACCATGCGCGGACGCGTGGGCGTATTTTCCGGGCGATAGCCGAGGAACCGCGCCCAGAGGTAGACCACCACAATCGAGAGGATGATGTTGACGGCGGCGAAGACGTAGAGGTAGACCTGCTCGAAATCTAGCTGCTTCCAGAGCATGCGTTCGGTGGCCATGACGAAGAGGTTGAGGAGCGCCACGGGGAGCATGAACTTCCAGGCGAAGGCCATGAGCTGGTCACTGCGCAGACGGGGGAGCGTGCCGCGCGTCCAGATGAAGAGGAAGTAGAAGGCGTGTGTCTTGGCGATGATGATCAGCCACGTGGGGATCCACTTGTCGAGGCCGAAGAGCGACCAGCCGCCGAGAAAGACGGTGGAGCCAAAGGCTGCGGCAGCAAGCGCGTAGCCGATGTCCATGCCGTAGAAAAGGCCCCACTTCATGCCGGAGTATTCCGTGAGGTAGCCCGCCACGATCTCCGATTCGGCTTCGGCGATGTCCGTGGGTGTGCGGTTAAGCTCCGCGCTGACGGCGATGAAGTAGATGACGAAAGCGAGCGGCTGAAGGACGATCACCCAGATGTCGAAGTTTTTCTGCCAACCGACCATCTCATTGAGGTTGAGTGTGTGGGTAAACACCACCACGCCGAGGAGGGCGAGGACCAGCGGCACTTCGTAGCTGATCGTCATCGCGACGACACGGATGGAGCCGAAGAGCGAGTACTTGTTGTTGTGGCTCCAGCCGGCCATGAAGGCGGCGAGCACGGGGATCGAGGAGATCGCCATGTAGTAGAGAATGGAAACGGGGATATCAGCGATGACCATGCGCGGCCCGAAGGGGATGACCGCGAACACGAGCACCGCTGGGGCCACGAATATGACCGGCGCGACCCACATGACGGCGCGGTCCGCGGTGGCCGGAGTGAGCGCTTCCTTCTGCATCAATTTGATGGCGTCGGCAATCGGTTGGAGGAGGCCGAAAGGGCCGACTCTGTTTGGGCCGTAGCGCGATTGCATGCGCCCGATGATCTTGCGTTCGCCGTAGACGCCGACGATCAGCTGCGACGGCAAGACGAAGATGAGGAAGCTGGCGACGAAGCCGATCAGCGGCGCCAGCACGTACACCACGCCGTGGGGCGCCACCCTGTCCACGCTCTCGAGGATCAACCTGGAGAGGTTCGAAAGGTCGCGGATGTCGTACCAGTTGTTGGTGACGAGGAAGTGCATCAGCGGTCGATCTCCCCAACCACGATATCGATGGAGCCGAGGACGACGATGGCGTCGGCCACCGTACCTCCAACGGTCATCTCGCGGAGTGCAGAGAGATTGATAAACGACGGCGGCCGAATGTGGAAGCGGTAGGGCGACGGGCCTTCATCGCTGATCACGTAGTAGCCGAGTTCCCCGCGAGGCCCCTCGACGCGAGCGTAAGCCTCGCCCGCGGGGGGACGGAGGGCGAGCGGGACCTGGGTGCTGTGGGGACCGCCGGGGAGTCCATCGAGCGCCTGCTCGATGATCTTCAGGCTCTGGCGCATCTCTTCGAGGCGCACGATAAAGCGGTCGAAGCTATCGCCCTGGTAGCCGATCGGGATCTCGAAGTCGTATTTTTCGTAGCCGCAGTAGGGATCGGCCTTGCGGATATCCCAGGCTATGCCGCTGCCGCGCAGCATCGGCCCGGCGACGCTGGAGTTCGCCGCCATCTCGGGCGAAAGCACGCCGACCCCGCGTGTGCGAACGAGGAAGATCTCGTTCTCCACGAGCAGGTTCGTCATGTCATCAAGGAAGGCCGGGAACTCCTTGAGGATCTTGCGGACGGCAGGTTCGAACTCCGGGCGGATGTCAAAGGCGACGCCGCCGATGCGCATGTAGTTACAGGTGAGGCGCGCGCCGGAGGTCATTTCGAAGATGTCGAGGATCTTCTCGCGTTCGCGGAAAGTCCACATGACCGGGGTCTGCCAGGCGCCGGTGTCGTTGGTGAAAGCGCCGACGGCCATGCAGTGGCTGGCGAGGCGTTGGAGTTCGGCCATGATCACGCGGATCGCGTCGCCGCGGGCAGGGACTTCGATTCCCGCGAGCTTTTCGACCGCCAGGCAGTAGCCCAGGTTGTTGGACATACTGGCGAGGTAGTCTGTGCGGTCGGTGAACGGGATGTTCTGGGTGTAAGTGCGTTCTTCGGCGAGCTTCTCCATCGAGCGGTGGAGGTAACCCATGACCATCTCGGCTTCGATGACCTTTTCGCCATCGACGGTGGCGCGGATGCGGAAGACGCCGTGAGTTGACGGGTGCTGCGGCCCGATGTTGATCACGAACGGCTCGCTGGGGACGACGTTGGGGCTAGTCATTGGGCACCACCGAGACCGGAGGTTCGGGCCGGGGAGCGACGCCCGCGAACTCGGCGAGGCCTGGTTGGAGGCCGCCCGGCATGGAGAGGAAGTCCTTGCGCAGGGGCCAGCCGGGATAACCCTCCCAGAGGAAGATGCGGTACATGTTTGGGTGGCCTTCGAACTTGATGCCGAGGAGGTCGTAGGCCTCGTTCTCTTGCATCCAGGCGCCGTGCCAGACCGGGACGACGCTCGGAGTGACCGCGTCTTCGCGATTGAAGACCTCGGTCTTGAGGACGGCGATGTGGTTCTTATCGAAGGACTGGATGTGGTAGACGATTTCGAAGTGATCCCAGTAATCCACGCCGCAGAGGTTGGTCAGGTGGATGAGGTCCGAATCTGCGCCGGTGCGCAGCGCGTGCATCGTTTCAACGAGCGTTTCGGGCTTCAGGTAGCAGGCCATTGCGGTGGTTTTGGCGACTGAGCCGGGGACCAGCGCCTCGCACATTGAAGCGACTTCGGCGCCGGTGAGTTCGCGCGTCACAGCCGCCACTCCAAGGCGCGTTTGCGCCAGGCGTAGAGGATGCCGAGCGAAAGGATGCCCATGAAGCCGATCCCCTCGAAGTAGCCAGCCCACCCCAGCTTTTCGAAGACGAGCGCCCACGGGAAGAGGAAGATGATCTCGACGTCGAACAGGACGAAAAGCAGGGCGATGTAGTAGAAGCGAAAGTTGAACTGGACGAGCGTAGTGCCCTCGGTGCGCAGACCGCACTCGAAAATATCATCCTTGACGGGGTCCGGCTGAGACTTCGGGCGGATGTTCACGAACTGCAGCGCCCACGAAGTCACGAGGGCGCCCAGGGGGAAAATGAGGGCGATAACCAGCAGGATGCCGATGTGGCCGTATTCGTAAAGCACGCAGTAGCCGTTTGTGAAATCTGTCCCTAAGGGCGCCCGAACTATAGCACGGGGCTCGAGAGCGGACAAAGCGCGGAGCGGGGAACGGGCCGCCTAATTTAGTCGGTTCGGGTATGCAAAAGCCGCCTACGGAGGATAGCCACGTGGCGCCCCCAGTGATTTCCTCCGTAGGCGGCCAGGAGCAGTATTGAGGCGAGCGAGCGGCTCGATCCCCACGGATTGGCAACGCCACCGTAAACTGCCTGTAAATCGTTGAAAGCGAGCGTGGCGCCGTGCCTCAACCGGTTGTGGGACTCATCGGCTGCGGCCATATTGGCCAATTTCATTCCCGCAACCTGCGCGGATCGCTGCGCTCGGAGCTGGTGCCTGGCGAGTACGTCGCTGTCTGCGATCGAGAGCTCGAGCGGGCTGAATCGTTCGCGAACATCACGGGGGCCACCACCGTCACCGCGGACGCCGAGACGGTGTTCGCCACGCCCCGGCTAAACGCGGTCTACATCTGCACTGAGACCGCCGAGCACCCGGCGTTGGTCAAACGGGCGGCACAACTCGGCCTCGCGATCTTCTGTGAAAAGCCACTGGCGAAGACGCTCGTGGACGTCCAGGAGATGGTTGATGCCGTGGAATCCGCGGGCGTGGTCAACCAGGTTGGGCTGGTGCTGCGCTATTCGCCAGTGTTCACGGTGTTAAAGGAGATGCTGTCGGCGCCGGACCTCGGGCCGATGCTCACCGCCCACCTGCGAGACGACCAGTTCTTCCCGATTCGCGGCCACTACGGCAGTTCGTGGCGCGGCAAGTTCGAGCGCGCGGGCGGCGGGACGCTGATCGAACATTCGATCCACGACGTTGACCTCTTTCACTGGCTATTCGGGGAAATTGAAGCTGTGCGCTGCCACATTCGCAACACGTCGAAGGACCCGGGCGTTGACGCGGGAGTCGAGGACGTAGCTGTCGCCACGTTCCAACACGCGGGCGGGCATCAGACAACGCTTTCCTCCATCTGGCACGCGCTGGACGATCGGCCATCGACGCGCCATCTGGAGGTGTTTTTCGAAGGCGGCTACTTCGCCACCGACCACGACTTCCTCGGGCCGATCCGCTACCAGGGCCGCACAGGTGGAGTCGAGGAGTTGAGTGCGGAGCAGGTGATGGAGCGCTACTCGGCGATCACTGGCCTGGAGGGCGACCTGCTGGCGCTGGCTGGGCGAGGGATGTACGAAGACTTCGCCTTCCTCGAATGCGTGAACGAGGGCAGACCTGCCTTCCCGGACTTCCGGACGGCGCTCAGGGCCCACGAGGTGGTTGACGCCTGCTATAGAAGCGCAGAGGGGTCTCGAGAGGTGAGGGTGTTGAGCTATAGTTAGACGCTATGGCTGAGCGGGCAATGCCATTTACGCGTCAATACCGGCGCGGTAGAATGGCAGGCACGTGGCGTGTCCGCGAAACGAGAAGGGACGCCGCGGGCGCCCGAGGAGCTCCCTTGATTACTGAAACTCTCAAAGACCTGTACGACCTCGGCGAGACCCCGCCGCTCGGCCACATCCCGGCGACGATGCACGCCCAGGTGATCCGCCGCGAACGCTACGGCCTACCCCGCAACGCCTTCCGCCAGGAGATCGTTGAGACTCCGGAGATCGGACCGGACGAGGCGCTCGTTTATGTGATGGCCGCCGGTGTGAACTACAACAACGTGTGGGCCGCACTCGGCACCCCGGTTGATACGATTGCCTCTCGGCAGAAGGGTGGCGCGACCGAGGATCACCATATCGGCGGGTCGGATGCGTCTGGCATCGTCTACGCCGTGGGCAGCAACGTGCGCAACGTGAAAGTGGGCGATGAGGTGGTCGTGCACTGCGGCATGTGGGATGCGAACGCTCCGGAAGTGCTGCGCGGTGAGGACCCGATGTTCAGTCCGACGTTCAGGATCTGGGGATACGAAACGACCTGGGGGTCGTTCGCGCAGTTCACGAAGGTCCAGGGGCACCAGTGCATGCCGAAGGCGAAGCACCTCAGCTGGGAGGCAGCGGCCGCGCCAACGCTCGTCGGCGCCACAGCGTACAGGATGCTCTTCGGCTGGCCCCCGCACGACGTCCGCGAGGGCGACGTGGTGCTGGTCTGGGGCGGGGCGGGCGGGCTCGGCTCGATGGCGATCCAGTTGGCGGCGCTCAAAGGGGCGAAGCCGATCGCGGTGATCTCCAACGATTCGAAGATTGACTTCTGCATGAAGCTCGGGGCTGTTGGGTGCATCAACCGCAAGCGGTTTAACCACTGGGGCCGCCTCCCAAACTGGGAAAACACCGAGGAGATGAACTCCTTCACAGCAGGCGCGCGAGCGTTCGGGAAGGCGATCTGGGACATCCTTGGCGAGCGGCGAAGCCCGCGCATCGTCTTCGAACACCCGGGCCAGGACACCGTCCCGACCTCCACCTTCGTGGTTGAGAGCGGCGGCATGGTGGTCATCTGCGCCGGGACCACGGGCTACAACGCTGACGTGGACTTGCGTTACCTCTGGATGCGCCAGAAGCGGCTGCAGGGCTCGCACTTCGCGAACGATGTCCAGTCGTATGCGTTCAACGACCTTGTGGTGGCAGGGAAAATCGACCCTTGCCTGTCGCGCGTGTTCCGCTTCGAACAGACTGGCGAGTGCCATCAGCTGATGCAGGACAACCGCCACCCGGACGGAAACATGGCGATCCTGGTTGGGGCGCCGGGCGAAGGCATGACGACGGTGCGGTAGCCATAAAAGGGAGAAGCCCCGCGTGCGGGGCTCTCGTGACGACTGACATGGTGGCGAAGATTAGTCCGCGTAGTAGACGTGCGTGAGGACCTTCTGGTCGCGGCCGAGGTCACGCTCGAATGTTGCCGCTTTGCCGTTCGCAGACTTGCTGACCAGCTTACCCCAGTCGCTCGGCGAGTTGAGGTCGCCGGTAGCTGGCGCAGGCAGTTGGCCGCCGCCAGCGGGCGTGGTGCTGCCAACGGTGGTTGTGCTGTCGAGATGGGTGTAGATGCTCTCAAGCTGCGCGTAGTC
>JBDSJC010000309.1:0-2868 GCA_039917655.1 Tepidiformaceae bacterium
GATTCGACTCGGCTCGTCGTCCACGCCGGGCCGCGGGTGCTCGTTGTTGAGCCGAGCTCTGGCGAGATCCTGCGGACGATCAGCGACGGGGCAGTGGGATTTCGGGCGCCTGCGATTTCTGGCTCTGGCAGGGTGGCGTACGCGGAGCCACGCGATGGGGCGCTGCGTGTTATGCAAACCTCTATTGAGGACTTCGCCAGTTCAGAACTCGCCCAGTTCGACAGCGGAGCCGTACTCGCGTTCCGGCCAAAGAGCGAGGACCTGACGGTTGGCCTGGCTGCGGCGGCGGAATCCGGGGCGCTCGCAGAACTCTGGCTCATTGCCGCCGATGGGGCGCGGCGGCGCATCTCGCGCGGGCCGTTTGTTGGGTATTCGTGGTCGCCAGCCGGAGACAAGCTGGCGCTCGTAGTACCGGCGCAAACTGGGGATGGCCGCAATTACGTCAGAGTGATCGACCCGGACGGCGGCGAACTCTGTGCCTCCGAGGCTCTGGTACCCTCCCAGAATTTCCGCTTGTGGCTCGCGTTCTTTGACCAGTATTCACAATCTCACTCGCTCTGGGACGAAGCCGGCGAAACCCTGCTGCTGGCCGGGAGGCGCGTCGATGACTCGGTCCATTCAAGCCTCGGCGACCCGGTTGGCGACAAAGTTTACGCCTGGCGCGTGGGCCGGAATCAGCCACTGGAGTTCGTCGCGCCGGGACAGACGGGGTTCTTCGGCCGGTCCAAACCGGGAGATCTTTAGACCGCACGGTAAATAGCCTGTAACCGGCGAAATTGCTGGCCCGATTGGGGCGCATGTACACTCGTCACTATTCCGCCCTGTGCGCCTGGGCCGAGGTGTTCTGCTTCCATGGAGATTTCCCGCGAACAACCGCAGCCCAGCGCGGGCGAGCGCTCGGCCCGATGGGCTGTCCTCGTCTTCTGCATGCTCGCCGTCGTGACGCTTGCTTTCGGGCTCGGTTACCTCGTGAAGGACCTGGACGGCGGTGGTACCAAGCAAGCTGCGGTGAGCAGCGGAACGCCGGCGAACGGTGACGCCGTAGGCGCGGCGATCATTGATGAGATCGTGCAAATCTTGAAATCGCAATATGTCGATAAGGACACGCTTGACGCGCAGGCGTTGCGCAAGGCCGCGATCGCGGGCGTGATCACCTCGCTGAACGACGTACACACCGAGTACCTCACACAGGCCGACCTCAAGGCGGGCGCATTAAACCTGGATTCGACCTACGACGGGATTGGCGCCACCGTTTCGGATGCGGGCGGACCGGTACAGATTGTCGCGCCGTTTCGAGATTCGCCGGCTGAAAAAGGCGGCGTGCGCGCGGGCGACACGATCACAAAGGTAGACGGCGAACGGACGGACGGCTGGACGAAAGAGCAGGCTGTCGAACGGATTCGCGGGAAGCAGGGCACGAAGGTCGTGCTCGAAGTGAAGCATACGGACGGCGCGATCGAGACGTTGACGATTACGCGCGGTGCGATCCCTTTGGAGAGCGTCTTTTCGGAGCCGAACCTTCCCCTGATCCCAGGAGAGAGCGGGAAGAACCTGGTGGATCGCACGGGAGCTCCGGTCACGGACATCGCCTACATCAACATTTCCCAATTCCATGACCGAACGGTCGCGGAGTTGCGAGCGAAGCTGAAAGACGTCGAGTCGAAGTACAAGGGGCTGGTGCTGGACTTGCGCGGGAACCCTGGCGGCCTGCTCAGCGCCACCGTTGAAGTGGCCGACGAGTTCCTGAGCAGCGGCATAATCCTTTCCGAGCGGGACGCCGGCGGCAAAACGCAGAGTTGGACGGCGAAGTCAGGCGGGCTGGCGACGAAGATCCCGATCGTCATCCTGCTGGATAAGGGAAGCGCCAGCGGCTCGGAAGTGCTTGCTGGGGCGTTGCACGACAACGGCCGGGCAACGGTTGTGGGCACAAGGAGCTTCGGGAAGGGCACCGTCAACCAGCTGCAACCGCTGAAGAACTGCGGCGACCCCAGTGGTTGTGGCGCGCTCTACCTGTCAGTTGGCCGCTGGCTTTCGCCAAAGGGCGAGCAGATCGAAGGCGTAGGCATCAAGCCCGACATCGAGCTTCCGATGACCCGCGACAACTACATCGACCAGGGCGATATCCAGTTCTTCAAGGCCGTCGATATCCTCCACGGCAAGTAGCCGGGCGCGCTACACTGATCCAATCATGGACGGCCTCGGCTGCGCTACGCGGTACGGGGCCGTTTCCTTCCTGAGAGACGTATGAGCGATTCAACCATCGCCCAGAACCGCAAGGCACGGCACGACTACGAGTTCATCGCCAAGTTCGAGGCGGGGATCGTGCTGACCGGGCCGGAGATCAAGTCCGTGCGCGAGCACAACGTGCAGCTCGTGGGTTCGTACGCACGGATCAAGAACCGCGAGGTGTGGCTCCAGGACGCCCACATCGCGCCGTATCTGAATGCCGGCTACTCCGCGCACAACGCGACGCGTGACCGGAAGCTGCTCCTGCACAAGAAGGAGATCTGGCGGATCAACGAGATGCTCGGCGAAAAGGGCCTGACGCTGGTGCCCCTTTCGATGTATCTGGTGCGGGGCAAAGCGAAGGTGGAGTTGGGCCTGGGCCGGGGCCTGAAGCGTTATGACAAACGGCAGAAGTTAAAGGAAGCGGACCAAAAGCGGGACATCCAGGTGGCGATGCGGCGCAATGCGTAAGCCCGTCCCGCTTGGAATGGGAACGTGTGTGCTATGATCCGTGCATCTGGGGACGAAAGGATTCGACAGGAAGCTAGGTAGCCGGATAGCAGGCCGAGGTTGGGTTGTCACCCTCGTTAATCAGGCGACCCAAAAATAGTTGGCAATCGTCAACTCGCTCTCGCTGCCTAA
>JBDSJC010000310.1:0-2915 GCA_039917655.1 Tepidiformaceae bacterium
ACGCCGTTCAGTTCGCGCTTCAACGCCTGCACGGCGCCATCCATTCGCTCTTCCGCGCTCAGCAGGACCTCATCAGGGTCGGCCATCCAGAATCCTCCGGTCTTTAGCTCTTGGAAAGTACTTCGGGTCGAGCCGAAACCACCGTGCCCACGCTGTCGCCCATCAGCGCGTGGTAGATCGCGTCTGGCGCGCTAACATCGAACACAATGATCGGCAGATGATTCTCCATGCAGAGGCTGAGCGCCGTGGTATCCATCACCTCGAGCCTCCGCTGGATGGCGTCGATATGGGTCAGGTGTTCAAAGCGCGTGGCAGTGGGGTCTTTCCGGGGGTCCGCGTTGTAGACGCCGTCCACGCCGTTCTTCCCCATGAGCACGGCCTGGCAATCGACTTCGATCGCCCGCAACGCGGCTGCGGTGTCGGTGGTCATGTACGGATTGCCGGTGCCAGCCGCGAAGATGACCACACGCCCCTTCTCCAGATGCCGGATGGCACGCCGCCGGATATACGGCTCGGCAACCTGCGCGAGCGGGATGGCCGTCTGCATGCGGACGAACGCACCCACTTTCTCCAGCGCGTCCTGAAGCGCGAGTCCGTTCATGATCGTCGCTAGCATCCCGGCGTAGTCCGCGGTCGCTCGGTCCATGCCGGTCTCCGCGACGGTTGCGCCGCGCCAGAAGTTGCCGCCGCCGACGACCACGCAGACCTGTACTCCGGCGTCCACCGCCCGGCGGATCTGCTGCGCGAGGTTCTCAACCGTCTTCGCGTCAATACCGAATGCGCGGTCGCCCATCAGGGCTTCGCCACTCAACTTGACCAGCGCGCGTCGGTATCGGCCTCGCACGGCTTTCTCCTCCAGGGAGCTAACGCCCTAGCTCGAACCGCACGAACCTGCGGATCCGTATGTTTTCGCCTGTCTTGGCCACCGTTTCGCTGACCAATGCGGCGATCGTCCGCGAACCGTCTTTGATGAGCGGCTGGCTGAGCAGGCAAAGTTCCTCGTCGCTGCCTTCAAGCTGAGGGTTTCCAGCGCGTTCGTCCGCTGAGATGAGCTGGGGGTTCATCGCTGCCACCTGCATGGCCACGCTTCGCGCGAGCTGACGGAAGTCCTCGGTGTTCGCAACGAAGTCCGTTTCGCAGTTCACCTCCACGAGTACGCCGATGCGGCCGCCGGCGTGGATATAGCTTTCGACCACGCCGTTGCTGGTCTCGCGGTCGGAGCGCTTGGCCGCGGCGGCCACGCCCTTTTCGCGAAGAATAGTTTTCGCTTTGGCCGTGTCGCCGTCGGCCTCTTCGAGCGCGCGCTTGGCGTCCATCACCCCTGCACCGGTCGTTTCCCGGAGCGCTTTGATCATTGTTGTAGTGATTTCCACGAGCCTTCGTTACTCCTGCGCGTCGGTGCGCGCCACATTGGCCTGCGCCTGTGCTGAGATGACGGTCACCGATGCTTCGTTCGTCGCGTCGGCGGTCTCTTCCGGGGAAGCTGAGTAGGTGCCCGATTCCAGCCCGGCGTCCGCTTCCGCGGCGCGCGAGAATTCGTCGCCGTGAGCGCCTACCCCTGCTCCCGATTCGCGAGCCGCCCGGCCTTCGATAGCGGCGTCCGCCATCTTACCGAGGATCAGCTTGATCGCCCGGATCGCGTCGTCGTTGCTGGGGATCGGGTAGGTCACCGGGTCCGGGTCGCAGTTCGTATCCACCAGGGAGACGATGGGGATGCTCAGCCGCGTACATTCGGCGACGGCGATCGCTTCCTTCACGGTGTCGATGATGAACACCGCGCTGGGCAGGCGGTCCATATTCTTGATGCCGCCGAAGTAGCGGTTCATGCGCTCGATCTCGTTCGAGATATCGAGCTGCTCCTTCTTCGTCATGCGCGAAAAGTCGCCGCGCTCGACCGAACTCTCAAGGTTGGCAAGGTGCCGGACGCGGCTCTGGATGGTGCGAAAGTTCGTCAGTGTGCCGCCAAGCCAACGGTTGTTCACGAACGGCAGAACCGCACGCTCCGCCTCCATCTCGACGGTTTCGCGGGCCTGCTTCTTCGTGCCAATAATCAGCACGTCGCCGCCGTTCGCGACAACGTCGCGCACGAAGTTGATCGCGCCGTCCAGCCGGGTGACGGTCTGCTGAAGGTCGATAATATGGATGCCGTTGCGCTCGGTGAAGATGAACTGGCGCATCTTCGGGTTCCAGCGGCGAGTCTGGTGGCCGAAGTGAACGCCGGCCTCCAGGAGCTGTTTCATGCTGACGGGGGTAACCAAAAGGGATTCTCCAACATGCGGCGCCATAGATTTGACCCGAAAGCCCGGCGTCGCCCAACAACGTATTCCGAAACAGCGTACCGCCTTGCCCCCAAACGAACCACCAGATTTCTTCTTGACCGGGCGAACGCGAGGATTAAAGGCGGGAGACTGTAGATTGGGCGTCCTGGAGAGGAGGACGGCAAAGTGACGAATGCCAACCTTGAGACGTGGGAGCCCTGGTCCCCGAGCGCAGCCGCGAATGGAATGCCCTTTGCCCGTGCCCGAATCGACCCGGCTGACATCCTCTGGGTCCACGCAGCGCCGCCAACTCTGGCCGTCAACGTGCGAGACGCACTCGACCGGACGACAGCGCGCGGCGAGCCGTTGGAGCGGCCGCGGTCCGCAGTTGCCGATGACGCGTCTGAGCAGCCGAGATGGCACGGTCGAGTGCGAGGAGCGATGGCCGGCGGACCACGACCTCGGGTCGCCCGTGCTCCTGCCCGGGGGCGAGGTGGGCATCCTGCTCAGCTGGTGGAACGCCGCCGACGAGAGCTAATGGCGCTGGCAAGTGGAGTTCTAGAACCGGCGCTGAGGCCGGGCGGTCAGGCGGCCTTCGGCTCGAATTCCACGCTGTCGATGCGCGCAACCCGTGCGACGTGGCTACGTTCGATGTGG
>JBDSJC010000311.1:0-3386 GCA_039917655.1 Tepidiformaceae bacterium
ATCAGTTTTCGGAACGAAAGCGGCTTGCGGCCAGCGCCAGATTCGCACGAGAAGTAACGCCGCACCACATGTTGTGCCTTTGGGGGTTGACAGCCACAACATGTAGGGTAAATACTGCGCGAGCCGCGAGGGAATTGTTCACTCGCGTACACTCTTACAGGATTATGCAAACACCGTGCGCTGCCCGTTTTGCAACTTCCGTGACTCAAAAGTAACCGACAGCCGGGCGAACGACGACGGCATCCGACGGCGGCGGCAGTGCATCGCCTGCGGAGAACGGTTTACGACTGTCGAAACGGTACAGCTCTCCACGGTCCTCATAGTGAAGAAGGACGGCCGCCGTGAAGACTTCAACCGCGAAAAGCTGCTGGCCGGCCTGCGCAAGGCTTGCGAGAAGCGCACCGTATCAGCCGCTCAGCTTGAGATCGTGACACTGGAGATCGAGTCACGCGTCGCTTCGGACGGCCGGCCAGAGGTCCCATCGACGTTCGTCGGTGAGCTGGCGATGGACGCCCTGCGGCGGCTGGACCACATCGCCTACATCCGGTTTGCCTCGGTCTATCGCGCGTTCACCGATATCGAGTCGCTGAAAGAGGCGGTGGACGCGCTCGAGACCGGACGCATCCCCACGCTGGAGGAGAAGACGCTCCAACTGGCGCTTCCTGGCGATGAACCAGATCCGTCTGTTCCGAGGCTCTTGCACGATGTCGAGAGCCACCACTTCGTGGGGTCGGGCAGTTGACGAATAGGGACAGGCAGAGCGCCGAGGTAGCTGAAGCGCGAGCGGCGGGTCTCCGGGAGCCCGCCTACTAGCGAACCATCTTGATTCTGCGAACAAGTGTTCTATACTGAAAGGTCTGCCGGATGGCAGCCACGGGAGGAAAACCATGGTTACAACGTCTCGCGAAGAGTCTGGTCTTGGCTCTGGTGGGTTCGAGCCGACGCCGCTTTCGGATAATGCCAAGGTCGTGATGGAGCGGCGAATCGCCCAGCGCAACGACAAGGGCGATGCGATCGAACTGCCGGACGAGTGCTTCCGGCGGGTGGCGCGCAACCTTGCCGAGGCCGAGCTGAAATTCGGCGGCACCGAGGGTGACCGCGCCGCCGCCGAAGAGAGCTTCTACCGGCTGATGGCCTCGCTGGACTTCCTGCCGAACTCGCCGACGCTGGTCAACGCCGGTCACGAGCTACAGCAGCTCTCTGCTTGCTTCGTGCTCCCCGTGCCGGACTCGATCGACGGCATCTTCGAAGCGATCCGGCACACGGCGATCATCCACAAGTCTGGCGGCGGCACGGGCTTCGCCTTCTCACGCCTCCGTCCAGCGAACGACCGCGTGCAGTCCACCATGGGCGTGGCGAGCGGACCGGTCTCCTTCATGAAAGTGTTCGACGCGGCCACCGAGGCGATCAAGCAGGGCGGTACGCGGCGAGGCGCCAACATGGGCATCCTGCGAATCGATCACCCGGACATCGATCTCTTCATCGAAATGAAGTCCGACATGACCACGCTACAGAACTTCAACATCAGCGTGGCCGTGACAGATGCCTTCATGCAGGCGGTCGAAGCGGGGACGACCTATGACATCATCAACCCGAAGAGCGGCGAACCGGTTTACAAGCGCGACGCCCGCGAGATCTGGGAGACGATGTTCGAGCACGCCTGGAAGAACGGCGACCCCGGCGTGATCTTCATCGACCGCATCAACGATGGGCGCGCGAACCCGGTTCCGAAGCGCGGTCCGGTGGAATCGACCAACCCCTGCGGCGAGCAGCCGCTCTATTCGTACGATTCCTGCAACCTCGGCTCGATCAACCTCGGGCACTTCACCAGCGGCGCTCCAGGTTCGAAGGAGCTCGATTGGACGCACCTGCGGCAGGTTGTGCGGCGCACCGTCCACCTGCTCGACAACGTGATCGAAATGAACCACTACCCGATCCCCGAGATCCAGGAGACGTCGCTGGCGATCCGGCGGATCGGGCTCGGTGTGATGGGCTGGTCGGACCTGCTAATCGACATGCGCATCCCCTACAGCTCCGAGAAGGCGCTGGACCTCGCGCGAGAAGTGATGAGCTTCATCCAGAAGGAAGCGGACTCCGCTTCGCAGCAGCTCGCCACCGTGCGCGGCAACTTCCCGGACTGGGCGGACTCGATCTACGGCCCGCGCGGCACCGAGGGCCCGCGCCCGATGCGAAACTCGACCCGCACGACGATCGCCCCGACGGGGACGCTGAGCATCATCGCCGACTGCTCAGGCGGGATTGAGCCAGTGTTCGCGCTGGCGTTCATCCGTTCCCACTACCTGGACAAGGACGACCCGACGAAGCGCACCGAGCTCCCCGAAGTAAACGAGCAGTTCGAAGCCATCGCGAAGGAAGAGGGGTTCCACAGTGAGGAGCTGATCCGCTTCCTTGCTGAGGGCGGCCACCTCGCCGAACGCGCGGAAGTGCCGCAGTGGGTGAAGGACACCTTCGTCACCGCCCACGACATCAGCCCGGACTGGCATGTGCGCATGCAGGCGGCGTTCCAGGAAGCGACCGATAACGCCGTTTCGAAGACGATCAACTTCCCGAACACGGCCACCGTTGACGACGTCCGCACGGCCTACGAGCTGGCCTACCGCACGGGCTGCAAGGGCATCACCATCTATCGCGACGGTTCGCGTGACCTCCAGGTGCTAAAGCACGCCGACAAGGACAAGAGCGACGGCGAGAAGGCCGTCGAGGCCGCCCAGGCGCTGCTCACGCAGCACATGGGCCCTGTGCGCCGCCGGCTGCCGGATGAGCGCCAGGCGATCACCCACAAGTTCCGAGTCGGCGAGCAGGAAGGCTACATGACGGTGGGCCTGTTCGAAGACGGCACCCCCGGCGAAGTCTTCATCAACGTCAACAAGCAGGGCTCAACGGTAAGCGGGTTGATGGATACCGTGGCGATGCTCACCAGCTACTCGTTGCAGTACGGCGTACCGCTGAACGAACTCGCTTCCAAACTGCGTAACACGCGGTTCGAACCGAGCGGCCCGACGAGCAACAAGCAGATCCCGATCGCGACGAGCATTGTGGACTACGTGTTCCGCTGGCTGGAGCTGAAGTTCGACCCGGGCAACGCCGCCGTCCAGCCGACGCTCATCCCGGTCGACCAGGTGGTCGCGAGCACGAATACGAGCATCGATGCGAAGAAACATTCGGAGGCGGTGGCGAGCGGTGTCGGCTGCCCGGAATGCGGGTCGGTCCTCTACTACGCGGAGGGGTGCCTCGCCTGCCACAACTGTTTCTACAACAAGTGCGGGTGAGGGAACGGAAAGGGTTAGACAACCGAGGCGGGACTCCTGGTGGAGTCCCGCCTTGTTGATCTCAAGCAGGAAGGAGGTGAGGACAATGCCGAACGA
>JBDSJC010000312.1:0-19665 GCA_039917655.1 Tepidiformaceae bacterium
CGGCAGGGAGATCGGCGGCATGCCGCCGGACCTGTTCGACCATTTCCTGGAGTCGTTCGCGTTCGCAATGAAGATGAACTTGCACGTGAAGACGCTTGCGGGAGTCAACGACCACCACAAGGTGGAAGCGTGCTTCAAGGCGATAGCGCGAGCTCTGGATGCTGCCGTGCAGGTGGATCCACGTCGCGGCGGCGACGTCCCAAGCACGAAGGGCACCATCTAGGACTGCAAGCTGTTCGTTTGACAGTGATGGGAGCCCGCGACAGGATTCGGGCAGTGGAATCGCAACTCTCAAAATTTCTCTCTGACCGGCTGAGAAGCGACGACGGGGTAACGATCGCCAAGCTGTCGCGCATCCCGGGCGGAGCATCTCGCGAGACGTGGATGTTCGATGCCGTTTGGGCCGAGGGCGGCGCCAAGAAGAACGCTCCGTTCGTCCTGCGGATGGACCCGCCCGCGAGCCTGGTGGAATCCGACCGGGTGGTGGAGTACGCGTTTTACAGCGCATTTCATGGTACAGACGTTCCGGTCCCCGCAATGCGCTGGTTGGAATCGGACCTCACGCACCTTGGCGCGCCGTTCTTCATCATGGATCGCATTAACGTCGGTGAAACGAACGTTCGGAACATCAGCGAGCCGCATTACGCCGCATCGAAAGAGATGATTGGGCGGAGGATGTTCGAGGTGCTCGGCGCGATCCACAGCTTCGACTGGCGAGAGAGCGGGATCGCAAAGGTGGTGGAGGCGCCCACCGCCGACTCCGCCTGGACAGAACAGGTGAGCTACTGGGAAGAGATGATCGACCGCAACGAGATCAGCCCGCAGCCGATCGTGCGGGCAGGGATTCGCTGGCTGCGCAAGAACCCGCCACCGCCCGCGCAGCGCATCACCGTTGTGCACGGCGACTACCGGGTGGGCAACTTTCTCTATTCGCAGGAGGGCATCCACGGGGTGCTCGATTGGGAGATGGCGCACCTGGGAGACCCGATCGAGGACCTGGCCTGGGCGGTCCACGAACTGTGGGACCGTGGACTGATCGCTCGTGACGAGTGCATTCAGGTCTACGAGCGGGCCAGCGGGCTTAAAGTGGACCTCGAAGCGTTGCACTGGTGGGATGTCTTCACGGGGGTCAAGGCGCAGGGCATCTGGCTCACCGGCGCGAAGTCGTTCAACGATGGCCGCAGCTCGGAGCTGATCCTGGCCTACGCGGCGTACATGCTGATCAATGGGACCGATGAGGCCGTGTTGCGGTCGTTGGGGAGGGGCTCATGAAGCCTGAGCCGCAGAGGGTGTTGTTAGCGATGGCGGGCGCGCTGGGGATGCTGGCGCCGGAAGTCGGCACGGCATTCGGGCAACAGACGAGTGGCCTTTCGGCGGCGCTTTCGATGGTCCTTGCGCAAGAGTGGGATCGGGCCGCCTCGCGATTGGTGGAGGAGAACGTGGCGGTAACGGGACTCCTGGAGCGCGCCCGTCTCGTCATCCGGGACGAAATCCTGCACGCCCGCATCAACGAGGTAGTCGACCGTATCCCGGCGACGGACCTGCGGCTTTCGGCGCTGCAAACCGAAAACGACGAATTGCGGCGGCGGCTGACAGATGTCCACGCGGCCGTGGATGGCGTGGAGGGCGACGAGCCGGAGCTTCTCAACCGGCTGATTTGGGACGAGCTGCGCGAATCGACGCGGCGGCGGCACCTGGTCGCCGTGCGATGAAGGACGCTCTGAAGGCAGCCCTGGCGACCTACAGCCCGCAGTTGATCGACGATGACCCCGGTGTTCCCGGGGCAGGTGTTCTCCTACTCCTTCATGCCCACCCGGACGGGCCGAACATCGTGTTTCAGAAGCGCACCGAGAGCGTTCGCGACCACAAGGGGCAGATCAGTTTTCCAGGCGGTGGCACGGACCTCGAGGATGCGAATGCCCTGGCGACGGCACTTCGCGAAACGCACGAAGAGATCGGTGTGGCGCCGTCGGATATCGAAGTGCTGGGACAGCTGGACGACATGGTCACGGTCTCCAATTTCCGCGTGACGCCGTTCGTGGGCTGGCTCAGCCGCTATCCGTACGAATGGCGGTTCAGCGACGACGAGGTGGCGTATCTGCTCGAGGTGCCGCTCGCACACCTGCTGGAGCCATCGACTCTGGTGCCGGACCGGCGGCTGATCAACGGCCGCGAGTATGTGTTTTCTTCGTACCAGTGGGGCGACGACCTGATTTGGGGCGCGACGGCGCGAATGCTGACGAATTTCCTGGATGTCTGCGCGGCAGTCCCGGGGATGACGGTCTCGGGCGCCCGCTCCGGCGATTAGCGTTAATCGGCAGCGGGCCGCCGAGCTGCCGAGGGTGCTGGCGGTGCTGGACCAGGCTGTGGCTGTTTGGTGACGGCTGCCGCGGGTACCATGGGGGCGCACCCCGACACCCTGGAGAACCGATGACTGACCCTCAAACCCTGGCTTCGCTGTTGACTGAGCTTCCTGGCGCCGAACTGGTGCGTGGCGAGCCCGAAACAGTGGTGTCGGCGGTTGAACACGATTCGCGTCTGGCGGGCTCCGGGGCGCTGTTTGTGGCGGTGCCGGGATTCACGGTGGACGGGCATGCGTATCTTCCGCAGGTTGCGGGGTCGGGCGCTGCGGCGGTAATCGCCCAGCGTGACCACGCCGCGGCGTGGAAAGACCTGCCCGCTGGGACGGCGGTGATCGCCGTGGATGACACACGCGTGGCTCTGGCGCAGGCGGCGGCGTGGTTCCACGGACACCCCGGGCGAGAACTGGTGGTCGTGGGCATCACCGGCACGGACGGCAAGACGACGACTTCGCACATTCTCACCTCCGTCCTTGAGGCGTCAGGTGCCCGCGTGGGGCGCCTTGGCACGGTCGACACCTACCTGCCAGGCGAATCGGGGCACGTCGCGGAGCGCATGACGACGCCCGAGGCCCCGGAAGTCCAGGGCCTGCTCCGGCGCATGGTGGACGTCGGCTGCGACTTCGCGATCGTGGAGTCGACTAGCCACGGACTCGCGTTGCACCGGCTGGACCACGTCGAGTACGACATCGCCGCTTTCACGAACATCACGGGCGACCATCTGGACTTTCATAAGACGTTCGAAGCCTACCGGGAGGCGAAAGGAAAGCTATTCGAAGCACTCAGCTCGTCCTTCGACAAGGGTGTGCCCAAGGTGGCAGTGACGAACGCCGATGACCCCTCGGCGAACATGCTGCAGGCGCTCGCTTCGGGTGCGGAGGTCGTGCGGTTCGGGCTGGACGCTCGCGAGGTCGATGTCACGGCCCGCAACATCGCTTTGCGGGCCGATGGCAGCGCATTCCGGCTGGTCACCCGCAAGGGGATGGCGGCAGTGGAGTTGGGGCTGCCGGCGATGTTTAACGTGATGAACGCGCTGGCGGCGGCCGGCGTTGGGCTGGCGGCGGGAATGGATGTCCAGACTATCGCCCACGGGCTTTCGCGGGCCCCGGGTGTGCCGGGGCGGATGGAGCGGATCGATAGCGGCCAACCCTTTGGCGTGATCGTTGACTACGCGCACACGGGAGACGCGGTGCGGAAGGTGCTCGAAGTGCTGCGTGATGTGACCGGCGGGCAACTGATAATAGTGGTTGGCGCGGCAGGCGAACGCGATCCGGGGCGGCGGTTCGGTGTAGGCAGGGCGGCAGCGGAAGGCGCGGACTTCGCGGTGTTCACAAGCGAAGACCCGCGCACCGAGGACCCCGCGGCGATCGTGCGGGAGATTGGACGGCACGCCGAGGCTGCTGGACGAGTGCGCGGGACGGATTTCGTCGAAGTAGAGGACCGTCGCCAGGCGATCGCTGAAGCGCTGGGCCGGGCCCAGGCCGGCGATATGGTCGTCGTCGCCGGCAAGGGCCACGAACAATCGATGGTCTACGGGCGTGAATCCCGGCCATGGGATGACCGTGACGCCACTCGCCAGGAGTTGGAGCGGCTGGGATACCACTCGCCCCCAGGCTAACCGTGTCTTTTCGCGTTCAATTGGCCGCTATCCAACCCCTTCGTATACTGCCAGTACCGGCCAAACGGCCGTTCTTCCCCCAGATGAGGTTTCAACGTGCCCAAAAAGACTCGCCGGGAGCAGCAACACCTGCGCCAGGAGCCCTCGCGCCGCAAGTCGTATGCGGTCGGCAATTCGGCTCCGAAAGATATCTACAAACCCGGCTTCCCGATGAACGTCCTCGGGAACCTGAAGGCGTTCTCCATCGTCGGCATCGGGATCGCGGTAATCATGGTGGCGGGCGCATTCTTTACTCAGCGAAACCGCGACACCGGCAATCCGAACGCTCTTCCCACGGCCACGCCGACCGCTAACGCGTCCGTTACGGCCGATGCAAGCGCCTCGCCCACGGTGAACCCCAAGCAGTTCGCGAAAGCCGAGCAGGTCATCGACGCGACGACGAAGCAGTACAAAGCGACGGTGAAGACCAACAAGGGCGACTTCGAGATCAAGCTCTTCGCCGACCAGGCGCCGAATACCGCGAACAGCTTCGTCTTCCTCGCCCAAAAAGGGTACTTCGACGGTCTAACACTGCATCGCGTGCAGGCGAATTTCGTCATCCAGGGCGGCGACCCCAAAGGTGACGGAACCGGCGGGCCGGGCTACACAACGGCGGACGAGCCTAACCAACTCTCCAACAAGCGGCTAACCCTCTCCATGGCAAAAGTCGGCGGCGCGGCAAATTTCGGCAGCCAGTTCTTCATCAACCTGAAGGACAACACGAGCCTCGACTACACCAACTCTGGCGATAAGTTCTACCCGTTCGGCGAAGTGACCAGCGGCCAGGATGTAATCGACCAGATCGCTCAGGTGAAGGTCGATTCGCGGTTCAAGCCCATTGACCCGGTAGTCATCCAGTCGGTGGTCATCAGCGATTCAGCGAAATAACGGCTCTTGGCGCAGGCGCAGGAAGGAGGGCCCACCAGGGTCCTTCTTGCGTTCAGCGTAGCCGGGCGGCCATCTGTTGCTGTACTCGGACCGCGTCGATGATCGTTCCTCGGCGCCCGTTCCCGCCGAGGTAGACGGTGCGCACGAAGCGGCCATCTGGCAGGACGACGGCGTTGATATCGACGGAAGTCTGGCTGTCTTCGGCACGGATGGCGAAGGCGCGAGCGGCCGACGAGAACATTGCCGGTTCCTCGAAGACCGTCCGAGCACCGTCTGGGAGCCAGGTCAGGGCGGTGGTCGCCAAGTCCGCCGGGTCCGGGCGGATAGCCCGGACGAAGGCTGTCGCGTGGGCATCGGAATCAAATTTAAGGGCCTGGCAGATAATGTCCAGCGGCGGGTCGAACGGTGGACTGCCGACGGTCTGTTTCCAGTAGGCGAAGTGGCCGCCCCTTACCCCAGCAGCCGCGAGCTGGCGCAGGCGCTGCTCTGGGCTTGGGCCGAGGTCCGCGAGGTTCTGCGCGGTGAAATCTCCGGAGGTTTGGCGGTGGAAGTCGGCGGGGACATCCTGCTGAAGGCAAACCTGGTTTTCGAGGCCGGTCGATGCTTCGCCTCGGATCGCCGAAGCCCCACAGCCGGCAACGAACCATGCCGCGAGGGCCACGGCCGCGAAACGCCAGCTAATCACTTTCGGTTGGCGGTTCCGGGCCAATCAGGCCGTGGGCGGCGGAGTAGCGTTCGACGAGGAAGATCAGACCGAGGAAGGGGAAGAAGGCGAGGGTCATCACGAGGCCCCAAAACCATGCGGGGATGATGAACAGCAGGATGGCGCAGGCAGCTGTAAGGCCCATGCCGAGGATGGAGAAGATGCGCCCCGCCAGGACGTATGGAGTCACGGGTGTATTCATATTTGTCTGCCGATCTTGCCAAGAGTATGGCGCGGGGTCTACAGGCCTTGACCTCAATGTTCGCGGGGCCGAAGAATGCGGGCCGATGGACCGACTGACACGCCGATGCTGAGGGACGATCTGCCGCCAGAAGTGCTCGAATTCCTGGAATCGATGACGGTGCCGGCTGTGCTTTCAACCATGGGCCGGGCAGGCGGCCCGGTGACTTCGGCGGTGTGGTTCGGGGTGCACGAAGGCCAGGTGATTATCTCCACGCCCGCAGACAGGCCGAAGGCGAAGAACGCACGCGCGGATGCTCGCGTCTCGTTCATCGTCGATACGAAGACGATGCCCTACCGCGGCGTTGCCATTGAGGGCGATGCCGCGGTCGTAGAGGATCCCGAAAAGGCCCTGATGGCAGCGATCGCTCGCAGATACCTCGGCCCAGAGCTGCCGCCGTGGATGGCCCAGCGCATGGCCGCGAACGAGAGGGTGGTGCTGCGCATTACGCCCAGGCGCGTACGGCCCTGGAACATCGCGGCGCCGGCGGAGTGAAGGTCCGCGCCATCTTGTTCGACCTTGGGGACACGCTGATCGGCCTACAGCCGATGCCCGAAATGCCGCCGCGGCTGGCGCCTGTGCTAGCCCAGCAGCGGGGCATCACGCAGCGAGAAGCGCTTGCCCTCGCCGTTCGGCTCGTCGAGCAACTTGGAGTGCGCGTTGCTGCCGATTCGAAGGTGGGCGTGACGGACGAGCCGGGGTTGGAGAAGCTGATGGCGCCGCTGTTCGATGCTCAGCCGGGCGAGCTTGCAGTGCTGAATCGGACGTTTGGCGAGGCGGACGTTTCGCGACTACAGATGCCGCCCACCGGGCTGGCCCGCGTGGAGAGGCTGAAAGCGCTGGGGTACAGGTTGGGAGTCGTTTCCAACACCAGCACGGCGCCAGAGTTGCTCGACGCCTATCTGCGCGACGTTGGGCTGCTCCCGCTGTTCGATACGCGGGTGTACTCGGTCGCGAAGGGCATCCGCAAGCCGCACCCGGAGTTGTACCGCCTGGCGCTCGCCGAACTGGGGGTGGACTCTGCCGAGACGGTGTTTGTGGGCGACCGCGTGCGCGAAGACGTTCTCGGGCCGCGGTCGGTAGGGATGCTGGGAGTGCTGACTCACGAGTTTCGGCAGGAGGACGCGGCGGACAGCGCGCCTTTGGCCGTAATTTCGCGCCTCGAAGACCTCGAAGACGTGCTCTCCGGCTAACAGGTCCAGTGGCGGACGATGTCGTTTTGGCCGCCGCTACAGGCCAGCTTGTAGGTGACCACCTGGGTGGCGGTGAGTGATGAGACGAGGACGACGAAGAAGAGGAGGGCCAACGCCGCGCCAAGTCCGTTCAGCCACTTTCCAAGGATGAAGCCGAGGAGGCAGCCGATGACGATGATGCCAAGGTGGATGCTGAAGTAGATCGTGTCACGCTCGCTCATCGCGTCCTGGCCGACGGGTACATCCGTACCGACCACCCTGTGAACGACGAAGACGTAGGCGGCGAAGAGCGCGAGCAAGAGCAAGGCAGAAAAGAGCCAGGCCACCCATGTGGGTTTTGACGGCCTGGCTCTCCGTTGCATCTGTGGCGGAATCTAACGGGACGGCGGGCGTGCCGCAAGATTTAGTGCGAAGTGATGCTCATTTGACGGCGCCTTGGAGGAGGGTGATCACCTCATCGACAGTGGCGTCCCGCCAGCCCGCCCAGGTGGGGCCGTTCTGCCAATCCAGGTAGCGCTCGCGGGCGGCGGCACGGGCGTCCTTGAGCTCGTCTTCGGAAGGCTCGTGGCCGAGTGTTCGAGCGATTCCCTCGGGTGACGTGTCGCCGAGCACTTCGCGCGTCTGGTGAATCTGTTCGTTGGCGAGCGCGGGGCGCTCGATGAAGTGGCCGAGTTCACCTCCCTTTGCGTCGTAAAAGACGAAGACGGGGATGGATTCGAACTCGCCTCCCTTGAGGTACTCGGCGATCATATCCTTGTTCTGGTCGCGTTCGAAGAAGCGAAGCTCGACGCCGGCAGCCTCGGCGATCTTCTGGGCCACGCCCGCGCCGCGGTAGACGTCCGGGCACCAGTCTTCGCCGATAACAACCACGTGGTGGAGCCCGTCCGGCTTGCTCGCGAGTTCCTTGAGAGCAGTCTTCTGGGAGTCGGAGACGGTGAGGTCCTGGTAGTTGCGCTCGAAGATTTCGCGGTTCCGGATCCCGCTGTCCAGATACTCCTGAAAGGTCTTTCCCTTGGTGAAGCGGTCCAGGGTGATGACCGATTGGGCGGCTTGCGGCATGAGGTTCTCCATTACTATGTTTCGGATAGTGCAAGGGTACAGGGGCCGCCAAGGCGATACAACCGTCAGGCGATCGGCTTGGCTCCAGCGATCCGCAGTTCCGCCTTGGCCTCGTCCCAGAGGGCGTCGCGTTCCTCCGAGGTCAAGGACTTGAGGTCCGTGCCCAGTTCGGTTGCGCGGCGTTCCATGATGCCGAAGCGGCTGCGGAACTTCTGGTTGGCGAGGCGCAGCGCCTGTTCGGCATCGATGCCGAGCCGTTGGCCGATGTTGCTGGCCACGAACAGGATGTCGCCAAATTCGTCTTCGCGCTCGACAGCGTTTTCGGCGCGGGCGAACTCGCCGATCTCCTCCTGGAGTTTGGCGAGCGGGCCTTCGATGTCCGGCCAATCGAATCCGATGCGGCGGGCCCGGCCTTGGATGGTCTGCGAAGCGGCGAGCGCGGGCAGTGTGCTCGGGATTCCTTCGAGCACGGATGATCGCGGCTTCTCGGCTTGCTTTAACGCTTCCCAATTCTGGTACACCTCGTCGGAGGTACTGGCGGTGGCCTCTCCAAAGACGTGCGGGTGGCGGCGAATGAGCTTGCGAGTGATCTGTTCAGCAACGTCGGCGAAAGTGAACTCCTCGAGGCGCTCAGCGACCGCGGCGTGCATGAGGACCTGGAGCAGGACATCGCCAAGCTCCTCGGTCAGCCGCGCGGGGTCCCCCGAGTCGATCGCCTCCAGCGCTTCGTAGCTCTCTTCCAGCAGATGCGGGCGGAGTGATCCGTGGGTCTGCTCGCGGTCCCAGGGGCAGCCTTCGGGCGCGTGAAGGCGTTCGATGACGTAGGCCAGCCCATCGAAGCGACGGACGTCATCAAGCGCAGCAAGGGCCGGGACGTAGAGGCAGTCGAGAAAGCCGAAGGGTCGATGGTCCAGTTCCGAGAGAGGCGCCGTGCGCATCGCTTCCTCCGCCGTCCCGAGGGCACTGAGGACCGTAATCTCGTGGCCCGCGGGGTAGCTGTCGAGCAGTCGCAGTTTGAGCGCCGTGGTGGCGTCGCGGTCGAAGACCTGGCTGATGAGCGCCGGGCGTTGGGCATCGATACGGAGGTCCAGGGCGTCGCAGAGCTGGACGGCTCCGAGGTCGATGCGCAGGGCGACGGCGGCAAGGTCCGCGAAGCTCAGCGCGGGCAGGATGCGCACACTCACTCCGCGTCCTTCCGCGGCGACGAGGATAGCGGTCACGCTGCGTTCGGCTACCAGGGGGTGTCCGGGTACGGCGTAGACCGTTGGTTCCTCAAGCGCGCTGGTGAGGACGCGCTCCGCGATGGCGGCGTAGACGGCGTCGAATCCCAGCTCCTGCTGATAAAGGTCATCGCAATCCTGCCAGCCTGCCGATTGCTTGCTCAGCGCCGCCACGGTCGGGTGATGGCGGGTGCGGAGGATGACGCGGGGCGCGCTGTCGAGCGCCTGGCGCGTCTCCTGGGTGAGCAACGCCGGAGAGCCAGGCCCGAGACCGACGACAAGCAAGGTCGAGGGACTAGCCGTGGGTTCAAGGCTCATGGGCGGAGTGTACCAGCGGCGCGGGGACGCATCCGGCTCACTCCAGCGGGACCACGCCTCGCGACCGGAGCGCTGCCACATAGATATCGACGTAGTGCTTCGCGGAGGCGTTCCAGGAAAAGTCGTGGCTCATGCCGGCGGTTTGCAATTTCCGCCAGGTCTCGGGGTCACGGAAGGCAAGGGCGGCACGTTCGAAGGCGCCCGCAAAACCCGGACTGCTGAACTCGTCGAAGAGGAAGCCGGTGGGCGATTCGGGGTGTTCGTCGAGGTCGAAAATCGAGTCCGTAAGGCCCCCGGTGCGGCGGCCGATTGGCACGCTACCGTAGCGCATGGCGATCAGCTGGCCCAGCCCGCAGGGCTCGTAGCGCGATGGCATCAAGAAGACGTCGGAGCCGGCGTAGATGCGTCGCGCCAGGCCGTCATCGAAGCGCGGAGCGAGGCGGACGCGGCCTGGATGGGCATCCTCCAACCGTGCCAGTTCTTTCTTCAGCCACGGGTCGCCGTCCCCCAGGATGACCAGTTGAACATCCGCGGCGAGGAGGTCGGGCAAGGCCTGGATGACCAGATCGACGCCCTTCTGTTCGGTCAGGCGGGTGACCATGGCGGCAAGCGGGCCAGCCGCTTCCGGGATCTTCAGTTCGGTCCGCAGGGCGGCACGGTTTAGCTGACGTTCTTCGATGCTGCTGAGGTCGTACTGGTGGGTGAGGTGGGGGTCGGTGCGCGGGTTGAAGAGATCCGTGTTGAGCCCGTTGAGGATGCCAGCGAGGTGGTCTGCACGAAGGCCAAGCAAGGGCTCAAGACCTTCGCCGAACTCCTGAGTCAGGATCTCGAGGGCGTAGTTCGGGCTGACCGTGGTGATCATGTCGCTGTAGTAGATCGCCTGACTAAGGAAGTCGTTGAACTCATCCGGGCCGCGGTAACGGAGGTTGTGGATGGTGAAGACGGAGGCGATGCCGCGCAGGCCGGGGTTGGACCACGAGAGATTGCGCAATGCAAAGGCGCATGGGGCAGTGTGCCAGTCGTTCAGGTGAAGAATGTCCGGCTTCCATTCGTCCTGCTTAAGCATTTCGAGGATCACGCGGCAGAACGACTGGTAGCGCGCAAGGTCGTCCACCTCGCCGTAGACGTTCACGCGGTCAAACGCCTCGGGATCGCGCACGAGGTGGACGGGGACGTCGCCGATGCCGTTCACCGTCGCGATCTCGACCTCCCTGGGCTCGCCCGGGAAGGGGATCAAGAGCGACCGGCGTGCGCGGGCGGCTTCGAATGCCCGCCGGGCGCTGGGATGACAGGGCGTCACGACCTGGATGTCGTGGCCAATTTCGCGGAGCCGTTGCGGCAGGGCAGCCGCAACGTCCGCGAGGCCCCCAACTTTCGAAAAAGGGGCGGCTTCGGCGGAGGCGAAGAGGATTTTCATGGTGAGCTGGCGAACAGTTCGCGTTCGAGTTGGGCCCGCGTTTCGTTCGCCGCCGCCAGGCGCCAGCACGCCTCTTGCTTGATGCGTGCGTTGCCGCTGCCTTCGTGGATCGCCTTGGAGGCGAACAGGATGACTTCGTTGAGGAGGAGGAAGCCGCGGTGAACCATGGGAACGTCCCACATCGGGCGGCGGCTGGCCCACCAAAATTGGCAGCTGTGGAGGGCAGGCTGGAGCTTCTGGTCGGCGATATGTGCGAACTTGCGGGACGGCTCGTTAGTGGCGTGCCTTTTGGCCACTTCGAGCAGACCGAGGCAGTGATCGACGTACTCCCACTGGAGCGTGTGCACTGCGTTACCGGGGGACCGCCAGAGGGGGTAGGGGTTGTGGTGCTCGATGTCCTCCTGGCTGGTGCTCCAGCTAGAGGCGAGCGGTTCGATGACCGGCCCCGCGGGGAAGAGGTCGAGCAGTGCACTCGGGCGGACGGCCTCGACGCGACTGCGGTGGCAGTCGCGGAGCTTTTGCGGTTGCGCGGCGATCATGTCGAAGGTGGCGGCGAGAAACTGGCGCTCCCAGCCACGAATGTGGTGGCCGTACGTTTCCGCGTCCATGGCGGTGAGCACGTAGGCCGGGGCGCCGTCGCCCACCCGCGAGAGGTCATCGACGAAGTCGGCAGCGTTCGTCTCGCGGAAGGAGATGCGGTTGCTGCGCGAGTCGTCGCGGAAGAGGGCGGCGAGGGTGTGGCCATCTGCCCCAGTGCGGTAGACGTGGTCGATCGGCCAGGGCGATGGGCTGGCCACGCCGCTGAGGATCAGCCACTCGTGACCGGCGGAGGCGACCAAGGGGGTGATCGCAGAACTGAAACAGAGTTCGGGCGGAAAGAATCCCCGCGGCTTCCAGCACTCTCCGAACGCGGAGGCGTTAGCGGCCGCGTTCTCCGCAATCGAGCGTTGGCGCTCGCCCTCCGGGATGAGCGGCAGGATCGGGTGGAACTTGCCGCTGCCCACGAACTCTACCTGGCCGCGTTCCGCCAGTTCCCGCAACCCGTCAACCACATCGCAGAGGCCGTGCTCGAGCAGTAGCTCGGTGAGGACGGCGTTCATGTTGACGGCGAGCTTTACTTCTGGGTGCTCCCTGAGGACGCCGATCAGCGGGCGGTACGACTCATCCGTTACACGCCTCAAGATTTCGTGCGTCTGCGTTGGGGGCTGATAGAAGTGGAGAAGTTGAGCCCAGTAGGTCATCGCGTTTGTTGCAGATTCCTCATCCCTGAGCTTTCGCCACCGGGACAGGGCCATGATAGCCAAGCGGGTCGATCTGAGGGAACGGGTTGTCCAGCCACTCGAAGTCTTTCAGGAGCGGTCCGAGGCGCGGGTCGTTGGACTCTATTGCGTTGGCCAGGGCGTCGAAGCGCTCCGCGTGGCTGTTGAATCGTTCGATCGCGTAATCACGAGCCTGCCCGGTGGTCATCAGGAACTGCCAGTCGGAGGATTGAAGGAGGAGCAGCTCACGGGCGAGTTGCTGAGTGGACGGGTTGGGTTCGGCCAGGAGGTTGGCGGCACGCGCCTGACGCTCGTAGATCGCCGGCCAGGTCCAGGCGGTGTCTGCGTTCAGCCACGTGCGATGATCGCCTCCGGCGCCCCACGACCCTTCGGGGAGGACGATCGACTCCGTCGGTGGCTGTTCCTGGACGAGTTTGCCGGCTGAGATGAGGTTCACGTCGTCGTCCGCTGCGAGGTTGCGGATTACGTTTTCGAGCCACTCCACGCCCTCCATCCACCAGTGGCCGAACAGTTCGGTGTCATAAGAGGCCACTACCGAACCCTGATCGTGGACGCCGCTTTCGAAGGTGCCGTTCTCATATGCGAAGAGTTCCGATTTCACGACCTCGCGGAAGTGCTGGGCCTGCTGCACGGCTCGGAGCGAAGCGACGTCCGGGTCGTATTCCGCCTTATCGCCAAGCTCGACGCGTTCTCCAGTCACGCGCCAGTAATGGAGTCCGGAGATGGCGTCCTTGCGGTGGAACTCCCGATACGCTGCGTCACCGGGATAGCCGTTGGCGGCGGACCAGACCTGTAGACCACTCCGCTCATTGCGCGCGAGCACCGAGACCTCGGAGCTTCCGACGTAGTACGGGCGGAAGGTGGTGCCGAGGTGCGGTTCGAGGCGCACGGGACGGGCCGCGTCTTGAGGAGCTAGTGCGGGATACGGCCCAACCATCCCTCCGAGCGCCTTGCCCCGGGCGGCGCCGCCCGTGACCAGGTGGGTCTCAACGAAAAAGACTTTGATCCCGGCCTCTTCGAGAAAACGCTCGAGGCCGGGCTTGTAGGCGCATTCGGGCAACCAGAAGGAACGAGGCTTGCGGCCGAAGTTCCGAACGTGCGAGGCGACCCCCGTCTCCACCTGAAAGCGGACGGCGGCTTCATCCTGGAGGAGTGGAAGGTAGCCGTGAGTGGCCGCGCAGGTGGCGATTTCGATGTGGCCGCTATCCTCAAGGGCGGCAAGCGCCGTCAGCGGGTCAGCGGCGATCTCGTCTTCGTAAAAGCTGCGGACCCCTTCGAAGCGATCGAGGTGGAAGCTGGCCGTTGTCCCGAGGAGACCGGGCGAATCACCGAAGCGAGAGACATCCGCCTTAGCCCGCTCGATTTTATCGGCGAGGTAGATGCGGAAGTGGTCGCGCATCAAGGGGTCGGCGATCTGCTCGGCGAGAATGGGTGTCATGTTAATGGTCACGCCGAGTTCGCCGGAGACCTCTTTCGAGAGCCGCGTGAAGGCCTTTATCAGCGGCAGGTAGCACTCCAGCATCGCCTCGTGCAGCCACTCTTCACCATGTGGCCAGAGGCCTGCCAGCCGGCAGTAAGGGAGGTGGGTGTGCAGGACGATGGTGGCGTTTCCCGGCATTGCGCTCCTCAGGCCCAGTGGGCCAGCCCGGTGACGAACGGGCTGTGCAGGTCAGGATGCCAGGGGAGGATGCGGATGGCGTAGCCCATATTCCCGCCCTGTTCCGGTACGAATGTCCCGCAGAAGACGCTGCTGCCATCTTCGAATTGCTGTAGCAGCTTCATCGGCGTTTCGTGTTCGGCGACAAGGTCACCCATTGGGTTTGCCGTGCCGTGGAGGATATCTACGCGGAGGTCCGCGGGGCCAAGGCTGGCCGAACTGACGCGCGCTGTGACTTCAATGGTGGTGCCGGCGAGGACATCGTCGCCAGCGTTGTCCTCGACAGCGAGGACCCTCACGCCGTCCCATGCGGAGGCCACGCGATTCAGCCACTGCGCCTGGTCGCGGGCGGGCGCGAGGTTGTCCTGGCGCAGCCTGCGCCAGCTGGCGGCGGCGGGCGCGTAGGCCTTCCGCGCGTACTCCGCCACCATTCGGCTAGTGTTAAAGACCGGGGAATACTCACCGATGGAGAGCTTCATGCGGCGAACCCAATCGCGAGGGACACCGTCCGGATCGCGCGTATAGAAGCTGCCGGTGACTTCGTTTTCGAGCAGGTCGTAGAGCGACGCCGAATCGAAGGCGTCCTGCACTTCGGGGTCATCTTCGAGGCTGTCCCGGCCGATGGACCAGCCCAGCCCGGGGCGATAGGCCTCCCACCACCAGCCATCGAGGACACTGAGGTGCAACGCGCCGTTGGCTGTCGCCTTCATGCCGCTGGTACCGCTCGCCTCCAGGGGGCGGAGGGGAGTGTTCAGCCAGACGTCGCAGCCTTGCACCAGGCTGCGAGCAAGTTCGACGTCGTAGCGCTCGAGGAGTACGAGCCGGTCGCGGAATTCGGGCATGCGGCTGTGCTGAAGCACTTCTCGGATGAGCTGTTTGGCCCCCTCATCACGGGGGTGAGCCTTACCAGAGAAGATGAACTGCACCGGGCGCTGTGGGTCATTGACAATGCGAGCGAGCCGGTCCAGGTCACGAAAGAGAAGCGTCGCGCGCTTGTATCCAGCGAATCGGCGGGCGAAGCCGATGGTCAGGACTTTGGGGTCCAGCGCCTGCCCAAGGGTGGGCGACGTGGAGGTGGTGCCGCTTTTCACGGCGACTTCTCGCGATTCCTCTCGTGCGCGGTAGATGAGCCGCTCGCGCTGGCGTTCGTGGGCCTGCCACAGCGCTTCGTCCGGGATGGCATTGACCTCGTCCCAGAGGCCGGCGCGAGTCGGATTGTCACGCCAGTCAAGCCCCAGGTAGCGGTCATACAGGTCTCCGACTTCGTGGGCCACCCAGGTCGGCAGATGAACGCCGTTGGTGATTGAGTCGATCGGGACCTGGTCCTGAGGTAACTGGGGCCAGGCCGACTCCCAGAGCTTTCGGGAGACCGATCGGTGTAGTCTCGAAACGCCGTTCCGGTAGCCACTCAGATGGAGTCCAAGGAGGGCCATGGAAAACGGCTCGGATTCGTCGTCCGGATTGCTCCGGCCGAGACCGAGGAAGGTCTTCGCGTCGAGGCCCATGGCCGCGTAGTAGTGGCCGAGATACTTTCGGATCAATTCGGCTGGGAAGAGATCGATCCCCGCGGCGACCGCTGTGTGGGTGGTGAAAGCGGTGGCGGCGCTGACCGGAATGCGCGCCTCATCGAACGTCACGCCGGACTCGTCCATGAGCATCCGGATGCGATCGACGCCGAGCAGCGCGGAGTGACCTTCGTTCATGTGGCATACGGAAGGCTGAATGCCCATGGCCTGAAGAGCGCGCACACCGCCGATGCCCAGCAGCATCTCCTGCTGGATGCGCAGCTCGATGTCGCCGCCGTAAAGGCGGCCGCTGATCTCGCGGTCCGCCGCCGTATTGTTGGGCAGGTTCGTATCCAACAGAAAGAGCGGAACCTGTCCCACGTCGAGTCGCCAGACTGCCGCCAACAAGTCGCGTCCTTCGAGCGGGATCGCGACAGTTGTGGGATTGCCTTGCTGGTCACGAATCCGTGTGAGCGGCTGGCTCGAGAGATCGATTCCGTGGTACTCCTCTTGCTGCCAGCCATCCGGCCCAAGAGCCTGCTGAAAGTAACCCTGGTGGTAGAGCAGGCCGACAGCGACGAACGGCAAACCAAGGTCGCTCGCAGACTTCAGGTGGTCGCCGGCGAGCACTCCAAGGCCGCCCGAGTAGTTCGGCAGGCTTTCCGTGAGCGCGTATTCGAGCGAGAAGTAGGCGATGGTGTCCTCGGAGACCATCCCGGAGGCCTCGAACTGTCTCGGTCGCGCCATGTATTCGTTGAACGACGAAGCGACGCGTTGGAGGTGGAGGAGAAAGCCATGATCGGTGGAGAGCATGTCCATGGTCGCCACGGGGACCACCTGTAGCAGGCGCACGGGGTTGTGGCCGGTGGATTCCCATGCCTCGCGGTCGATACGCTCGAACAACGCCGCGGCGTCTGTGTTCCACGTCCAGAACAGGTTGCTGGCCAGTTGGCGGAGCGGTTCGAGCGCCGCCGGCAAGACCGGCTCGACATGCATGGTGCGGGACGCCCGAAGTCGCATGCGGCTCAGTGTACCTTGCCTTGCGTTGCAGATTCGTGAAGCGTTCGGCGGAAAACGCCCCGCGGCGATCCGATCCCGGCGATTGCGCGTCCGAACAATGTCCCGCACCGTTGCTGGAATGCCCTTCCGCGCCATCCTTTTCGATATTGGGGACACGCTCTGGCACTCGCGTGCGGCCCCACCGCCCGAGACGTTCCGCCGTATGGCTGCTGAGCGCGCAGCGTTCGAGTTGCGCGCTTTGGGGCTTTCGCACTCGGACCCGGCCCTGGTCGCGAAGAGCGTCTGGCAAGCGATGGAGGAAGCGATGCGGCGCGCACGACAGACCGACCTTGTGGAGCCTGACTATGGCACGGTGGCACAGGCCGCGTTACGCGAACTCGGGCTGGATCTCGGTGTAGAAGCAGCCGGCAGACTGCTCGAGGCTACGTATGTATCCGGAATTGAAGGCGGCAAGGCGCCGTTTTCCGACGCGCGCGAAACATTGCTGGCACTTCGGGAGCGCGGATTCTTGCTCGGGGCGGTGACAAACCGCGCGTTCGGCGGCGAGCGCTTTCGGGTCGACCTGCGAGACGCGGGCCTGGACATCGGCTGGGACATGGAGGCGGTGTCCGTCGAGGTAGGGTTTTTGAAGCCTCACCCTGCCATCTTTAAGTACGCCCTCGCGCACCTGAAGCTCAAACCGGCCGAGGCACTGATGGTCGGGAATTCGCTGGCCGAAGATGTACTGGGTGCGCAGCAGTTGGGTATCCGAGCGGCCTGGCGGCGGAGCGTGCCCGACGCAGAAGGTGTGCGGCCGGACTTCGAAATCGACGAGGTCCGAGAGCTGCTAGCCATTCCCGAGCTGGCGAAGGCGGTGGTTTGATGGTCGAACAACGCACCTGGGGCGGGCGGTTCGAAGGTGACATGGACAGCCTCACTCGCGACTACACCGCTGGCGACGACTCAGGCCTCTACGAGTACGATATCGCGGGCTCAGTGGCCCACGCCCGCATGCTGGGCAGGCAGGGCATCATCCCCGCCGAGGACGCCGATGCGATCATCCTGGGGCTTGCGGACGTGCTCGGCGACTTCCGCGCCGGCAGGGTGCAGTGGCGAGCGGAACTTGAGGATATTCACACTCACGTGGAGGTGCTGCTGCGCGAGAAGATCGGCGAAGCCGCCGGGCGACTGCACACCGCAAGGTCGCGCAACGACCAGGTTTCGTTGCTCAACCGGCTGCTCACGCGCGCCGTATGCGAAGACGCGATCCGCGGCACATCGGCGCTGGTTCGCGTACTCTGCGACCTCGGCGAAAAGCACGCCGCCGACCCGATGCCCGGCTACACGCACGTCCAGCGGGCGCAGCCGATCACCCTCGGACACCACCTGCTGGCGTACGGCGAAATGCTGCTGCGCGACCGCGACAGATTCCAGGATTGCCTTGGGCGGGTGGCTGTGATGCCTCTCGGGTCAGGGGCCCTGGCCGGATCGCCCTATCCGCTCGACAGGCAGATGGTGGCAGACGAGCTGGGGTTTCGCGAGATTTCGCGCAACAGCCTGGACGCCACCGCGGACCGGGACTTCGTCGCCGAGTTCGCCGCCGCCTGCGCCATCACCCAGATGCACATCTCGCGGCTGGCGGAAGAGGTGGTGCTGTGGGCGAGCGCGGAGTACGGCTTCGTGAAGCTGCCGGACGGCTTCGCGACTGGCTCAAGCATCATGCCGCAGAAGAAGAACGCCGATGTGGCGGAGTTGGCGCGTGGCCGGACGGGGCGCGTGTACGGCGAACTGATGGCGATCCTGACGACGCTTAAGGGCCAGCCGCTCGCCTACAACCGCGACCTCCAGGAAGACAAGCCCGTGATCATGGCGGCCGCTGGAGTGGTGCTCCCGACGCTGCGCATCTTCGCGGCGATGATGCCTCAGTTGCACTTTCAGCTCCCACGCATGCGGCGCGCGGCCGGGGAGAGCTTTTCGTTGGCTACGGACGCGGCGGACTACCTGGTGAAGAAGGGGCTGCCGTTCCGCGATGCTCACGGTGTGGTCGGCGCGCTGGTGCGTGAGTGCGAGGCCCGCGGCTGCGAGCTGAACGGCCTGCCCCTGGACGTTTACGTCTCAAAGTCGCCGCTGTTCGAAGCAGATATCTTGGAACTGGACGTTGAATCGGCCCTCGCCGCGCGGGACATCCCTGGCGGCACGGCGCCGCGCCAGGTGCGAATTGCGGCCGCCCAGCTGCGGGCGTTGCTGTAATGTCTTCAACGGGGTGAGCAGATGACCGTACCGTCCGCAACGTCAGTTAAAGACCAGGCGAAGAGGCTCGTCGATGGCCCGGACGATACCTCTACCTGGGACGCCTCGTGTACCTCATCTCCCTACAGGAGTCCATCGAGCGTGGACAGCTGGACGTGCGAGAGGGGCGGGTGTTCACGACGGAGGAGCTTCGCGCACCTCTCGGGCTGAACCAGGGATAGTTACCCGCTAGCTCGTGATCAGCTTCACCAGCTCCCGCGTTGCCTCCGCAGCCGCGATGACGCGCTGCCGTTCGTCGTCCGTGAGCGGCAGTTCGAACGTTCGCTGGATGCCGCCCGCGCCGAGCTGGCAGACGGTGCCGGAGAAGATGTCCTTCAGGCCGTACTCGCCCTGGTGATAAACAGAGCAAGGGATCAGGCGGCGCTGGTCGAGAAGGATCGACTCCACCATGGCGATCGTCGCCGCTGAGGGTGCGTAGTAGGCGCTGCCGGTCTTCAGCAGTTCGCCAATCTCCGCGCCGCCACGCATCGCGCGCTGCACGAGCGCCGCAATCTTGTCGGCGGGCAGCAGGTCGGTCAGCGGCACGCCGCCGATGCGCGTCTGGGACACGACTGGGACCATCGTCGTATCGGTGTGACCGCCGATGACGAAGCCGTGCACGTCAGCCGGGGAGACGCCCAGTGCATCGGCGACAAAGTACCGAAACCGCGCGCTATCCAGTGCGCCGCCCTGGCCGATGATTCGCTCCCGCGGGAAGCCACTCGCTTCCTTGGCCACATGACACATGGCGTCCATGGGGTTCGCGAAGATGACGATCACGGCGTTCGGCGAGGCCTTGGCCGCGGCCGAGACCTTCGCCCGCACGATGGCGGCGTTGCCGTTCAGCAGCTCTTCGCGCGTCATCCCCGGCTTGCGAGG
>JBDSJC010000313.1:0-8115 GCA_039917655.1 Tepidiformaceae bacterium
GGCTTCGCGGATGAGGACGTCTGGGACATCGCCGAGGTGACCGCGATGTTCAACTACACCAACCGCATGATGTCCGCGGCCGGTGTGCTGCCCAACGCGGAGTACCACGGTATGGCGCGCTAGGGCCGGCCTCGCGCCTCGCGGCTTCGCTTCCCGTAGAATCGTCCTTCGCAGGAGGTGCCGCATGGTAATGGTCGAAACGGTGCTCGGTCCGGTAGATTCGTCGCAATTGGGGGTGACTCTTAGTCACGAGCATGTCCTCGTCGGCATGGGCGAAGACAACCACCACTACCCCTGGCGCTTCGATTGGGAACGCACCCGCGCCAACACTATCCGCGAACTAAAAGAGGCCAGGGACGGCGGCATCGGCTGCATCATCGACCTGACCACGCCGGACCTTGGCCGCGACGTCGAGTTCGTGCGCGACGTCGCCGAGCCGTCAGGGATGCATGTGGTTGTCGCCACCGGCATCTGGCGTGATGTGCCGCGCTCATTCTGGGCACGCGATCTGGACGAGATCGCCGATATCTTCGTGCGTGAGATCGAAGTGGGCATCGGTAAGACGACTATCAAGGCCGGGGCGATAAAGGTGGCGAACGACATGGGAGGCGTGACGCCGGAGGGCGAGCGTATTCTGCGCGGGGCGGCCCGCGCGCTGAAGCGCACCGGCTGTCCGATCAGCACCCACCACTGGGCGCCCGAGCAGGTGGGCACCCACCAGGTAGAAGTCTTTCTCCAGGAGGGGGCGCCGATGGAGCGCATCGCCATCGGCCACAGCGCCGATACGACGGACGTCGATTACCTCGAATCGCTCCTGCGCACGGGCGTCTACCTCTCGATGGACCGCTACCCGGGCGGCGGTGAGCGGCCGGGCTGGGAGGCGCGCAACGCCACGGTGAAGGCGCTCATCGACCGCGGCTGGGTGGAGAAGCTGATGCTCGGACACGATTACGCGCCCGCGCCGATCCTCGTCGGTGGCCCGGACCCGGCGCCCGGCCCGACGCGCTACACCTTCGTCACGAACAAAGCCGTGCCCCAACTCAAGGAGATGGGCGTGACGGACGCGCAGATTGAGATGATGCTCAAGGAAGTGCCGCGGCGGTTTTTGACGGGCGAGGGCTAGCTAGGAGCCTGTCGGTTTAATCGGATTCGGCGTCTTATGTGCGGAAATCAGGGGATCAAATCGTCCAGCCCACAACCGTTTCGAGGCCCTGTCGGCGATTCTGTGAGGTCAACCACATACCGTCATGGGACGATTCGCACTAAACAGTCAGGCTCCTGGCCATTAGGACGGAAGGTTGCTTCTCTGCACTGCAACGCCTCGGCTCAGTCCTCCAACTCAAACCCCGCGCGTGCGAGCAGCTCTCCGAGGTGCTCCGCGAATCCGGGCAGGGTATCGCAGGAGAGCGTATCGGCGGCGGTCAGCGTCCGGCGCGCGCCGGATTCGTACACGTCCACGGTCTGCCGTTCCAGGTCAAAGGTCCAGACGCACGGCACACCGAAGCCGAGGTAGATAGAGGCCTTGGCGCGCATCTCCGTCCGGCTCTGGCCAATGGACAACAGCTCCACAACGAGATCCGGGGGAGCGGTCATCCATTCGTCCGATTTCGGGCGGTTCGTCTTGTAGAGGGCGAGGTCGGGAATGGGGGCCGAAGGACCCCGACTGGGTGCCTCCGGAATGATCGCGCGAGGCGCTAGCCCGACGAAACCGAAGGAGTGGAGTGCGGAACCGAGCTCGCCAACGAGCGCCCCAGCGCCCCATCGTCTCGCCGCCTTCTCGTACACCTCGCCGTCTATCAGTTCCAGCCGCCGCTCCTCGATGTCTGGCATCCGTAGGAACTCCTCGAGCGTCAGGCGCGTCTTCGTGGTCATGGAGCCAGTTTACTCCTTCGCGCTCACTTCCCTCACCAGCTGTACCACGCGCCCCAGCGTCTCCACCCGCTCGGCGAAGCTTCCGCCAGAAGGCTGTACGCGCAGCGTGTTCACCCCGGCTGCCTTGTGGACGCGGATGCGCTCGCGGATCATCTGTTCGGTGCCCAGCAGGTTCGTCTGAGTGACCATTTCGTCGGGCACCAGCGCGGTCGCTTCGTCGCGCTTGCCTTCGAGGTAGAGCCTTTGGATCTGGATCCCTTCATCGGCGTAGCCCGCGCGGCGGTAGGCGGCGTTGTAAAAGTTGTGCTGCTTCGAGCCCATCGCCCCCATGCTGAATGCCAGGCCCGGTTTACGCGGCGGGATCATCTTCTCCAGGTCGTCGCCGAACTGGACCACGCCGCCCGCAGCCTGGAGGTCGATATCGGCGAGCGTACGGCCAGCCGACTCGGCGCCCTTGCGGATCGAATCGAAGAAGACGTCGGCGTGCTCCGGCATGAACGAGGTACCGACCCAGCCGTCGGCGATCGCACCGGTCAGTTCGAGGCTCTGTGGGCCGAGCGTCGCCAGGTAGATCGGGATCTGGGCGGGCGGCGCCGAGCTCTTGAGCGCTTTGCCTTCGCCTCCGGGCAAGGGCAGTTCGTAGTAGTCGCCTTTGTAGGCCACGCGTTCGCCGCGGGTGACCATGCGCACGATTGCAACCGCGTCCCTGATCCGCGGGACGGTGCGGGCGAAGCGCATCCCGTGCCAGCCTTCAACCACCTGCGGTCCGCTCGCCCCCAGCCCCAACGTGAAGCGCCCGCCAGACATGGAGTTGAGGCTGAGTGCGGTCATCCCGAGCATCGCCGGGGTGCGCGAGGCCAGTTGCAGGATGCCCGTCCCCAGGCGAATCTTCGATGTCCGCGCTGCCAGGTAGGCGATCGGCGTAGCCGCATCGAAGCCCCACGTCTCCGCTGTCCAGACGTAGTCCACGCCCAACTTTTCGGCTTCCTGCACAAAGCTCGCCGCTCCCTCCCAATCCTGGTTGGGCCCGAGATCAAATCCGATCGCCACCTTCATGTAGTCACTCCATTCAGCTTGTGGGCATCTCAACTGGTGGGTAGTAGGGCGTGTCGCCGAGCGCTTTGACGGCGCTCCAGAACTCCGGCCCGCCGGCCTTCGCCGGGTCCTCCAAAGCCCACGCCTGGCGTTTGTACGACCAGTTCTCGGGATGCAGCCGCTGGGCTTCGGCGAAATACGGTTTGGCCGCCGTCGCCTGGCCGGCTTCAAACAGATGCAGGCCAAGGGCGAAGTTCGTTGCCGCCAGTGTGTGCTCGCCGGAGGGAGGTTGCATCCTGCGCAGAACTTCTTCTTCCGAGAGCGCCCACGGCGATTCGTCGCCACGCTTCGCCCAATCCTTCAGGCCCTCAATGTACGCCAGCTTGGTCGCCCGCGACGAAGCCATCGCATCGTCGGGCATTTTGAAAGTCGTGGTGTCCATCTTGCGGAACCCGTCGCTCGCTCCCGCCGATTCGGGCGGACGCACGATGCGGCCCTCTTCGTTGATCCAGACGCCGATTGGCACGTTCACCATGCCGTAGAGTCCGGCGACGAGGTGGCCGGTGTCGATCAGCGACGGGTAGGTGGACTTCGCCGCTTCAATCCAGGGGCCTGCCGCCGTAACGCCGGCGCTATCGAAGGCCACCGTGATCGGGACAAATCCGAGCGATCCAACTTCTTCGTAGAGACGCTGCCACACGGGCAGGTCGAAGCGGCATCCTCACCACGATGCCCACGAGACGAGGAACACCTTGCGCCCGCGATAGTCGCTGAGGCTGTGCTGAACTCCGGCCATGTCCGGCAGGGTGAAGTCCGGCGCCTCGAGCGAACGGAGGGCGCTGGCGCGAGTGTCAGCGGCGTCGCCGATCGCCCACGTCCGGCTCGGCCCGTCCTGCACGATTGGCTGGCCCATGTAGCGCGCAAAGGCGGCGATGTTGAACCGCCCGCCGCTGACAAATTCGTTCTCGCGTCCGCGCGGCAGCGGCACGCAAATTTCGTCCCGGCAGGCACCTTCAGGCTTGAGCGTCCAGCCGGTCGTTTGATCCAGCGAATCGATCTCGAGCCAGAGCCCATCGTCCTGAGTGGCGGAATCGGCCACCAGATGGGCTGCGTTGTTGATCAGTAGTGTGGCCAATCGGTCCCCCAAGGGCGCAGCAGCGCCGCAAGGCACGATAGCGGGTTGCTTCCAGCTACGCTACCGGAGCGGGGCGGCAGCACTGACCGGGCTCCGCGCTGTCGGCGCTGGCACTTTCGCAAGGAGAGCGCGCCAGTTTTCCGACAGAACTGAACGAGCCGCTCTCCCGCCGGGGCGAACCATCGCTCAGTTGTGCTCAACTGTGTGCCCAGACGCGACGACCGATAGCCGACAGCCCTACCCCGGCGTTGACTCGCCGAAGGCGATGCGCGGCTTGAACCCTCGCGCGCCGTCCGCTCCGGGCAGCGTCGCGCCGGCGCCAATTGTTGTTGGGCCCGCCGCTTCGCGCACGCTGCCGTCGCCGGCGATGACCCCGCGCAGCACGGTGCGCGCCTCAAGGAGGCTGGCCGCGATCTCCTCTTCGCTCACACTGATCCGCCACGGCGAATAGCGCGAAAGGTCCGGCCGCAGGACGCGTGTCACCGCGTGGGCTGAGGCGGCTGCGTGCATAGCATCGGTGGTGGCGTGCGAGAGGACTCCGAACGCCCGGCGAAGCACCCCGATCGGCGTCCGCGGCACCGTGTTGCCGAGGTCGGGGGTCAGATCGATTGCGAGGATCTCGGTGGCGCCTAACTCGACAGCGGTTTGCAGGTCCAGCGAGGCGGTGACCGAGCCATCGACGTAGAGTTCGCCGCGCAGTTCGTACGGGTCGAAGACTCCTGGAATGGCGGTCGATGCGGTAATCGCGGGTGCCAACTTGCCAGTCTGAAAGACGTGTTTCCGCCCGGCCGTCAGGTTCGTCGCGACCACGTAGAGCGGCAGACCCGTTTCGTCGAAACGCACCTCGCCGATATGGCGTTTGATGAGGTAGGGGACGATCTCGTTCGGGCAGAACCCGCGGTTTCGTCGCACCACGCGGCCAGCGAGGCGCAACGGGTTGAGGTGCAGCACTTTCTGCTTACCAAGTTCGCGCCAGATGCCGAGCAGTCCGTCAGGCTGCTCCGGGTGCAGGGCGATCCATGCGCCGTTCATCGCCCCCACGCTGGTGCCGATGATGAAGTCCGGCCGGAACCCGAGTTCGTACGCGGCCTGCATGTAAGCCGCCTGGACGAGGCCAAAGCCGCCACCCCCGCCGAGTACCAGGGCACGCGTAATTGTCAATTAAAACTCCCCACCGCCCAAACTCCCTCACCACAACCATCGACAGTATCTGTCGCGCGCCATATCGGGGGCAGCCCAAATCGGTTTCGGGCGTAGCTGCAACGTAACATCGTTGTGCGAAGTGAGCGCGCGGATATACCTGCCGCCCATCGAAGGAGGTACGCTTCTTGGATGGAAACGGTCCGAATCGTGAGCGCGGGGGTGGCTCATCCACCGCATCGAGTGGCGCAGGCGGAGGCCGCCCGTCAGATTGGCCTGCTCGCCGGTGACCCGCGGCGCGTCGCGGCCATTGCCCGCGGGACCAAGATCGCCTCGCGCGCAGCTACGCTCCTGCCCGAGGATCTGGCGCGGCTTGGGGGCATTGAAGAGCGCAATCGCATCTACCAGGAGACGGTGCCCGGCCTGGCGGCCGGGGCGGCGGATGCGGCGCTGGGCGAATCAGCACGAGACCTGGTGGGTTGCCTGGTCACCTCTTCGTGTACCGGCTACAGCGTCCCCGGATGGGGCGTGCACCTGGTGGAGCAGCTCGGCCTACGCTGCGATACCGCCCGCCTCCCTATCACCGAGAGCGGTTGCGCGGGCGGCGTGGTCGCGCTCGTCCACGCGGCGAATTACGTGCGCACGCATCCCGGTGCATCGGCGCTGGCGGTCGCGGCCGAACTCTGCTCGCTTTCGTTTCACTCCGGCGGCGATGAAGGGAACATCACCTCCACGCTGATCTTCGGCGACGGCGTTGGCGCCTGCCTGCTGCAGTCGGGCGAAGGCTCCGGGCTTACAGTGCTCGACAGCGCGACCGTCCTGATCCCTGGCACGCGCAGTGTGCTCGGCTTCGACCTCACGGGCCACGGCTTCTACCCGGTGCTCCGCCGCGAACTGGTCACGCTGCTGCCGCCCGCGGTCGAAGCGGCGGCGAACCGGCTGCTGGCGCGCAACGAGATTTCGGCGGCCGATGTCCGCGCCTGGCTCTTGCACCCTGGCGGCGCGCGCATCCTTTCGGGGATCGAAGCGCGTCTCGGGCTGTCGCGCGAATCAACGCGCTGGTCCTGGGATTCGATGCGCGAATTCGGCAACACCTCCTCGGCGGCGATCTTCGATGTCATCCGCCGTTACCTGGATTCGCCCTCAGAGCCGGGTCCGGTGGTGATCGCGGCCTTCGGGCCGGGCGTTTCGGTTGAACTGCTGCTGGTGGATCGCGCGTGCTGACGCGGCTGCTGGTCTGCGCCTCCATGGCCGCGGCGCGGCTCGGCGAACTCGCGCTCTCGAGGCGGAACCTCTCCGAGAGCGGCCCCACGGTGGAATCGGATCTGAGCCGCGCCACCTACCCGCTAATCGTCGGCGTCCACATGCTGGCCATTGCCGGCACGCTGCTTTCAGGCCACAGGCGCTCAACGCCGTGGTTGCTGCTGCTCCTCGCCGTTCAGCCGCTGCGCGCCTGGGTGCTGTGGACGCTGGGACGCCGCTGGAACGCGCGCGGCGCCGTCTCGGACGAGACCGCGGTGGAGATGGGCGGCCCCTACGCCTTCGTCCGGCACCCGAACTACGCCATCGTGATCGTGGAGCTGTTGGCGCTGCCGATGGCCTTCCGGGCGCGCAGGCTGGCGCTCATCGTGACCGCGCTCAACGCCGCGTTGCTCACCGTGCGCATCCGCGAAGAGGAGAGGGCGCTCTTCGAACTGCCGGGATACGCGCGCCACTTCATCAACAAGAAGCGCTTCATCCCGCGCGTCTTCTGAAGCGAGCGCCGGGTGGGGTGGGAATAGGACATGGCGTAGGACACGAAGACTCGAAGGCATAACAGGGACACGAGTCGTCGATAGTAGGGTGGGTTCGTCTGCGGGCGTCCCAAGTGGCACGAACCTAAGACTTTGTGCCTTTGCGCCTTCGTGTCCTACGTCACCAACCCGTCGCCAGAGCCAGCAGGTCCCGTGGGCGTACTGAGCGGAGGCCGGTTTCGCCGCTATTGATTGCCACCAGCTTTTCGAACGTCCGTGGCCGACGTTGCAGATTGCGCACGGCGATCCGCGCCAACGCCGGGCGCGACCCAAGGGCGAGCGAGACCCGCGCCAGCAGGTTCGAGCTGCGCACAAGCGCGGAGCGCCGCCCAGCGTACTCGCGAAAAGCCTCGTACTCGGCGTCGCGCAGGTAGCGGTGGATGGCCGCGGCGCAATGGCGGGCGGAGACGAGTGCGACGGACATGCCTTCGCCCGTGATGCCATCAAAGAAGCCCGCCGCGTCGCCGACGAGCACGAAGTTGGCCCGCCACGGTCTCCTGCAGCTGGCAGCGAACGGCCCCGCCGCCAACGGTTCGTCTAACACTTCGAAGTCATCGGCGAACGCCGGGTGGGCGCGCAACAACATCTCGTACCGGGCCTGCGGGCCACCGGCGAAGTGCTGCATCTCCGGCTTTCGCAGCAGCAGCGCGACGTTCGCTTCGGTCTCACTGACCGGCGTGATGTAGAGCTCGTAGCCGCGTTCGAAATAGACGTCGACGAACGGTCCAAAGTCCCCGCGCAGACGCACATGGGCACTGATCCCGTAGCGGCTGCCGCGCCGCTTACCTTCGAGTCCCGCCAGCCGCCGCGTGCGCGAATTCAGCCCGTCCGCGCCGACCACTACCCGCGCCAGCACGTCGCCCTGGTCCGTGGCTACCCCGCTGAGGCGAGCGCCATCCCGCAGCAAACCGCGCACGGTGACCCCGCGCCGCACCTCCACACCTGCGGCCTCCGCCCGCGCCAGGAGCAGCGGGTCCAGCGATTCTCGGCGCACGCCGATCCCGCCACTTTCGCCCAGCGCCGCTGCAGCCATCGCTTCGCCCGCGTGGAACCGCACGCCTTCGATCCGAATGGATTGCTCCGCGACAGCCGGCAGCAGGCCCAGTTGCGCCAGTTCGCGCACGCCCTGGGGAAACAGTC
>JBDSJC010000314.1:0-3610 GCA_039917655.1 Tepidiformaceae bacterium
ACCTCCTCAAGCGTTGTCGCGAACTTCGCAAGCGCGGGGTTGCTGTCTAGCTTGGCGCGATGCGCGAGCCCCCGCGTCCAGGCGAAGATCGACGCGATCGGGTTCGTGCTCGTCTTCTCGCCCCGCTGATGCTGGCGGTAGTGGCGGGTGACCGTGCCGTGGGCCGCTTCCGCTTCAACCGTCTTGCCGTCTGGCGTAAGTAGGACCGAGGTCATCAAGCCGAGCGATCCGAAGCCCTGGGCGATGATGTCCGACTGCACGTCGCCGTCGTAGTTCTTGCAGGCCCAGACAATTCCGCCCTCCCATTTCAGCACCTGCGCCACCATGTCATCGATCAGACGGTGCTCATACGTGAGCCCCTTTGCCTCGAAGCGCTTGGCGTACTCGGCCTCGAATACCTCGGCAAAGAGGTCCTTAAAGCGGCCATCGTAGGCCTTCAAGATCGTGTTCTTCGTCGAAAGGTAGAGCGGCCAGCCGCGGTCCAGGGCGAAGCTCATGGAGGCGCGCGCGAAGTCGCGGATCGAATCGTCGAAGTTGTACATGCCCATCGCGATGCCGCTGCCTTCGAACTTCGCGACCTCGCGGACGACAGGGGCGCCGCCATCCGCGGGCGTGAACGTGATGCTCACCGTCCCCGCGCCGGGCACGCGGAAGTCAGTCGCCTTGTACTGATCGCCGTGTGCGTGACGGCCGATGACGATCGGCTTGGTCCAGCCGGGCACCAGCCGCGGGATGTTCGTGCAGACGATCGGTTCGCGGAAGACAACCCCGCCGAGAATGTTGCGGATCGTCCCGTTCGGCGACTTCCACATCTCCTTCAGGTTGAACTCCTTGACGCGTTCTTCGTCCGGCGTAATCGTCGCGCACTTTACGGCCACCCCGTGCTTCTTCGTCGCCAGGGCGGAGTCGATCGTTACCTGGTCGTTGGTGGCGTCGCGGTTCTCCATGCCCAGATCGTAGTAGTCGAGCTGAATATCCAGGTAAGGCAGGATCAGCTTGTCCTTGATGAACTGCCAGATGATGCGGGTCATTTCGTCGCCGTCCATTTCGACGACGGGGTTTGCAACTTTGATTTTTGCCAAGAAGTCTCTCCTCGTTGTTGGGCTCGCGAATGCGAGCGGCGTGGTGATGCTGGCCGGTATTAGCTGGCGGTCAGAAGCTCATGCTCCAACCCGGCGGCGGTGGGATACGAAATCCAACCAGATTCATGGAGTGCCTGGCCGGGCATCTACTTCGATCCGGCCACCAGCGAGCGCAATACGTACTGGAGGATGCCGCCGTGGCGGTAGTAGTCCAATTCGACCGGCGTATCGATGCGGCAGATCACGCTGAAGCTGGTGGTTTTTAGGTTGTCGGCGGTGGCGGTCACCACAAGCTGCTTGCCGGTGGTGAGGTCTACGGCGATACCGCCGATCGCGTACGTTTCGAAGCCGGTCAGGCCGAGGGATTCCCGGTTCTCACCGGGCAGGTACTGCAACGGCAGCACTCCCATGCCCACCAGGTTGCTGCGGTGGATGCGTTCGTAGCTTTCCGCGATGACGGCGCGAATCCCCTGGAGGTAGGCGCCTTTCGCCGCCCAGTCACGCGAGGACCCCGACCCATACTCCTTGCCCGCAAGGACAATGACCGGGACGCCTTCTTCCTTGTAGCGCAACGCGACATCGAACATCGACCCCGTTTCGCCGCCCGGGAGGTGGACGGAGACGCCACCCTCCGTGCCCGGCGCGAGCATGTTCTTCAACCGGATGTTGGCGAATGTGCCGCGCACCATCACCTCATCGTGACCGCGCCGTGAGCCGTAGGAGTTGAAGTTCTCCTTTGCAACGCCGGCCTCCCGCAGGTAGATGCCCGCCGGGCTTGTGGCGCTGATATTGCCTGCGGGCGAGATGTGGTCCGTGGTAATCGAATCACCGAGCATCGCCAGCACGCGCGCGTTGGCGATGTCCTTCACGGGTGCCGGCGTCGCGGTCATCCCCTCGAAGTACGGCGGGTTCTTGATGTAGGTGGACCAGCTGTCCCACTCGAAGAGGTCGCCATCGGGCGTTTCCAGTCCCTGCCATTCCGGGCCGCCCTTGAACACGTCGGCGTACTTGCCGCGGAACATTTCGGAGCGGACGGACGAGCGGACCGCCTCCTGCACCTCCGCCTGGCTCGGCCAGATGTCCTTCAGGAAAACAGGCCCGTCCGTGCCCTCGCCGATCGCCTCGGTGTACGGGTCCCAGTCCATTCGGCCCGCGAGCGAGTAGGCGACGACCAGCGGCGGTGAGGCGAGATAGTTCGCGCGGGTGTCCGGGTTTACGCGCCCCTCAAAGTTTCGGTTGCCTGAGAGCACCGCCGCGGCGACCAGGTCCGCGTCCTTGATCGCTGCCGTGATCTCTTCGTCCAGCGGTCCGGAGTTACCGATGCAAGTCGTGCAGCCGTAGCCCACAAGGTCGAAACCGAGTTGGTTGAGGTACGGCGTCACGCCCGCCGCGTCCAGGTACTCCGTTACTACCTGCGACCCGGGGGCGAGGCTCGTCTTCACCCAGGGCGGCGTGCGCAGGCCTTTCTCGACCGCTTTGCGCGCCAGCAGACCGGCTCCGAGCATCACCTCCGGGTTCGAGGTGTTCGTGCAACTCGTGATCGCGCCAATGACCACCGCGCCCTGCCTCAGTTCGTAGCCGCGGACGCTCACACTGCGACCCTGGTTCTCTTCGCGCACCATCGATTTCAGGTTTTTGGCGAAGTCTGCCTTCGCGTCGCGCAGGTTGATCCGGTCCTGGGGGCGTTTCGGGCCGGCGATGGCGGATTCGATATCTCCAAGGTCGAGCTCAAGACGGTCGCTGAACACCGGGTCCGGCGTGGAATCCGTGCGGAACAGCCCCTGGGCCTTGGCGTACGCTTCCACGAGCTGCACCAGAGGCTCATCTCGTCCAGTGAATCGCAGATAGTTGAGGGTTTCGGCATCGATCGGGAAGAAGCCCATCGTCGCGCCGTATTCAGGGGCCATGTTGGCGATCGTTGCGCGGGAGGCTAACGGCAAGTTCGAAAGGCCCGCCCCATAGAACTCCACGAACTTACCAACCACGCCGCGGGCCCGTAGCATCTGCGTCACGCGTAGCACGAGGTCTGTCGCCGTCGTGCCTTCCGGCAGCTTGCCGGTCAGCTTGAAGCCGACGACTTCGGGGATCAGCATCGAGACCGGCTGGCCAAGCATCGCGGCCTCGGCTTCGATCCCGCCGACGCCCCAGCCGAGCACGCCAAGGCCGTTGATCATCGTTGTATGCGAATCTGTCCCAACCACCGTGTCCGGATAGGCCATGGCCGACCCTTCGCCTGGTTTGCGGAAGACGACGCTCGCGAGGTACTCGAGGTTCACCTGGTGGACTATTCCGGTGCCCGGCGGCACGACACGGAAGTTGTCGAACGCTTGCTGGCCCCAGCGCAGGAACTTGTACCGTTCGGCGTTCCGCTCGAATTCGATCGCCACGTTGCGGTCGAACGAATCAGCCAGTCCGAAGCTATCGACCTGTACCGAGTGGTCGATGACCAGGTCAACAGGCTGTAGTGGGTTGATCTTCTTCGGGTCTCCGCCGAGTTTCACGATGGCGTCGCGCATGGAGGCGAGGTC
>JBDSJC010000315.1:0-12445 GCA_039917655.1 Tepidiformaceae bacterium
CGACATGCGTCGAAAATTCTCTGCCGCCCGTGTGCCGTTCTATCCTGCCCTACCGCTTAGCAGTCGGATGTCTAGGATGGTGGGCACATTCGAGCGTGAAGGCTGGTACTTGTGAAACTGGACGAAGTGAAGAAAGTTGGAGTTCTCGGCGGCGGCATTATGGGCGGTGGCATCGCCCAGGTGTTCCTCCTCGCCGGGATGGAAGTGGTCGTTCGCGACATCAACGACGAAGCCATTGATGCCACCAAGAACGCTATCTTCGATGGCAAATGGGGCATCAAGCGTGGCGTCGAGCGTGGCAAGATTGGCTACGACGACGCCTCTGGAGCGATGGGGCGCGTCTCCTTCTCGACCGAGATCAGCGCCCTCGCTGACTGCGACATCATCGTCGAGGCGATCCCGGAGAAGCTGGAACTGAAGCAGCAGGTGTTCAAGGAGCTCGATGCGATCGTGAAGCCCTCCTGCATCTTCGCTTCGAACACCTCTGGCTTCGCTATCGAAGACGTGGCGAAGGATGTCTCGGAAGCGCGCAAGGCGAACTTCGTCGGGATGCACTTTTCGAATCCGGTGACGACGATGCGCATGTGCGAGGTGATCTACACGCCGTACTCGAGCGAAGAGGCGGTCGTGGTCATCAAGCAGCTTGCGGAGGCGTCCGGCAAGGTTGTTTCGATGGTGAAGGACGCCCCCGGGACGTACGGCTTCTTGCTGAACCGCATCTTTGGTGCGGCCCGTCGCGAAGCACTGGAGATTGTCGAAGCGGGCATCGCTACCAAGGAAGACATCGACAAGGCAATGATCACCGGCCGCAACTGGCCCGCGGGCTTCTTCGGCGCGCGCGGCGGCATCGGCAAGGAGTGGTAGGGGGCGGCCCCAGTTGTTAGGGCTGAGTCCGGCACCGGATCAGGCTGAACGCCAACCCGGCCATCGCCAGGAACAGCCCCGCGCCAGTCGCCAGCGGCCACAACGCGGTCCCGCGCTCTGCTGGCGTGCTGTTCCCAACCTGCGGCGCCGTTGGCGGCGCGCCCGGCACAGCCACTTCGAACTGGGCAGTGATGGCCAGCAGCTTGCCGTCCACCGTGATCGAGGCGGTCACCTTGCCGCCCTCCACACAGGGCAGAAGTACTCGCGGGATAGGCGAGAAGAACCGTCCGGTCGCATCCGACGTCCCCCCGACGGCTCCCGGCGAGGACTGGCCCCCAAAGGTGAATGTGACCAGGACTGGCTTCGAGGGCTCAAGCCCCGTCGCTGTCACTTCGAACGGCTGCTCGCAACGGGTGTGGGTGGAACGGACCTCCATGCGCGGCTCATCGGCAAATGCGAGAGTTGGCCCAGCTGCCAGGGAAACGACCACGAGGCCAAGAAGAGTTATGTGCTTCCAATTCATTTTCCCATGCTACGGCCGTTGCTCAGGGCCCGCTGGCTTTTGGCTTGGGCCGAGCACCACGCAGCAGCGGTCCGGCGTGGGCTCCAGCCGAGCCTCCAGGACGCGCGATCCCAGGCCTTCTACAAGGCCGCGCATGAGGTCCAGGTTCATGCCGCAGACCAGTTCGGTGTAGTCCTTCGCGAGGGCGTGGAACGGGCAGTTGGCGAGCGTCACGAGGGAGGCGCTGGGGCGCGGTTCGTAGCCGTATTCGCCCAGCACTTGGCGCGCCGCGGAAAGCAACTGCGCCTCAGTGAACGCGGGACCGGCCCGGCGGCGAGCATCTTCGCCCATCGCGCGCCCGGCCTCCGTCGCTGACGCCTGGAGTGCTTCGCTAACGGGCGCTCCTGAGTTCTCGGCCGCGCTGATCGCCTGCACCATTAGCCGCCCCGCGAAGTCGTAACGGCGTTCGGGCAAACTTACCGACCACTCGCGCGGCGACCGCCGGTAGAGCTTGGCCGGCCGCCCTGCGCCTGGGCCGCTGCGGCCGGGCGGTCGGCTGAACTCGGCTTCCACCAGTCCGTCCTCTTCCAACTTATCCAGGTGAAACTTGGCCACGTGGCGGGGGACGCCAATGCCCGCCGCCGCATCATCGCGACTCACTGCACGGTCCTGGGCTATCAGATAGCGGTACAGCGCGCGCCGGATCGGCTCGCCGAGGGCGGCAACGCCGGTTACCTGGATATCGAAGTCATCGTGCGTCATGCGGTCTCCTGGGGCGTTCGAAGTTGGCTTCGTTCTAAAACATACTTTGCTTGACGGAATGCCCGTCCAGCTCTAACGTCTAGTTTAGTATTCTTTACAACTCGGAGGCAACCCTTGTCCACCACCTGGACCACCCACAACACCACCGCCATCAACGCCTTCTCCGAACGGCTGAGACGAGACCCCGCGTACCAGGCATTCTGGCTGCTGCGCATCGGCTTCACCATCGCCCCGATCGCCTTTGGCCTGGACAAGTTCTTCGGCCTGCTCACGGATTGGGACAAATACCTGGCCCCGTTCATGAACGACCTCCTTCCAGGCACCGCGCACACCGGCATGTACCTGATCGGCATCATCGAGATTGTGGCCGGCCTGGCTGTCGCGCTACAGCCGCGCATCGGGGGTTACCTGGTGGCCGCATGGCTCGGAGGCATCATCTTCAATCTGCTTCTCCTCCAGGACTTCTACGACGTTGCCTTGCGCGACTTCGGCCTGCTGCTCGCCGCACTGACGCTGGCGCGCCTGGCGACAACCTTCCCTCGGGTCCCGGCCACTCGCCGGGCGTGAGCGGCTGAGGCACTCGGCGCCGCTCGCTGCCGAACTGATTACCAGCTCCTGAAAGGACACCGCCATGCCCAGCAAACTTCGAGCCCCTCGTAATCCTCCTCTCCGCCACGGCCGTCTTGGGCGGTCTCTTCGCCGCCGGTTGCGGTAGTGAGGACAAGCAACCGGTCGCAAGCGCGACTTCCGTCGCGACGGGCGTGCAGAAAACTACCCCAGGCGTCAGCTCGGCTAACCTCACCGCCCTCCACGATGGGATGCGGAAACTCTGGGAAGACCACATCACTTGGACGCGTCTCTTCATCATCAGCGCCGCCGCCGGACTGCCCGACACCGATGCCACAGCCGGGCGGCTGCTCCAGAACCAGACAGACATTGGTGACGCAATCAAACCGTTCTACGGAGAGGCCGCCGGGACCAAGCTGACGGCGCTCCTCCGTGACCACATCCTGACGGCGGCCGACATCCTCAAGGCTGCGAAGGCCGGCGACAAAGTAGCCACCGATACAGCCAGCGCCCGCTGGTACGCCAATGGTGACGAGATTGCCGCCTTCCTTACCAGCGCCAACCCCACCAATTGGCAGAGCGCCGACACCAAGAAGATGATGAAGGACCACCTGGACCTCACGCTCGAAGAGGCCGTTGCGCGCCTCACCGGCGATTACAAGAAGGACATCGCCGCCTACGACAAGGTCCACCTCGAAATCCTCGGCATGTCGGACATGTTGAGTACAGGCATCGTTGCCCAGTTCCCGGATAAATTCCGCTAGCACTCCCTCACATACGGGGGGCTTCGCGCGAGCGGAACCCCCTTCGTACAACTCCCCGCTCCGACGCCCGCGTCGCCCGCAACCTACCACCAACGGGCAGGCGTATGCTTCCGGAGCACCATCGATTCGTCCCGCTACGAAGGAGCATCCCCGATGACTGATCACGACGAGAAGAAGCTTTCCGGCCCGGACCTCGGCACCGTGGGCCTCGGTGCGGATGAACTGAACGAAGGCGGCACCCTGCTCGGTCACGCGAACGGCAAGGCGGTGCTCCTCGCTCGGACAGGCGGAGAATTCTTCGCCACTGAAACCACCTGCACGCACTACGGCGGCCCGCTGTCCGAAGGCCTGTTTGACGGCGATGCCTGGCGATGCCCCTGGCACCACGCACGCTTCAGTGTGCGCACCGGCGAAGCGATTGGCCCGCCAGCCTTTACCCCGATCGCGACCTACGCCGTGGAGCTGCGGAACGGGCGCCTTTACGTGGGAGCGAAACTCGATCACAAACCGCGGACGGCAGCGCAGGCCTCAGGGCCGGCCACTGTCTTGATCGTTGGCGCGGGAGCAGCGGGAAACGCCGCCGCGGAAACCCTTCGCGACGAAGGCTACGTCGGGCCGATCACCATGGTCGGTATTGAAGACGAGATTCCGTATGATCGCCCAAACCTTTCGAAGGACTACCTGGCGGGCCACGCCGAGGAAGCGTGGATCCCGCTGCGGTCTCGCGGGTTCTACGCCGAAAAACAGATCGATCTCATTCTCGGACGCACCGTCGTGGAGATCGACGCATCGAAACACCAAGCCTTGCTGGACGACGGCCGCCGTTTGCCCTACGGCGCGCTGTTGCTGGCCACCGGGGCAGACCCGGTGCGGTTGCCGATGCCCGGTGCGGACCTGCCCCATGTCCACTACCTGCGCAGCCTGGCCGACAGCCGGGCGATCATTGAGGCGTCGGCGGGCGCCATCAGTGCCGTGGTCGTTGGCGCGAGCTTCATCGGGCTCGAGGTGGCAGCAGCGCTCATCGAACGCAAACTCAACGTGCACGTCGTCGCGCCGGAAACTCATCCGATGGAACGGATCCTCGGCCCCGATCTCGGTAGCTTCGTCCGCACACTCCACGAAGAACATGGCGTGAAGTTCCACCTTGGCCACACGCTCGCTGCGATCGATCAACGAGGCGTGACGCTGGATGACGGAAGCCGCTTAGAAGCCGGGCTCGTCGTCTTCGGAGTCGGCGTGAGGCCCTCCATCAGCCTGGCGGAGGGCGCGGGATTGACGCTGGATCGCGGAGTGACGGTCGATCAGTACCTCGAGACCAGCCAGCCGGGCATCTTCGCCGCCGGCGACATCGCCCGCTGGCCGGACTCCCGCAGTGGCGTCAACATCCGGGTCGAGCACTGGGTTGTGGCGCAGCAGCAGGGAAGGACCGCCGCCCGCAACATCCTCGGACGGCGCCAGCGTTTCGATGCCGTCCCGTTCTTTTGGAGCCAGCACTACGATGTCCAGATCAACTACGTCGGCCACGCCGAAGCCTGGGACGCGATCGGCCTTACCGGAAGCATTCAGAATCGGGACTGCACCGTCGCCTTTCGTAAGGACAGCAAGACGCTTGCGGTCGCTTCTATCGGTCGCGACCGCGAATCGCTCCAGGCCGAACTGGCGATGGAGCGCGACGACGAGGCCTCGTTGCAACGACTTTAAGCAAGCACCTATTGGGCTTCCTCTTGGAAAGCTCTGGGGAATCCGTGGGGAAACCCCCTCGCAGGCACACTCAGGGGCCCTCGGTCACGCCGGTGAAGTTCCGAGGGCGGTCTGGGGAACCCCTCGTGTTGGGCTCAGCCCTGCTTTCCCTACCGCGTTGCCAACCCGTTCCCCAATAGCCGCAGCCCTCTTCGAACGGCACGATTCGAACCTGAGCAGCCCGGTTTCAACGACGATTCCCAAGATCCCAACCCACTCATCAGCCATCGTCCTATCGCCCTGACGCTACATCTGTTGAGATGGATGCAGAACTATGTTGGATGCGATCACAATCCATGTCTCCGGCGGGAACGGGGGGAACGGCGTTGTTTCCTACCACCGCGCCAAGTTTGTCCCAGAAGGCGGCCCTGACGGCGGCGATGGCGGTCGCGGCGGCCGCATCTTCTTCCGTGCTGTCGATGACGTCTACACCCTCGAGCAGTACCGCTCGAAGAAGAAGTTCCACGCTGGCCACGGCGGAAACGGCGGCCCAAACCTTCGTACCGGCGCGCACGGCGACGACCTCCACCTGGATGTGCCGGCGGGAACCGTGATCCACGACGACGAGACCGGGGACTTCATCGCGGACCTCGCAAAGCAAGGCGAAGAGGTGCTCGTCGCGCACGGCGGCCGCGGCGGCTGGGGCAACAAACGCTTCGCCACCAGCACCAACAAGACCCCAGGCTTCAGCCAGAAGGGCCACGACGGCGAAGGCCTGGAGATCCGCCTCGAACTGCGGATGCTCGCCGATGTTGGCCTGATCGGGTTGCCGAACGCCGGCAAGTCCACCCTCCTCGCCAACGTTTCGAACGCCAAACCGAAGATCGCCAACTACCCCTTCACCACGCTCGAACCGATGCTTGGCGTGGTCAACGTGGCCTACGACCGGTTCACCCTGGCGGACCTTCCGGGCCTGGTGGAGGGCGCCAGCGAGGGCTATGGCCTGGGCTTCGAATTCCTCAAGCACATCCGCCGCTGCCGGGTGCTCCTCCACCTGATCGATAGCACATCGCCGGACCCGGTGACCGATTACGAGCTGATCGAAGGTGAGCTTCGCGCCTACGACCCGAAGCTGGACGACGTGGCGCGCGTGGTCGCGGTGACCAAGTGCGACCTGGACCCCGCGGCGGCCGAGCTTTCGGCGAACGCGCTCGTGGCGCATCTCGGCCAGCCGGTCCGGATTATCTCCGCCGATGACCGCACGGGCACAGAGGACCTGGTGAAAGAGCTGATGGCGCTCGTCACCGTGGAGAAGGCGCGCATCGTCACCCAGGACCCGGACGAAGTGCCGATCCTGCGCCCACAGTCTCGCGAACGCTTCAACGTATCGAAGGAGCGTGACGGACGCTTCGCGGTCGAAGGCTACCGCTGCGTCAGCTTCGTGGAGATGATGGACACCGAAATGCCCGGCGCTCGCGACGAAATCGACCGCCGGTTGGACCGCTGGGGGATCAGCCGCGCCCTCCGCCGGGAAGGCATCCAGCGCGGCGACACGATGGTCTTCGGCGAAGTCGAACTGAAGTGGGACGACTGACGTAGGGGATAGGATAGAGGGAGAGACGCGCCAGACGCCTTCGCCCCGAACTGGCTCCTGGTGGAACCGTGCCGCTTAAGCTTGAATTCCCTTGAACGTCATTCGAGGTTATCGCGAAACCTTTTGAATGTGCCTCCTTGCACCCGTCGGCCCGGCGCGTGGCGCAAGGGCGCCGGTAGCTATCCAGTGGCTACTCACCCTTGAACACTGGCGGGCGCTTCTCGGAGAAGGCGCGGAGGCCTTCCTTGGCATCGTCCGTCTGGCCAACGATGTAGCGCATCGTACCGGCGAGCCTGAGCGCGTCAGACTCCGGCAAATCTCCCTGGCGGTGCACGAGTTCGCGCATCGCGCGGACGGCAACGGGGGCGAAGCCAGGCGAAGTAAGCGGCTGAGGCGCTACCGCCAGTGCTCGTACCTCGAAGCAACGCCGGGATTCGCCGCCTCCCAGAGGTGCCTCGTGAGCTGCATCTGGCCGTAGTGCAGGGCACAATGGTCGAACTCTTCGAACGCCACCACCAGCGCGGCGGAATTTTGGGCTGGGACCTCGGCCAGCACCAGCCGCAACTCTTGGCCCACCTCTTCCAGCAACTCCGAGAGGACGCCCGCATCCGAGGGTGCGTCTATCTGTGTGCCGTTCGCGCCGGACCATGCGAGGTCGCCTCCGGAAAGTTCGCGCCGGACGTGGCCCTCGATATCGAGGATGTGACGGGCGAGGTCGGCGAGTGAGTTACCGTCGGCCGCGGGCGCCCAGTCCAGCCCGCCATCGAGCAGGCCGGTGAGCAGCGCAGCCATGTCCTTGTGGCGATCGTCCATCGTCGCGATCAGGACCTGGGCCACAGCGTTGACGGTTCTGTCCGGCATGAGCCGGGATCCTATCAGAGCGTTCGGAACTGAAGAACAATGCCTCGCCACCCGATCGAGGCGATGGGCCTTTCGCGACTTGAGCTCGCGGAGCTCGCGAACACCTCTTCGTTGTGCTCGTACCTCGAAGCAACGCCGGGATTTCGGAGCTGAGCCGCGCGCCGTTGGTCACGATGGGCAGCCCAGGGTAGAGGTGCGTGCCTACGTGCCAGCGGTGGTCCATCGACCGACGATGAGACGGGAGTTTGCAGCGCCCCGGCTGGAGTCCGTACCGAAGATCCCCTGAGCCGCTCGCCCATGCCTCGTGTCTTCGCGGGTTCTTTGTGCGTTCGTGTTCCTAACCACAAACCTGGGCGCCTTACCAGCGCGTCATCGCCGGGTTCTGCGCGCGGCGTACCCAGACGTAGATCCCCAGGCCGCCAGCGACCACCGCTATCCCCGCCGTACCCATCATCACCAGGCCTAGCGGGCCGGGGACCGAGCCGTAACCGTAGCCGGGGATCAGATTGAGCACCCAGTTCGGGATGTGAACGTAGCGGTTCACCTCTCGAATGATGGTCGATGGGTAGCGCACGCAGACGACGACCAGGGCGAGGAGCACTGGCAGCTGCCAGAGCAGGTTCGCGCCGCCGAAGAACTTGCGCACCCGGCCCGGCTCCTTGCGTTTCGTTTCGATGCGCCGCTCGTCATCGGCGCGGGCGGTGTCGGAAATAGAGGTGCGTACCTGGAGGAGGCGTTCTTCGTACTTCATCGGGCGCGCTCAGGGTACACCGTGAGTGCGGCGCTCACCAATCAGGGGAACGGCGGATTCGAGTCGGCGGCGCCCGATGCCTGGAGAGGTGACTCTGGGTATCGACGATCGTGTCCCCTTCGAGCCCCAGCTGCCCAACCCGCACTGGCGCCGTCACCGGTTGCTTGTAGATCGCGGACAGCCCGCTCTTGCTCTCTATTGGCCGCGCTTGGCCGGCGTTGACGCTTTCTAGTCGCAGCGCAGCGCCGCCGCCGTCCGCACGACGCGCGCCACCTCCGCCGCAAGCGCGATCGCAGATTCGGGCAGGCCGCGTTGGCGCAGGACGCCTTCGTCCAGGAAGCGCGCGACGTAGGCCTCGGCCGTCATCCACCGCGTAGCGACGTGTTCGTCGTTGATCACTGGCTCCGAGGCGGCTGCGCACGCTCCGCTGTAGATGATCGTGTGGGCGGTCGCCCGGCCGGTCTCGTAGGTCATCACATCGACAAGCGTGAGCGCCTCGGTCTGGATGCTGATGCCGGTCTCTTCGAAGAGTTCGCGGGCACACGCTTCGGCCGGCCGTTCGCCCTCTTCCACGTGGCCGCCGGGGATGAACCAGCCGCCGGCGGAGAAGCCTCCCGCGCCGCGCTTCATAACCAGCATCTCCTCGCCGCGCCACAGGACCACCGAAGCTGACAGTTCGAAACCAACCATGCACAGGAGTGTACGCGACCGCCAGCCAGCGCTGCCTTCTCCATCGTTCTCCTCTCTCTCCCACATTGTGCTACCGTCCGCCCACCACTCTTTCTCGGGGCAGCGCATGTCCGAAAGCTCAGACCTCATCTTCTCCGGCCTCAAGGTGCTCGATGTCGGCACCTGGATCGCCGGGCCGGTTTCGACCACGATCCTGGGCGATTTCGGCGCCAGCGTGATCAAGGTCGAATCTCCGGGCCTCGGTGACCCGTACCGGCAGCTCGCCGGGCTGCCCATGAGCCCGCAATCGCCGATCAACTACTGCTGGGTAGCCGACGGCCGCAATAAGCGCAGCATCACGCTCAATCTCAAGTCGCGGGAAGGGCGAGATATCCTGATGCGTCTCATCGCTGACTGCGATGTGTATGTCACGAACCAGCCTTTTCCAACGCGCCGCGCCCTGCAACTTTGCTACGAAGACCTCGCGCCGCTGAACGAGCGGATGATCTACGCCTCGCTCACCGCCTACGGGGAGACGGGGCCAGACGCGGAGCTCGAGGGGTTCGACGGCGTGGCCTGGTGGGCGCGGAGCGGGCTGATGGACCTCGTCCGGGCGCCGGGCGCCACGCCCGGGATGTCTGTCCCCGGCATGGGCGATCACCCGACGGCGGTCACGCTCTACGCCGCCATCGTCACCGCGCTTTTGCGCCGCGAACGCACGGGCAAGGGCGGCAGCGTGCACACCAGCCTGCTTGCGAACGGCGTTTGGGCCAACACCTGCCTCGCCCAGGCGGCGCTTGTCGAGGCCGTGGTGCCGGAGCGCGACGATGGCACACGCGTCCCCATTGGCCCGAACCGCACCCTCTTCCAGACCGCCGATGGACGGCTGCTTCAGCTCTACATGGTGCGTACCCACGTCGAGCTCGACGCCCTGTTGATTGCGGCCGACCGCACGGACCTGCTCGCCGACGCCCGGTTCGCCGAATACGAGGCGCGCCCGGCGAACGCCCCGGCGCTTATCGCCGAGTTGCAGGCGACCTTTCGCACCCGCCCGTCCGCCGAATGGCTCGCTCTGTTTCGAGCCGCCAACGTCCCAGTCACGCTCGTCGCCGAAATGCAGGACCTGCTGAACGACGAGCAGTTGCGGGCGGCGAACGTGGTCGTCCAGCCTTCGGACCCGTCGGTGCCGGCTTCGTTGATCGTGAACCATCCGATCAACGTCGATGGACTCGCGCGAGTCGGCCCCACCCACGCGCCCGAAGTGGGCGAACATACGGCCGAAGTGCTGGGCGAACTCGGCTTCAGCGCGGCGGAAATCGAGGCCCTCCGCAACAGCGGGGCGACCTAGGGACCGTTGGTTGTTGGCCGCGTAGCCGCGGGCGAGCTGAGGTTTGCCTCCCCCGTTCACCTTTCGACGCCGAGGGCCCTCCGTCCGGCGGATCACGCCCTTCGGGCACCGCTCAGGCTGTCCCGTCCGAGCCGCTGAGGGCCGCCCGATTCATCCGTCGCCCCTTCGACGGACTCAGGGTCAGGACGAACGGTCTTGTCTGAGGGACAGGAAGACACGAAGACCCACGAAGACACGGACGATGTTGTTTTGTGCGGCTTTGTGCCCGTTCACCCTGAGCCTGTCGAAGGGCCGCCCGGCGGTGGCTCCTTGCGGCAAGGCGCGCGGTTCATCCTTCGCCCCTTCGACGGGCTCAGGGTCAGGACGAACGGAGCGGCCAACAGCCCAACGGCCCCCTGCCAGAGGCTGACGACTTGGCGGAAAGATGTCACGGGCTGGTTGAAAACTTAGAACATGCGTTCTATTCTGGCCTTCCTACTACCTGAAGGAGATGGCATGGACGCACTACTGGAACTGCCCGCACGCATCGATGCTCTCCCCGAATATGTGGACTACGCCGATACCGGCTGCGACCTCTATTCTTCGTGCCTGCGCTGCCCACTCCCGCGCTGCCGCTACGATGACCCGGGCGGCGCGCCAGCCATGCTGCGTACCGGCCGCGATGAGGCGATCCTCCGCTACGCCGCCCAGGACGACGTTTCGATCGACAACCTGGCGGAGATGTTTGGCCTCTCGCGGCGCACAATCTTCCGCGTACTCAAGCGCTCCCGCCGCTCGTTCGAAGGTTGAACGGCCCTACCCTGCGCGCCTCACCGCCGTCTGCGCGATACTCAGCCGCGGAGGGAGCGATCTCACACGATGGGCAAACGCGACGAAGTCTGGAAGCACCTGGGGATTGGCCTGGGGACGCTCGCGGGCGCCATCCTCGGCCTCGCCGCGTCTGTGCCGCTCGGGACGGAGCCTGGTCTCACCGCCGGGATGGTCGCCGGCGCTGGCCTCGTCGTGGGCTCGGCGATCGACTCCCGCCGCAACCGTTAGCACGGCCTGAGTGCATTCCCAGGTGGGAATATGAACCTTTCCGCGTCGCGCCAGGCCTTCAGGTTCGAGCAGCCAACCCCGGCCGCCGCTTCACTATGAACTGCACTGCGTACCAGGCCAGCAATGCCGAAAGCACGCCGATCGCCCAGCCCGCCGCCACGTCGCCGGGGTAGTGCACGCCCACAAAGACGCGTGCCAGCCCAACCGCCGCCGCCACGCCCGCGAACAGCGGCCAGAGCCTGCGCCACGCCAGTGCGGCGACCATGGCGATTGCCGCCGCGATGGTCGAGTGGTCTGAGGGGAATCCGCTGTCCGCGCTGTGATTGATGAGGAGCACGGTCTCCGAATCGTGTACGAAGGGCCGGTCTTCGGTGACCACGCTGGCCGCGCCCAAAATGCCAAGCCCGGCCAGCCCGAGCGCCAACGCGCCAGCGGCCGCGACCACCAGCCCGCGATGACGGTCAGCGAGCACTAGCCTGAGCCCCAGCACAGCCACTATGCCCACGAGCACGTAAAGCCCGTACTGGGCGAAGAACTCCGCGAGCCGATCCAACGCGGAGAAGTCGCCGGCAGGGCCGTTGATCAAGTCGAAGATTCGTTGGTTCACTTCCCCATGCTAGCCAGCCCCGCCCCCAACGAACCATTGAGCCGCTAAGGCCCCCGCGATCCAAAATCCAGAATCCGAATCCAAAGCCCCAAGAGGCGCTATGCACCCCGAACTGAATCGCGAGTTCCCACCCGTCTTCGATGGTCACGAGGACTTCATCACCCAGGTCAAGGAGCGCTCCGGCAGTTTCCCGCCACGGCCTCCGCGTGACCTGCTGACCGAATCCGAGCACGGCCACGTGGACCTTCCGCGCGCTATGCGAGGCGGGCTTGGCGGCTGCTTCACCTCCATCTTCCTCACCGACCAGCGCGCTGAAATGAATGCCAGCGGCTTTGCGATGGACGAGATGAACGACGTCTTCGCCATCGCCGACCGCTCCGAGGGCCGCTTCCGCGTCTGCCGCACAGTGCCGGAAGTGCGCTCTGCGTTCGACGACGG
>JBDSJC010000316.1:0-6220 GCA_039917655.1 Tepidiformaceae bacterium
CGAAGGCCCGCCAGTTGGCGGGCCTTTTCGCTGAATGACGGCGAGGGGACGATCAGCCCTTAGATGCGACCTGCGACTGGCCTTGGGCTGGGGTGTGGCACGGGCTCTCCGGTACTTGCTTCCTGCTCCACCTGGGGTGCGAGGCGGTTAGCAATCGCGCGCAGGAGGCGGGCCGCGGGCCGGCGGAGGGAAGGCCGGCCCGGGCCCGCGTAACCGATCGCCTCGTAGCGCGCCAGCTTGCGCGCGAGCCGCTCCTCTCGTTGCTCGGTGAGGACCTGGTGTGTGAAGTGATCCATGGGAAGTTCCTCCGATTTCTGCCGTAGGGCTTGGTAGGAACATATAGCCTGAGGCCTAATTCTTCTGTGAACTTCTCCACACGCGATTGCCGCCGGCGTCTCGTCCTGGGACCGCGCGATTGCCCATCTGGTAACGCCTGCCCTGCGCAGGCTCCTAGAACCGGGGGTAGCTGCCAAACACTTTGAGGTCCGAACAGCGCGGTGCGACCCTCGCCAGCACGTCGCGCATCTCGGGGTCGTCAACGTGCCCTTCGAAGTCGATCAGGAACACATACTCTCCGAACGTTGCCTTCGTCGGCCGGCTCTCGATCTTGGTGCAGTTGACGTTGGCCGCCGCGAAAGCGTTGAGGACGCCGGCCAGCGACCCCGGCCGGTCGGCGGCGAACGTGAACGCGATCGACGTCCGGTCGCGTCCGGTTGGCGGCTGCTTCCCTCGCCCCAGTACGAGGAAGCGCGTGACATTGTTCGCCGAATCCCCGATTCCGGTGGCCATCACTTCGGCCCCGTACAGGGCTGCCGCTCGTCGCGTGGAAATCGCAGCCGCATCCCCGTCGCGCCTGAGCGCCAGCTCCACCGCTTCGGAGGTCGAGAGCGCCGCCTCCACCTGCGCTTTGGGGAAACAGCGTTCGAGGAATCGCCGGCACTGGCCAAGCGCCTGCGTGTGCGAGTAGATGACCTTCACGCTACCCGCGCGAGTGCCCGGCTTCGCGACAAGGTTGTGCTCAATTGGAAGGACAATCTCCGCCTGGATCTGGAGGGTGGTCTCGTGGATGAGGATGTCGAGCGTCTCGGCGACGGAGCCGTTGAGGGCGTTCTCGATGGCGACCACACCGAGTTCGGCGAGCCCCGATTCGACGGCCGCGGCGACCGCGGCGTGAGACGGAAACGGGACGAGGTCAGCGCCAGGCGCGAACCGTCTTGCGGCCTCCTCGCCGAAGGTGCCGGGCGGCCCGAGGTAGGCGAGTCGCGTCGAAGCCGCGGGGCGCTGAGCGGTTTCCGGCGGTTGGTCCAATGCCGTCACTGCGCGCCGTCCTACGTGTCCAGTCCGTGGGTGGAGCCGATCAGCAACTCCCTCAGAATTGGCAGGCTGTCCGGGCGCGTAACCACCACCAGCGCGTCACCGGCGCTCAATCGGGTGTCGCCGCTCGGCATGCGGGGGACGCCCCCGGGGTCTACGATCAGCGAGATCAGCGACTCGGCTGGCAACAGCACTTCGCGCACTGAGCGGCCCACCACGGGGGAGGTCTCCGGGATCCGTATCTCGATGATTTCGAGCCCGCTGTGCAGCTGCAGCAGCGGGATGATCTCGTGAGTCGGCAGTTCCTGTTCAATCTGCGCGAGCACAGCCTGGGTGGCGGAGATAGTGGTTTCGATGCCGCGCTTCTTGAACAGGTCTTCGTTCTTGGGGTTGTTGATGCGGGCGATCGTGCGGATCACGCCACGGCGGCGGGCGATCTCGCAGATCACAAGATTGTCCTCGTCGTCTCCGGTGACCGCGCAGATCAGGTCGGCGCGGGCTACCCCCGCGAGGTCGAGGGTGGTCGCCTCGCAGCTATCCCCCTGGAGGATGTTGCTGCTCAGCTCCTCGGCGATTTGGCCAGCCCGGCCGGGGTCGCGTTCGATGACGAGCACTTCGTGGTGGGCGTTCAGCAATTCCTGGGCGAGGTAGAAGCCGACTTTGCCTCCGCCGCAAACGAGGATGTACACGCTACTTCCCCTCTTTCTGGCCGAGCAGCATATCGAACATGATTTGCGCGCCGACGCTCGTGGGACTGAACGTTTCGAGCCCTAATTCGTGAAAGATCTGCTCGCGGACGGGGTCATAGATGCGGCAGAGCACCCTCTTCACGTGGTAGACCTCACGCGCCAGCTGGCTCGCGAAGTAGTTCCGGTTGTCGCCCTGGGTGACGGCCATGAAGGCGTCGGCGCTCTGGATGCCGATCTTCTCGAGTGCCGGTCCATCCATCCCGTTGCCGACTTCGCGCCGCCCACGGAACGATTCAGGCAGCCGCCGGAACGAGGCCGGGTTGATGTCGAGGACAGTGACCTGGTGTCCGGCGGCGTCCAACATCCCCGCCACGCGAGCCCCGACACGCCCGCAACCCATGATGATCACGTTCATTGAGGCTCCCTCATTGAGGACGCGCCGGGGGCGGCGCCGGCCATGCTTTGGCGGACGACCCACACCTGGCAGGTCGCGTGTTTGAGGACGTATTCCACTGTCCGTCCGAGGATAGGCGAGCCTTTGACGCGGTCGTACGGCTGGCCGAGAATAATCGCGTCGATCTCCCGGTCGTTCGCTTCGTCCACGATCGCCTGGCCGGCATCGCGAGCTTGCAGAAGCTGGCCGGTGAGCTGGACGCCCTGCTCGTCCGCAATCTCTTCGGCGCGGCGAATGACCTGCTCTCCGCGCCGCGCTTCGCTCTCGAGTTCGGCGTTGAGTGGGAGGGAGCGAAGGACTTCGATCACGTGCACGGCGTAGACGCGGCCTTTGCGAGGCTTTACGAGGTTACAGGCGATCGACACCGCTTCGAGGCTCGCCGGCGAGATGGTTATCGGGACCAGGACGTTGTGCGGAGTAGTCATGGGCGCGGACGCGGCACCTTACCCAAATCTGAGTGTGGTGAATAAGGATGTCACTAGTGATCGTCCTGCGCGAACCAGAGCCTTACCGCCCCGTTCAAGACCAGCACGATACCGATCGCCACCCCGATGCTGAACGCCGGTGATTGGATCAGCATAAACAGGATGAGGGCGATCCCGAGGACGATCGAAACGACGGAGAAGATGTAGTTCAGGGTTCGCATAGGAGGGAGGCAGTAGATCGAGGACGCAACTTCGGCTCGCGCCATGCTAACCCGGCGTGTTCGAACAGGGAAAGACGCTGCCCTCGAACGCCTTGCCAAAGCCTTTCGCCGAAGCACTGAAGTGCCGGCCAAGTGAGACCGGATGCGCGGGGCCGCCGCTTGACGGTCCCCGCTTCGTGTTGTCCCGCGAGGTCCGCCTTTCTATGCCGCCGCGGTTGGCGGTGTCTCTTTGCGGACCACCCGGCGGTAGATGAGAAGGGCGAGGCCCGCCGGCAGAGCGAGCCAGATAAAGGCCACGCCCGCGTAGATCGCGCCGGCAGCGAGGTAGCGCGCCGCGTCCAGCGAATGGTCCCAGGCGGTCGCGAACACGTCGCCCAGGTTATTGTCGCCAGCGGATGCGCCATTGCCTACCGGGAAGGGGGCGAGCGCAAGGTCGATGGTGGCGAGGTCCACGAGTTGGTCGAGCACCTTGAGCCGCCCCTGTATCTGCTCGATCTGCCCGCGCACGCTGTCCAGCCGATCGTTTATCTGAATGATCTCGGCGATCGTTTTCGCCTGCGCGAGCAGCGTTAGGTACTGGCCTTCGCTGCGCTCCAGGTTGCGGAGGCGGCTCTGCAAGTCGGTGTACTGCTCCGTGACCTCGCTCGATTTCGACCCCTCGGACCGCACCTTCGCGCCTTCGATCCCGCGCAAGGAGGCGAGCGTCGATTCGTATTGCGCCGAGGGGACACGGAGCGTAAGGCTGGCCGTTCGCTGGGGTTCGTCCTTGTTGTCATTGAGGTTGATGAACGACGACCGCTCGACGTAGCCGCCAGCGCCTCGAGCGAGTCGATTGGCCTCCGCGAAAGCGGCGGGTACATCTTTGACGTTTAAGGAGATGTTGGCGTTGACGATCACTTTGCGGGCGAAGTCGGCGCTTGTTCCGGGGAGGCCGCCCACGCCGCCCGCGCCGCCGTTGTAGGCCAGCGATTTCTCTCCTGTCGAGGGAACCGCGACGCCCGGGGCGGAACTGGTGGAATCGCTGGCAAAGCTGTCCCTGGCGGCGAGCGCCTGGGAAGCTGCTCCGGGTGTGGCCGCACTCGCACCGCCAGAAAAAGCGTCCTTCGCAACGTTGGACGACTCCTCCTGGCGGCCCCCGCATGCGGCGGACACTGCGGCGATGACTAATGAGGCAGTGAGGACGAAGAGGAGGGCCCTGGGACGGGTTGGCATCACGTAACTCCACGGTGGCCTTCGAAGGCCGCGTTGAGAGTAAAACGCCGGGGAGTGGGGCTTTGTTCCAGCCGCCCGGGAAATCCCCTCGGGTCGAATCTGCGTGACCGGAGGGGAAAGCCACGTGTCGCGTCTCCGGGCGAGGGCAGAATCGACGGATGGAGCGCATTGCTGTTGCGCCATGAACAGGGCTCCTCTTTCCGCGTCCTTTCTCTTTTGTCGCAGGCTCGTCCGAATTTACGGCCCCGCCGTGATCAGCAATGCGGGATGCTCCGTAACATCTGACGTGACAAGAATTTGCTTTTGCCGTGATCGTTTCCGTTCATTGATGGTCGTTTTCTTCGGCGCTTCGGTCATGTTGGCTGCAGCGGCGTGTGGTGGAGATTCACCATCGAAGACAGCGCCAACTGTGCCCGCTGCTAACACGACTTCGAAAGTGTCAGACGGCGATTCAGTAACAATAAAAATGTTCAAGTTTGACCCGACTCCGCTCAAGGTTTCCGTCGGGACGAAAGTGACTTGGACAAATTCTGACGAGATCCTCCACACCGTCACCTCCGGAGAGCCGGGCAAGGAAGACGGAAAGATCAATGGAGAGATGAACGGACAGGGTAAATCGTTCACCTTTGCGTTCACCACACCTGGTACCTACAACTACTTCTGCAGCCGCCACAACGGTATGCGCGGAGAAGTGGATGTGAGCTAGTCCGGACGTCATCTGGCGTTCTTCGAAGCACGAAGGATGGCAGCCAAACACTTTGCAAGGAGAAACACCATGAAAGACACCCGATTCCGAAAACTGATGCTGGGAGCCACGGGTTCGCTGGCGCTCACGGGCATGCTCATCGGCGCCTGCGGCGGCGATGACAACACTTCGAAGACGACGCCGACAGTCCAAACGCAGGGCGGCGCATCGCCGACCGGCAAGGCAACCTCGCCCACCGGCGCGGCGGCCGGGCTTTCCACTGATAGCGGCGCGGCCAACCTCCGTGCGTTGCTCACCACCCAACTCCAGGAGCACGTCTACCTCGCAGGCACGGCAACCGGTGCTGCCCTCGGCGGGCGCAACGATGACTTCATGGCCGCCGCCAAGTCGCTCGACGCCAACTCAGTGGACCTTTCGAAGTCTATCGAATCCGTCTACGGCCCGGACGCCGGCAAAACGTTCCTTGACCTCTGGCGCAAGCACATCGGCTTCTTCGTCGATTACACCACCGGCAAGGCAACCAACGACACCGCCAAAGTAGAGAAGGCCCGCAAGGACCTCGACGGTTATCGCGCGGATTTCGGAGCGTTCATCGCCTCCGCGAACCCCAACTTGCCGAAGCAGGCAGTCGCCGACGAGCTGAAGCCTCACGTCGAGACGCTCTTCGCCGCGATCGATGCGCAGGCCGCGAAAGACCCAACGGCGTTCGACAAGCTGCGCGTCGCCGCAAGCCACATGCCGATGACCGCCGATGTCCTCGCGGGCGGCATCGCAAAGCAGTTCCCTGACAAGTTCAAGGGCAACGTTGATGGACCGGGTTCGGCACTTCGCTCCACCCTGACCGCCCAGCTCCAGGAGCACGTCTTCCTCGCCGGGACCGCAACGGGCGCGGCGCTCGGCGGCCGCAACGACGAGTTCATGGCCGCCGCCAAGAGCCTTGATGCGAACTCTGTCGATCTCTCCAAGTCGATCGAATCCGTCTACGGCGCAGATGCCGGCAAGACATTCCTCGACCTCTGGCGCAAGCACATCGGCTTCTTCGTGGACTACACCACGGGGAAAGCGACAAACGACACGGCGAAGGTCGAAAAGGCCCGCAAGGACCTGGACGGCTACCGCGCCGACTTCGGAGCGTTCATCTCCTCGGCGAACCCCAACCTGCCTAAGCAGGCGGTCGCCGACGAACTGACGCCTCACGT
>JBDSJC010000317.1:0-7578 GCA_039917655.1 Tepidiformaceae bacterium
GGGCGTCGGCGCCGTCGTCCACGTGATCGACCACGTGGCCTTCTTCTTCCATCACTCGCTTCACCGCGGTGGCGAGCCGCCGTTCGTCTTCAACAAGGAGGATGTGCACGTCTCAATCAAAGCATATTTACCGCTCGTTGTTCATGGGAACATTCCAATCTGCCTCTCATGTTCCTCCAAGCCACGGGCCGCACGGTGATGGTAGTTCCCCTGTTGGAGGTGGTTCCCATGGACGGACGTCTCGCAATCTATTCCGGCGCTGTCTTTGCCGGAGTGCTACTTGCCGGTGTGCTCGTGATTAGGCCTGGTTTCGGAAGCGACAGCGGCGGGAGCGCCGTGAACTCTGCCGACAGCGCGGGCAGCTCGGGCCAGACTGGCGGCAGCGGCGGCCTCGTCGCGAGTCCCGCCAACGTCGTCCGTGGAGAACTTGACGACGACCATGAAGAGGATGACGACTAATGGCGAGGAAGCAGTATATCGGGGCAAAGTTGACGATCCTCACGCTCGCGGGTGCTGCCGTGCTGACCGGGACAGCATGGCTTAGCAGCAATGGACAGCCGGCTGCGACCGCCATCGCAGCCACCCAGCCGGTTTCGCCTTCTTCCTCCAACGTCACCACCACGACATCCAGCACTGTCCAGCCATCACAGGCGCCCGCCCCGCGTGCGAAGCGTTCGAGAGGTTCGTGATGAACCGGGATCTTGGCGTTGTGGCGGGCGTGCTTGTTGCCAGCCTCTTCGGCGGTCTCGCCCTGAACGCTGGAGAGTTGGGGACGCTCCCCTGGATGCTGAGCAGGGTTTCCGGGCTGGTCGCGTTCGTGCTGCTCTCAAGCTCGGTCGTCTTCGGGCTGCTCATCAGTACGAAGGCTGCGGATGGTGTCCTGCCTCGGCCGTTCGTGTTCACCATCCACCAGTTTCTAAGCGTCCTGACGCTGACATTCCTCGGAGTCCACGCAGGTTCGCTGTTGTTCGATGGCTTCCTGCACTTCGGACCGGTCTCACTGGTGGTGCCGTTCGCGGCCCCTTATCGCCCATTCTGGGTTGGGCTGGGCGTGATCTCCGCCTGGGCGACGGCCATCGTGACGGCGAGCTTCTGGATGCGTGGCCACATCGGCCAGAAGGCATGGCGGAAGCTTCACTACGCCTCGTTCGTGGCGTACCTGCTCTCGCTCGTCCACGGCGTAACAGCCGGGACGGATACCGCGCTGCCGCTGGTGAGCTGGACGTACGTAGTCTCGTTCGCGCTGGTCGCCGCCTTGCTTGTCTATCGAATCGGCCTTGCGAGCCAGCCGGCGCGCAAACCCGTTGCCGAGGCCGCCAGGCGGCGTTCGCCGGCCGAAGCTGCCTGAACCGGCATTCTCCGTAGCCTGCCCGCGCGCATTCCCTCCCGCGCCGGTAGGCTACGGACGTGCCCGGCGTGATTTTCCTCCTGGATGAAGTCAACCACGCCCGTGTCGAGTCTCTCTGGGACCAGATGGAGCGCGAGTTCGGCGTGGCGAAGGGCTACCCCGGCGCGATGCCGCACTTCACCATCCACCTCGCCCCCGAATACGACCTCGACGCCACGCGGGTGATCGTTGGGCAAGTGGCGCAGACCCAACGCCCATTCGCATTGCCGACCAGCGGCCTCGGGGTGTTCACCGGCGAAATGCCCATCCTGTATATACCGGTGATCCGGACCCGGACCCTGGACGACCTGCACTCCCGCCTCTACCAGGAACTCGCGCCGCATTGCAGCGGCCACTTCCCCTATTACTCGCCCGAAAGCTGGATGCCGCACATCACGATCGGTCAGGTGAACCTCGCGCCCCAGGTCCTGCCAGCATTGCTCGAATGGCTCGCACACCAGCCTCTTTCGTGGCAACTGGAGGCCGCTACGCTGGCCATCGCCGGAGAGACCGACATCAGCGTCGAACTCTTCGGCACGTTCCCATTGCTCGGCTGAAACTCTCCCATAGGGCGGGCTGCTGAGTCCCCACAAAAGCCCACGGCGCACGTACTCGGGCCTGGCTCAACTTCGCAATTGCCGCTCTCCGCGTTCACCTCTTCAAACGAGGGGCGAAATACTGAACTCCGCCGCCCGCGGTGAGGGAGGCGAAGGAGCTTCGCGGAGCGAGCGCGAATCAGGCCGGGGGCTTTACGTCTTCGCTGCGCCAGAGGTACCAGCAGGCGACCGACGCCCAGGGGCGCCAGGCCTCGCCTATTCGGCGCACTTCGTCCGCCAGCGGCATCGCTTCGAGGCCGTAGCGGCGCATAATCGCCCGGTTGATGCCCACATCGTTGACGGGCAACACGTCCGGGCGGCGGAGATGGAACATCAGGAACATCTCCGCCGTCCAGCGCCCCACGCCCCGCACCCGCGTGAGGTGGGTGATGATCTCCTCGTCCGTCCAGGAATCGAACTGCTCGCTCCCCAGTTCTCCCGAGGCGAAGTGTTCCGCGAGGCTGCGGATGGAGGCCACTTTCTGGCGGGAGAGCCCGGCGGAGCGCAGCGTTTCGTCGTCGAATGTCAGTACGCGAGCAGGCTCGGGAAAGGGCTGGCGGAAGGGATCCCAATCGGGCGTGGCCGGGGAAGCCTCGCTGCCCGGTCCCTGGAAAAGCGCGACGAAGCGCCCGAAGATCGTCCCGGCAGCCTTGCCGCTGAGCTGCTGAAAGACGATCGAGCGGGCGAGCGAGGCGAAGGGGTTGGAGGAATCGGCGCGCAGTTCAAACGGACCGGACTCGGCCATAATCCGCTCCATCACCGGGTCGGACGCGAGGTGGGCGAGCGCTTGGACTTCGTCGATGGAGTGCACCCGCCCAGCCTACCGTCGCGGACGCAGGCATGCACCAACGCCGGGCGGTAGACTCCACGACGATGACCAGCAACCCATTTTCACTGGAAGGCAAGACCGCGCTCATCACCGGCGGGTCGCGGGGCATAGGCTTTGCTATCGCTCAGGCGTTCATCATGGCCGGGGCGCGCGTGGTGATCACGGCGCGCGGCGAGGCGGCGCTGCACGAAGCTGCGGGGCGGCTCGGTATGAAGGCCATCGCCAAACAGTGCGACAACGCGGACATCACACAGATCGGGAAGCTAGTCGAAGAGAGCTGGCGGCTGGGGCCCATCGATATCCTCGTCAACAACGCCGGGATCAGCCCCTACTACAAGCGCGCCGAGCACGTGACGTTGGAGGACTGGGACAGCGTCATCGATGTGAACCTGCGCGGCAGCTACTTCTGTAGCGTTGAAGTTGCGAAGCGAATGTTCGGAGCGGGGCGGCCAGGGAGCATCATCAACATCAGCTCCGTCTCCGGGATCGTGGCGCTGGAGAAGCTCGGTGTCTACGCTGCCTCCAAAGCAGCGCTCCAGCAGGTGACGCGCGTGATGGCCCTCGAATGGGCCGATCGCGGCGTGCGCGTCAACGCCATCGCGCCGGGCTGGACCGGGACCGATTTCACTGACGACCTCTTCTCCAGCCGTCATGGGGAAGGCCTGCTCGCCGATATCCCGATGGGCCGCCTCGCCGAACCGGGTGACATCACCGGCGCAGCGCTCTACCTCGCCAGCGACGCCAGCAGCTACGTGACGGGCACGATTATGACGGTGGACGGCGGCCGCGCACTGCGCTAACAACATCCCGCGGACCGCTCCCTTACGCGACGTAACGATTTTAGGATTCTTTCGTCGGGAAGTGTCGCCTGACCGCGGATTCGCAGAGAGTAGTGCGAGGCGTTCGCCGCATGGGTTTGCCACCCGGCTCCGGGCGACCCATCAGGAGAACCAAGATGGATCTGACCCGAGCAAAGCTGCATGTCCCACGAATGATCTCGTCCGCGCACGGCCACACAAAGGTGCACGGCGACAGCCAGGTTGGGCGGGCGAATGCCTGGCTGGCCGTTAGGATTACGCGAGCCGTGGGTTCGATGTGGTGCGCCTACGCCTTCGCGGCGCTCTCACTGGTCTCGCTCCCGGCGGCCATCTCATCGGGAAACAACGTCATCATCGTCTCCTGGATCTCGCAGACGTTTCTCCAGCTCGTGCTCCTCTCGGTGATCATCGTCGGCCAGAACGTGCAGGCGGCGATCAGCGATGCGCGCGCCGAGTCAGACCACGAGACGCTGATCGCCGTCCACGCGTTGACGGTGTCCGTCCGCGAGATAAACGAACAGCAGTCCGAGATTTTGCAGCGCCTCGAACAGAGCGGGGGAGCCGGGGCGAGTTGACCTCACCCCGTTCGTCCTGAGCTTGTTGCGCTCCCTCTGCCGTTCGTCCTGAGCCTGTCGAAGGATGAGCGGAGCGGCCCTCGGTGGTCAGGCGAAACGGTGTGCAGCCGGCGCATTCCGTCCGCGCGCCGCCGGGCGGCCCTTCGACGGGCTCAGGGTGAACGGAGGGGCTCGTGGCTTGCCACGACAGCGCATACCTTCCCCCGCCGCGCTCCCTCTGCCGTTCGTCCTGAGCCTGTCGAAGGATGAGCGGAGCGGCCCTCGGTGGTCAGGCGAAACGGTGGGCGGCCGGCGCATTCTGTCCGCGCGCCGCTGGACGGCCCTTCGACAGGCTCAGGGTGAACGGGGGACTCGTGGCTTGCCGGTACAACTAGCTTTGTAAATTCTCCGTAAAGTCTAACGAAAACCATATTGCGGGAAGTTAAGAAGCGTACTATCTCAGCCGCTGAGGTGTCACCAAGCGCACCCGAAAGAGGAACTGATGAGACGAGGCCTGTTGCCACGCTGCTCGGCAGTGGCCCGGCAAGAACTACTACTGGTCTGATAAGTGTCTTGGCCCGTTCTCCTGGGGAGAGCAGAAGCTTCGTGCCGGTTTGCCCCCGGCACGGAGCGCTTGCATGGAGTTCTCGCGAAACCCAGCCGTCGTCGCGTACCACGCGGCACAGCTACGTCCGGTTAGCCTCTGGAAAAGAGGCGCCACTCTCCATCGCGGCCGGCCATACCCATCGCCTTCAGCGCAGCGTGCCGACGCTGCAGTCAGCCGTCGGCCTCAAATCAGGAGAGGTAGCGTGTTAAATAGGACACACCCCGGCGCTGGCTCGCTTCGGCTGGCCGCGCTCTTCGTCGTACTCATAACGCTTTTTTCTGCGGTCCAACGCTCACAAGCCGTGGATCCCCCGCCAAGCCCCATCGACCCAACATCTGGCCAGCAAAACTTGCTGGACTTGATCAAGGGCCTGCCAATCAACGACGTTCAATCCGCGCTGGACCATTTCCCGGTCCCGTACGTCGTCTGCGCGAGCGCCGGTTCGGCGACCGCAACGTGCGTCAACAACAAAGCCGGCTCTCCGCAGCGCCTTGACGCGGACAAGAGCAAGGTGACCGGTAAGGGCGGCGATGACATCCAGGTGGAAGTCAACACGGAACTGCTGCCGACGCCGCACCTGCGCGTTAACATCAACCGCATCACCAGTCCCACGGACGCCACAAATGTGAAAGTGGTGGTCGCGTTCCCGTTCGCAGCCTTCAACGGCGAACCAACGCTGCCGGCCCCGAACCTGTTTCTGGGTTACCAAACCACCGCTGCAAACGGCGCCGCCGGCGGCAAAGCGCCGTTGACCGAGGAGTTCCAACTGACTCCTCACATACTGGCGGGGACATCGCACAACTTCGAGTTGACGATGCTGACGGGCGGCCAGGTCAACCCAATGACCTTCCAGGCCGGCCACTTCGATGGCACCACGGCCTCAGGCATCCAGAATGCGATCGGCATCCAGGCGTATGTCGAGGGGACGGTGCCCAACCCCGTTGTCCCAAATTCGATCGCACTAACCCTTTCAACAAGCGAGAACGCCATCGGCGTCCCGCTGACGAACACGGGCCTGAGCATCAACTGGACCGCCAGTTCGCGTGCGAAAGTGACTTTCAACTACCTCGAGAACGAAGCGTTCCCGTTCCCGGCGGCGCTCGATTACACGACCGCGCTAACCTTCGACCAGATGCCGACGAACGAAACCATCACGCTCAGCCTCAATGAGGCGACTCGGCAGCTGCACCTCACCCATAGCGCGAACGCAACGATCGGGACGATCACGCTGAACCACACCCGCGCCGACGGCCTGCGGATTATCGGGACGGCAACGGACGTGCCCACCTCCGTTGTCCTCGCCGTTGATTTGAACGGCGGCAACGTAACCCTCAACGTCAACGCGAGCACCCTCGACCTCGATATCAAGGCGATCCAGACGGGCGGGTTCGCGAACACGGCCAACTTCCTCGGCTACAACATTGGCTACGCCGAGGTCTTCCTCAAGAACGCACCGGACCTGTTCGCCGGGTATGACCCGGTAACCAAGAGCTTTGGGGTGCATGCACTCAACGTCGGCGAATCTATCGGCGCGATCGGCGTGATCATCGGCGACGATGACGTGCTGGAACTGCCCGACAAGTGGAACGTACCTACCGCGGCGGCTCCATCGTGGCATGCGTTCTCGCTGATCGACAACGGCACGCACGGCACAGCCGCGGCGCGCGTCATCGACCTCAAAACCGCCACACTCAAGCTGGACGCAAGCCCAACTGGCGAAACGTTCGACTTCAAGCTCGGCTCTCGTTCTCCATTGCAGCTTCACCTTGAAACGACTGTCGATTCGCACCTTACTTCGAAGGACATCAAAGTTGTCTGCGAAGTCGTAAACATGCCGATGGGTCAGGTCAACTTCACGATCGACTTCCCCGACGCGTTCACGATTACCGCTCCCGACGACCCGTCGTACGTCATCGGTTCGATTGGATGCGCTGGCCACGTGGGGACACTGAACTTCGACACGGCCGTCGGCAGTTTGCCGGTCGGCTCGGGCTACAAGTTCGACTCGAACGGCAAGCTGGTGGTCACGGTTGGGCCGGGCAACAGCGGCTACATCGGCTTCATCCGCGCCCATCTCTGGGACCTGACGAACGCTCTGCCCTTCACTCTCGTGCCCGCTTCGCTGATGGACGGGCTGCACGACGCGCAGATGCGCGTGGACCACATCCCCACCTTCACAGGCACCTGGACCGATGACGCAGCCACAACGGCGTTCGCCTTCGCACCAGCGGATCCATTGCGGTTCGTCGATGGCGTGCAGGTGCTCGTCTCAACGGTCGCGGCGCCAGTGCCATCGGCCGGCACATTGTTGGTCGGAAACGCGAGCAGCGACGACGTCCTCACGTTCGAATCCACCACCGTCCCAGCGGTGCAACGACTGGGCGCGGGAGTCTTCGGTTTGAAGAGCTTCTCCTACAGTTCAGCCGACGCCACCAGTCAGATGACGATGGCGTACGCGGCGAACGCGGCCCACAAGCTCATCATCAGAGTCAACTCACGCTTCGGTGGAAGGTTCTTCCCCGATAACGACATCGATGCAACGTTCACGCTCGACAAGATCCCGGCGACGTTCAATATGACCGCCGACTTCGCGACGAACCTGGACTATACCGCCAGCGCCGGGCTCACCAAGATCACTGTCCTCGGCGACTTCCAGAAGAAGGAGCTTGTCGGCGATGGCGTGAACGCCACCTTCACCGGAACGACGCTCGCTGATTCGGACAACCCGTTCACCGCAGCCTTCGGCGGCGGGATCGTCTACGCAGGCGCAAACAAGGCCAACGTCGC
>JBDSJC010000318.1:0-3909 GCA_039917655.1 Tepidiformaceae bacterium
GTGCCCGGTCTCGGCGCCCTCGGACAGTTCGGTAGCCCGGAGGCGATGATCGCCTCCCTGCAAGGCCAGGTTGCCGCCTACGACGCGGTCAATGGCGGGCGGCGCGCTGTCGGCGCTCTGCACCTCATCGCAGCGGTGGCCCAGGCCAGCGCGGGCGCGGACGGCGACTACCTCGAGCGCCTCGCGCCGTCTGTGATCGAGCAGTACATCGCGCTTGCACAGGAGCACGACATGCTCGTTATCCTTGACCTGCAGATCGGCTGGAGTTCGGTTGAAGCCGAGGTCTCGGCGGTGCTGCCATATCTCGCGAACCCGCGGGTGCACCTCGCCCTGGACCCCGAATGGACGATGCCCGCCGGCGTCCGGCCTGGCGTGGAGATCGGCTCGATGGACGGCTCCGCGATCAATACCGCGCAGGCGATGCTTCACGACGTGGTGGTTGCGAACCGGCTGCCGGACAAGCTGCTGATCATCCACCAGTTCACGCGAGGGATGATTTCGAACAAGTCCAGCATCGCCGAAGTCTCAGGAGTGGACCTGACGATCGACATCGATGGCTTCGGCTACGCGGCGGCAAAAATCAGCGAATACAACGCCTTCGTGGAAGGGGACGGGATGGAGCACGGCGCGATGAAGCTCTTCTTCCAACAGGACGCGGACCTGATGTCGCCCGAGCAGGTTTCGGCGCTCGTCCCGCAGCCGGATGTAGTCATCTACCAGTAGCGTCAGGCGCGCCCGCCCCCACGCCCCATGGGCACCCGTTCGTGGCGCTGCCAGACCGGAAGCTGGTCCTGGTAGTGCGCTCTGTCCGGGTGGCCCGAGGCCCCTCCGGGGACGACGTAGGACGCTCCACCCGGGTCTGCGAAATCCACCACCTGGCGGTAGACCGAGGTGGCATTGAGCACGAAATCATTCTTGCCGCTGGCCCCGTAGCCCGCGCACTGGAGGGTGTCGCCGTCTCCGCCCATGGGCAGGTGCGGCGGGTTCAGCCGGCCGGCCTCCTGGGGAAAGACGGCGGCGAGCGGGTGTTTGCTGCCGGTGGTGTGCCGCGAATCCCAGCGCCAGTTGGCCGGGTCTTCGCCGAACATCTCCGCCGCCTTGCCCCATGCACCGGCCAGCGCAGGTTCGAGTACCGCCGCCCACGGACGCCCGCCGAGTGGCTGACCGCCGCCCGCGAGACCCTTCGCCACGTTACTCGCCAGCCCGGCGACGATCCGCCCGAGGCCCGGGTTCGCCTCCGACACCAGCCAGTCCCACGTCGCTTCGCCGACGATCGGCGCGTACAGCCCGCGCAGCACGTAGCGCCGGAAGAGGGCGTAGATCAGCCCCTCGGGGCGGTCGCCGCGCAGTTCGCCGTCCCAGGCGGCGAGTAGAGCGCGGGCCTTCTCGGCGCCGCTCGCGAACGGCGGCTGCGTTGCGAGGAAGTTCGCCCAGGCCCGCGCCGGCACCGACGTCACATCGCCCTGGAACGAGGCGATCTTCGCCGGTGAAAGCACTTCGCCCGTGCCCAGCAGTTCCACCAGGCGGTCTGCCCGGCCCGGCGGCGCGAAGAACTCGCTGATGTACGGCTCGTCGCCGTCAATGACCCGCTGGTTGGCGGTGGAGATGAAGCCCTCGGGCGGGTTGATACTGCGCGGCAGATGTTCGAACGGCACCGTACCGGTCCATTCGTGTTCGCCCGTCCAGCCGGGCACCGGCACGAGTCGCGCCGCGGTCGATGACCGGATCGGCAGCTCGCCGCGCACCATGAAGCCGATCGACCCGCTGGAATCGGCGGCCACGAGGTTGTTGACGGGATCCACCCATTTCCGCTGCGCCTCGAACAGTTCTTCGACGTTCGCCGCCCGCGCCGTGGCGCTTAGGCCTTCGAAGGCCCGGGTGGGCGCTGCGGTGGCGGTGTATTTCAGCGCTATCCCGAGGCCCGTGCGCGGGTCACCGTGGACCACCGGGCCGTGCTCCGTCCGCCAGCAATCAACGTTCACCGGGTCTCCGCCGCGCACGTTGATCGTCTCCGTTCGGCGTTCGGCCTCCCGCCAGCCGTCCTTCGTCAGGTAGCGGTCACCGTCCGCGCCTTCGAACCGTTCGATGTAAAGGTCCTGGTAGTCCGCCTGGGTGTGCGTGATGTTCCAGGCGACGTGGCCGTTGAACCCGAAGTGCGGGAATCCCGGAAAGCCGGCGAACGTGGCCCCGGAGACATCGAACTCGGTGCAGGCGAGGTTGACCTGCCAGTACGCGTTGGGGACATCCAGGGCCCGGTGGGAATCGTTGCAGATCACCGGCTTGCCGGTGGTCGTGCGCGAGCCCGCCACCACCCACGAGTTCGACCCCGCTTCGACCTCCGAAAGGAAGCCGAGATGTTCGGCGGCAGCCGCGATCTCGGCGTTCGCGTGGTCGAACAACTGCGTAATCGGCCCGCCGGGCGGGAGGATGAGCGACGTCGCGAGCGGCGGCAGGAAGCGCAAGTCTCGCCAGGTTTCGAACCCTACCCGCGCGAGCAGCCCGCCGAGCGCCATCTTCGACTGCCAGAGCCCCATCAGGACGTGGCGGACCTTAAAGACGGCGACTGAGTGCCACGGCTCCCAGGGCTCGGGCGTGATGCCCGTCAGCCCGTACTCGGGCGGGAACGGCGCGCCGGAGGTGAGCAGTGCGTTGACGCCCGCGGCGTACGCTTCGAAGGTGGCGCCCGTCTCGGCGCCCATGGCGGCGATGTCCGCGCGGGCGGCGGATTCGAGCGCGAGCTTGCGGGCCACGCGGTCGGCGGCCAGTCCGGTTGGCCCGGCTGCCTCGGACCAGCGCCCCACGGCGCGCCGCCGGTCGTACTCCATCTGCCAGAGACGGTCCTCAGCGGCAACAAAGCCCTGCCCGAACCAGGCGTCGCGCGCGGTTGTGGCGACCACGTGGGCGATCCCGTAGTCATCGCGGCGAATGCTGATCGGGGCGTCGAAACCCTGGACGGAGGTGGCCTGGGTGCTGCTCGCGGTTGTCATCGGAAGCCTCGTGTCCGCCAGATGGCGGCGCGGCAACGATGGCACGATCACGGAGGGTTATCAAATGGCTCGGTTGAACGGCCGCGCTGCGATTCGCCGCCGTGCTCTCTCAACCGTTCACCCTGAGCCGTGTCGAAGGGCTGAGGAAGTGGCCCTCGTAAGGCAGCGACTCGTCCATCCTTCGACAGGCTCAGGACGAACGGGCAGGGGCTGTGAAGCGAGGACGAACGGCGGGCTGGAGCAGGGCGGACGCAGCGCCATGCAGGGCTAGGCGTTCCCGGCCCTCTTGCGAACGCTGTCTTTCATGGCCGTCACGCTTTCATCCTCCCTGGCCTTGCATCAGCGATCGACAAACCGCCTGCCCGTGCTGGCCGTCACTGCCTCAGCTAAACGCTTCGGCATCGAACAGCCCCGCTGGACCCGCTACTACTCCGGCAGCGAAGCCGATGCACCCGCAGCCGCCGCCATCGCCAACGATGGCTCCCTGATCCGCCTGCGCAACGTCGCCGGGTCCCTCGATTGGTCCCGCGTCACCACCCCCGGCGCCGCTTCCACCTACTCCGCCTGGACAAACATCGCCACCAGCACCCCCGGAAACGCCGTCGCACTCGCCAGCAAATCCACCGAGCTTCTCCTCGCCTACGTCGATACCGCCAGCACCGTCCTGAAGGTCCGCACCAGCACCGATAACGGCGTCAGCTGGTCCTTCGCCACCCTCCTCCTCACCGAGGCCTCGGCAATCGCCGGGCTCGCCGCCGCCTACCGCCCCAACGGAGACGCCTGTCTCTTCTACTGCGCCGCCAACGCCTTGCGCCGCCGCGTCGTCCTCGACGAGCAGGGCACACTCACCTGTCCGCTGGACGCCGGCGCCGAACTCTTCGACGTCCTCTCAATCACCGACGCCCAGCTAGGGCTGGTAGCG
>JBDSJC010000319.1:0-25709 GCA_039917655.1 Tepidiformaceae bacterium
TGGCACATCGACGCTGAACTTCAGCCAGCTCGGCGTTTCGGTGAGCCTGATCTCCACCGCTGGTGAAACCGCCGCCAACCAGATCACCTCCCTCACCGCGGCCGCGAACGACACGATTGTGGTGACCGGCACGGGCGCGGCGAACCTCCAGGTCGGCGCCAACACAAGCGCGTATGACTCAATGAGCATCAGCTTCAACGATGTCCGCGCCACGCAGGCCTCCGGCCTCAACCTGCTCACCGCAGGCGCCGTGGACTGGACCTCCTCGGCGACGATCGTGGCCAGCAACACCGCCTCTCAAGCGTTGATCAACCAGGTCGACACCGCCATCACCACCATGAACACCCGCCGCGCCGACCTCGGGGCCTCGCAGAACCGGCTCGAGCACACGATCAACAGCCTCGGCGTCAGCGTCGAAAACCTGACCGCCAGCGAGAGCCGCATCCGCGATGCGGACATCGCCTCGCTTTCGAGCCAGATGGTGAGCAACCAGATCCTGCAGCAGGCCGGCACCGCCGTCCTTTCGCAGGCCAACCAGTCCTCGCAGTCGGTCCTCAAGCTCCTCCAGTAAGAGCGACCGGGCAACACCACCTACACAGTCCTTCCTCGCGTTCGCGGGGAAGGACTGTTTGCGGTTTCCGGTGCTCGTGTTGGAGAGATTCCAGCCAGTCACCGCTCTTCTTACGCGCCAACAGGGTTCAGAACCGGGGGTTTCGGCCCGATGATCAGGTAGGTTTCCCGAAGGAAGGCTCGCGGTGAACACACTTAGACTGGAAGCCGTTGAACGCATCCACATTCCCGCCGAACGCGCTGCCTGGGAGCAGCAGGGCCGCAGCCGCCATGGTCCTGCGCTGCCGCCCAAGCGCAAGCCTCGCGAACGGCTGGTGGAAGCAGTCCTCGCCGGGACGGACCCCGAGACGTGTGAGGTAGAGATGGTGCTAGATGAGAAGGGCCTGTTGCTAGCGGTTGTGATCCGCGACCGCGCATCCGGCGCGGTCCTCGCCCGCGTGGGCCCCAAAGAGATCGCGTCATTCGAAGCCACCGCCGGCGATGGCGGAATGCTCCTCGAACGGAGAGGCTAACGGATGGGAAACCCTGTCAGGATCGGCGGCTTTTTCTCCAGCTTCGATACCGAGGCGGTGATCGCCCAGTTGACGCAGGCGCGCCAGAGCGTGCTCGTCAAACTGGATGTGCAGGAGGCCAGCGCCACCCAAAAGAAGGCGACCCTTTCTGGCATCCAGGCGAAGTTCACTTCGCTCATGGCCAAGCTCACCACCCTGCTCAACCAGAACTCGGTGACAGGCAAGACGGCCACTGTCACGGGCACGGGTGTGGCCGCCGCCGCTGGTCCCAACGCCGCCCTCGGGACCTTCGCCGTGGACATCCTCAAGCTCGCGAGCCCCACGCAGGCCAACGGCCGCGCGCTCACCTCCCCCATCGACCCTGCCTCGCCCATGGACGCCTCTAACTTTGGGAACATCCCCAGCGCTGGCAGCTTCACGATTTCGACCGCTACCGGCGGCCTCCAGAAGTTCACCATAGGCGGCACCATGGCCCAGACCGCCACGCTCCTGAACGCGAGCAACTTCGCGATTGGGCCGACAGCGGGCAGCTACACGATCTCCACTGCAACCGGTGGGACCGCAACCCTCACCCTTAACCCCGCCACGCAAACGCTGGCAGATGTCGTGACCGCGATCAACGGTACCGCCGTCGGCGTCACCGCATCGATCACCAACGACGCGAACGGCCGCGCGAACATTCTTTCGCTCACCTCCACGCAAGGCTCGGTCACTCTCGGCGCATCAACCGACACTTCGAACTTTTGGACGGCAACCAACCTCACCGCGTCCGTGCCTGGCGCCACGCGCGCAAGCCTGAACGCTTTCACGAAGATGATGTCCCTCAACAACGTGATCGGCGAGATCAACGCCTCCGCCATCGGCGTCACGGCCTCCATCACCAACGACGTCAACGGCAAGGCGAACCTCATCTCGCTCAGCTCGGCATCCGGTGCTATCAACCTCGGCAACGCGAGCGACACCTCCAACTTCCTAACTGCGACAAGCTTGATCGCGTCTCCAGCTGGGACGACCCGAACGAGCACCCAGCCGATGGCCCGCCTCAACCCCACATCGAAGATGGACACCGCCTCGTTCGATGGCGGCGTCCCGGCGGCGGGCACCCACACGGTCACGATCAACGGCGTGGACATCGCCTACAACGCCGCGACCGATTCCCTGCTCGACTTCGTCGGACGGGTGAACTCGAGTGCCGCGGGGGTCTCGCTTCGCTACGATTCGCAGACCGACTCCGTGAACATGCAGCAGCTTAAGACCGGTTCGCTCGCCGTTACGCTGGCAGACGACGGCGCCGGCGGCAACTTGCTGGCCAAGCTCGGCCTCATCGCCGCCACGCAGACTCTCGGCTCGAACGCCGAATACAAGATCGACGGCGGGGCCACACAGTATTCCGCCACGAACACGGTGACCAACAACGGAACGACAGTGACGCTCAACGCTGTGACCACGCCCGGGACGCCAGCGTCAGTCGCCGTGGCCCAGGATTCGACCTCCGCAGTCGCCAACGTCAAGGCGTTCGTCACCGAATTCAACGGCGTCATGACGGCAATCGACGCCGCGACGAAGGCCGATGGTTCGAAGACAGGCAACAAGTCAGGACCTCTCTCGGGCGATTCCAGCCTCCGCGTCCTGAAATCCACACTCCGTGGGATCATGACCTCCAGCGGCGTCAACGTGGGTGGAAAGCTCACAACCATGAGCCAGATCGGCCTCAGCTTCGGGGCGGTCGGCTCTGCCCTCGGGACGACCAATACGCTGCAACTGGATGAAACGAAGTTCAAGGATGCGCTCACCAACGATCCGGGCTCGGTCCAGTCCGTACTCACCGCCTTGAAGTTCTCTTCGACCCTGACGCCTGGCGGTACGGGTTCTATCGCCAGCATCACGGGCACCTACTCGGGCAACGCCGCCGGCACGTACGCCATCACCGACGACGGTTTGGGCAACCTCACTTCGGTCTTCACGCCGACGAACGGCGGTGCAGCGATCAGCACTTCCGCGGTCGTGCAATCAGCTGGGACGAACTCGACGCTCATCCCCGGCATGACACTGAGCATCAACGCCCTCCTCACCGCTGGTTCGCACACCATCTCCGTTTCGGCCAGCAGCCAGAGCGTGGTGCAGCGGATTAAGGATTTCGTCGACCTCCAGGCGGGACTCGGCGGCGTCCTCCAGAAGCGGCAGGACACGTACACCGCGGTGACCAAGAGTCTGGCTGACCGGAAGATCCAGATCCAGGCCCACATTGATGCCGAGATGTCCACGCTGCGTAAAAAATTCGCGCGGATGGAACAGGCACAGGCGCGCGCCCAGGGCATTCAAAGTTCGCTGACGCAGACCATGAACCAGCTCAGCGCGAGGCCGCAGTAGACGATGCCAGGCAAGTTCCCGATGTTCACGAGCCCAGCCTCTGCCGACAATCACCAGGAATTCGCGGTCGCGGCCGCAACCGGGAGCAACGCTTGAGCACCAATCCGTACGCTGCCTACAACACAGTTGGCACCACCACAGCGGACCCAATCACCCTAACGACGATGCTCTTTGATGGAGGCGTCAAGGCGATCCGCAAGGCGAAGATCCATTTCCAGGCCCGGAACCGCGAAGGCTTTCTCAACGAGACCAATCGCGCCTACCTGATCGTCGGTGAGTTGCTCGCGACCCTGGACCTCGGTCAGGGCGAACTGCCGAAGCAGTTGAGCGGGCTCTACTCGTACTGCATGCGCCTCCTCATCGAGGCCAGCATCGGCGATACCGCGCGCCTGGACGAAGTCGAAGCGCACCTCTCAAAGGTCGGCGCATCGTGGAAGCAGGCGACGGCGAGCATGAACTCCGGTGGGAGAGACTCGTTGATCTCCCGCGAGTCAGTCGCCTGAGCAGCGACAGCACCACCCGCCTCGCACGCGCGCGGGCTGCCGGCCAGGGCCAACTCGCACGCCTCCACGCCGACGACTTCGACGGTTATGAAGCGAACCTCTCCAGCTACGCCGAAGAGGTCGGCGCTGCGCTTTGCGAGCGCCTTACCGCGGACGAGGTCGCTGACCTCGCGCGCATCGACAATGAATGCGCCGTCGAACTCTCCCGCTTGAAGGGTGAGGTGGCCGCCAGTCTGGCAGGTCTCGCCCGCCGCAGCCAGGCAGCTTCGGCTTACCTCGCGGCCCCCACCTCGCCACGTTCGGACGCTCGTTCAGCCTGATTCGTGCGCGCAACTGTCACCGTTTAGAAATGCGAACGGCCTTGGTTGTGCGCCCGGCTGTAATCAAGATCTTTTGGTGGGGTGCCGACCATTAGGGGAGACCGAAGGAAGGCCGGCGAGCCTCCCGCGGACTCGCTGGGAGGATGATTGGCCGCGATGCAGAACCCTGGCAAGAAGGCTAAGAAGCCGTCTCGATCGGTCTGGGTGGCGGCGCTGTTTGTGGCCGGCGCTGGCGCCATCGCATGGTTCGGCGCCGCCGGCCCGGGGGGCGCGGACCACCGCGCCCGGCCAACCGGGACGATCGCCGCCGCCACCGCTGGTGACGCCCCCGAGTTGGCCGTGAGGCGAGTCTCGCAAGGGAGCCTGCCGACGCGCGTAGTCATCGGTGGCGCGGGCATAGACGCGAACATCGCCGAGGTGGGTGTGTTCGATGACGGCGGGCGCCCGGCCTGGGAGACCGCCTGGCGCGCCGCGGGCCACCACCTGGACTCCGCCCTTCCCGGGCAACCCGGCAACATGGTGATCACCGGCCACGTCTCGGTCTCCGACCGGGCCAACGCCGCGGTCTTCAGGACGCTTGAGTCGGTTTCGGAAGGCGACGTCATCGAGGTCTACTCGGGCGACGCGGTCTACAAGTACGCGGTCAGCCGGGTCAGCATCGTCCCGCCGACGGCTGTAAAGCTGCTGCGCTCGGACCAGGATTCGCTTGTGACGCTCATCACCTGCACCAAAGATCTCAAGAACCGTCTCGTGGTGGTGGGCAAGCTCATCTAACTGCAAACCGTTGTGGGGCTCCGGCCACGCGACTTACAATGAATATCGACCGAAGGCAGGCACGTATGGGAACAATCCGAAAGACTTCAGAAGCCGGCGAAGTGCACGGCGTCATCCACCAGTTCCCCGGAGAGCGGGTCAAAACAGCGAAGCGTGGCAGTGTTGAAGAAGGCGACCGCGCCGGGATCACCGCCAATGCCCGCGAACTGAACCGGGCCCTGACCATCGTGGAAGGCGCGCCTGACATCCGCACGGAACGAGTCGCCGCTCTGCGCGCCCAGGTTGCGAACGGCACCTACGCCCCCGACCCGCGTGAAGTGGCGCGGGCCATCCTGCAGCGCGGCCTGTAGGGAGAACCAGCACCCCCTGAGGGCTGTACTGGGCACTCGCCGCCGCCAATACGGGGTAACCCCCGATTCGCGGTGGACAGCGGGTTTCGTACGTTGAGTGGGCGATCAGGCGCCGGCCATTAGGACCGGCGCCCGGCTCTCCGCCGATACGCCTCAACCTGGAGCGCTTCTTGCCCAACGTCCTGGCCATTGCCCCTGGCACACCTCCCACTATCGAAGGCCGCACCCTCCTCGGCGAGCGCCTGACGATTGCACTCCTCGCCGACCCCGAACGGGCGGTTGCCGAAGCGGCGGCGAGCGTCTACGACCTCCTGGTGCTCGTCGGCATGACTGTCGATGAACAGCAGGATGTGGTTTCTCGCCTGCAGAGCCACCGCCGCTGGCGGCTGGTGCCCGTGCTTTATGTGCTGGACGAACAGGGCATCGGGATTTCGATTCCCGCGAGCTACCGCCCGGAGATGGACGGCATCGTTCGCGGCGCCCTCGATTCGGTGGCGGTCCAACGCCGCATTCGAGCACTGGCGCGGGAAGGCGTCGCGGAGGCGGACCTCGTAGTCGCCGGGCCGTTCGAGTTGGACCCCATCCGCGGCCGCCTGCGCTACGGCGAGGTGGAGATCACGTTCACCGACCGCGAAGCGGAGATCCTCGCGATCCTCCTCGCCCGCCCCAACCGTACGGTGTCGGCAAACGAGATCATCGAGCGAGGGTGGGGGACGGATGCCGACAGCCGCTATCTACAGATCCTCCGGCGCCACGTATCGAACATCCGCCGGAAGCTGTATGCCACTGAGGCGGCCCAGAGCGTGTGCACCGTCCGAGGTTCGGGCTACCGCTTCGACCTCAAACTCGTGAGCTAAGCGCGACCGCGATAGTTTGGGTCTGACTGGTCGATCCAGCAGCCCGCCAGCCGTTGCTGGTAGCCATCCGCGGCGTCGAGGGGAAAGTCCTTCACGTAGGACCAGCCGAGGGCCACCACGCGTTCGCTGACGAAGTTCACGCCCGCGTTCAGCACCATCAGTTTTCGTTGAATGTCGAATCCAATCTCCCGCCGCTGCGCTTCGTTCAGTTCGCTGCGCTGGGATTCGATCAGTTTGTCGAGCTCGGCGTCTCTGACCGGGAAGCTGTTCTTTGTTCCCGTGCTGTGGAAGTAGGGAAACACCCAGTCGTCCAAGTCTACCCAGCCGTTGTCTGGACCGGCCGCCCAGGGCGCCTGCCCGCTCAGCAGACGGCTGATAAGCTCCGAGATCGGCACCGGGTAGACGCGCACGTTGAGCCCAAGCGACTGCTGGAGCTGGTCACGCATCACGCTGCCCATCCGCAGGTTGGTTTCGGCGTCGTTGAGCACAAAGAGCGGCAGTTCGTCCGGTACCTTCTGCGATGAGGAGAAGGCAGCGAGCAGCGCCCGCGCCTCCGTGATGTCCTGCGCCCGCCCGTTGGCGCCCGGGCGATAGCCGGCCGTGGTCGCCAGTTCGGCCTGGGGGAGGCTCCAGCGGGTGATCGGCCAACTGACCCACGGGTTGACCTCGCCGGACCCGGCGAAGAACTGTTGCAGCATGTCCCGCCTGTCCAGCGCGATGCTGACGGCGCTGCGAAAACGTACATCGTTGTAGGGGAACTGAGGCAGGAAGAACCGCATGCCGAAGAAGAGCGACCGGCCGATGGTGGATTCCTGCAGCGTCGGGATCGCTTTCTTCAACTTGTCCGCCTGCGGTCGCCCAACGAACGCCACATCGAGCTTCTTGGTCCGCAGGCCCGCCTCTACCTCCGCATTGTCCTTCGGCTGAAGCACCGTTACGCCGTCCAGGTTCGGGCGGTCGTTGCCGCCGTGCCACTTTGGGTTGCGCGCCACGCTCGCGAACTTTCCTTCCGACCATTCGACCCAACGAAAAGGCCCGCTGCCGACCTGGAAGTCCGGCGCGAAATCGCGGCCCTTGTCTGTCAGTTCGGGGGCCACGATGAATGAGTTGACGTCTGCGAAGGCGTTCACAATGGCCGCCTGGGGCGCTTTCAATTTGATCTTCAGCGTGCGCGAGTCTGCGTCGGTGACCTCCATCGAATCGATGTTCGCCCATTGCGCTTTCCGCACGAACGAAGAGTCGCCATCGATCTGGCGGCGGAGGCTGAACTCCACGTCCTTGGCGGTCACCGGGCGGCCGTTCATTGGCTCGCGCTCATGCCAGCGGGCGTCCGGGTTGACGTGAAAGACGAGTGTCTGGGGGTCTGGTTGCTCCGGCATGCCCATGGCGAGGTCCGGCGTCAGCTTGCCTGTCGTCATGCTCTCGTAGGTGAGGAGACGGCTGAAGACGAGCGCCTGTTGCCCGTAGAACGGCCCGGCTTGCGTCTTGTGGGGATCTTGGGAGGCGTCCCCGGCCACGAATCCGGTGTAACGGAGGGTGTCCCCGCGCTTGCCCTTCTGCGCGCTGGGGCCAGTCGCCACCTGCACACCGGGAGTCTCGGACTGGCGTTGCGTGGGCGGTTTGAGAGGGCTGGCCTTAGACCCGCCGTTCCCGCAACGCACTGCGGTGAGGCCAACGGCGCCCGCGGCGGCTCCGCCAACCCCCAGAAACCAACGGCGATTCCCCCGTTTGCTTCCTAACTCATCAGTTGCCATTCGAGAGTCCATACTAGCTTCGATGCACCTTACACACCGCTAGTTGGGTTTAGGGATCGCTAAGGAGGTTGGAGATGAACAAGCCCCTGGCAGAGGCCGAAGTGACCACCCGGCTGGCTGAACTTCACGGTTGGAAGGCAGACGGCAACCGCTCGCTGACCCGCGAGTTGAAGTTCGCCAACCACATTGAGGCGATCGGTTTTGTCGTCCGTGTCGCGATGGCGGCCGAAGTGCTGGACCACCACCCAGACCTGCGAATCGTCTACAACAAGGTTGATCTGGTGCTCTCCACGCACGATGCCGGCGGCGTGACCGCGAAGGACTTCGAACTGGCGTCGCGTATCGACAAGTTCGCCGGCCAGTAAGCACGTCGCCGGTGGGAGCCGCCCTCGTGAACGCCTGTCAGGATCGTCCTAGACGGTTCGTGCCTTGCGCGCCTGCACAACCAGCACCTGCTCTTCGCCCGAGAGCCCTTCCCAGGGCTTCAGGATCTCGTCCTTTAGCGGGAAGATGTGTACCGCGTCCCAACCGCAAACGTCTTCGCACAACCGGCAACCGGTGCACTTCTTCTCGTCCACCACGCTCACCCCGAAGAAGTCATCAATCCGGTCCGTGTGCTGAAGGCTCAAGGCGTCAAACGGGCAGATGTTGATGCACAGTTCGCAGCCTGAGCCGATGCACTTGTCGTCGATCACGACAGCTTTCGGCCATTCGTTCTTCTTCAGGGACCGGCACATCTCGCCGAAGGTGTCCATGATCGCTTCCGGCGGGCAGACGAGTCCACAGGCCCCGCAATCGATGCAGAGCGTCGGGTCGATAACGTGCAACTGGTTGCGCTCGCCAGTGATCGCATTCGTCGGGCAACGCTTCGTGCAGGCCGTGCAGCCGATGCACGTTTCGATGATTGAGTAAGTCAAGAGAGCGTCCTCTCGTTGGTGAAATCCTTCACTCAGCATAGGTACGCGGGTGTTGGCCCGCAATCGGGGACTTGGGGCTCAGCTCTCAAGAGATGATTCCACGGTCAGCCGCCGGGAGTATGCTTCTCCCAAACAACCCGTGAGGGAGGCCGCGATGCCCAAGCGGATCATCATCTGCTGCGATGGCACGTGGTATCAGCGCAAAAAGGCGGAGCGAAAACGCCAGCCCGCGCCCGCCGAATCCGAAAAAGATGCCCTTGACCACGGTGCCCGAGTCGAAGCATTTTGGGCTGCCGGTGGGAACGTGGCGCGCATCCACACGGCCATTCGCCTGGCTCCCGAAGCCGAACCTCACCAGCATTCGTTTTACGATTCTGGCGTAGGCGCCGGCGGCGGTCTCTGGGAGCGGATTGCGGGCGGCGCCTTCGGTACCGGCCTCACGGGCAACATCCAGCAGGCCTACCGGCGCATCTGCGAATCCTACGAACCCGGCGATGAACTCTGGTTTTTCGGCTGGAGTCGCGGGGCGTTCACGGTCCGCAGTCTGCTCGGCCTGATCAATTTCTGCGGGCTGGTCACCGACCTCGATGACTCCGTGGTGCGCGAAGCATACGACGACGTCTATCGCGAATCGGACGCGACGAAACGGCGGAGGAAGGGCGAAGCCTTCCGCGCCAAGTACTCGGCGATCCCAATCGGCGAACTCGATATCCCTTTCCTCGGCGTCTGGGATACGGTTGGCTCCGTTGGCATCCCGGTTGTCGGGCCGCGTTCATGGTTGGCGCGGCGCCGCTGGTCGTTCCATGACGTGGAACTGGGCGAATGCGTGAAGCGCGCCTGCCAGGCGGTGGCGATCGATGAAGAGCGTGTGCCGTTTCGCGCCACCACCTGGGGAAAGCCGGCGCCAAAGCCTGGCGAAGCGCGCCGCGCGCAGACGGTGGAACAGTGCTGGTTTGCGGGTTCGCACGGCGACGCCGGCGGGTCGGAGAGCCGGGAGCCGCTGGTCTGGATGATGGAGCGGGCCGAGGCGGCCGGACTGCGCCTGTCACCCGGATCAGCCGAACTGGCCGGGGCGGCCCTATCGCCGGTGCATGACGCGATGGACTTCTGGATGGGGCTGCTCGGCCGTTTCGTCCGGCCCATCGGCGCGAGCGGATACGGGACGGGAGAGTTCGTCCACCCCAGCGTCGCAGTGCGTCTCGCTTCAGGCCACTACTCGCCCTCTGGAGCGGCCCTACTCTCTGCCACGCCCGCCCGACGCCCGTGGCAGATTCGTGGGAAGCGCATTCCGTGGCTCTGGCGGGCCTATGTCCGGAATCGGCCGGCACAGCCGCCCGCTTAGAGTGGCCCCTGGGCGGCCAGCACTTGGCCCAACAGCAGCGCAGGCGAGCCATCGAAGGGGCAAGTCCGCGTCGCCATCCACTCGCGGGCGAGCCGCACGCCCTCCCAGGCCTGCTCCACGACCTCCGCCGGGTAGTGCATCGAATCACGGTGTCGCGTGAAGGTCGCTTCGTCGCGCAGCCGGGGCTCCCGGTTCGCATTCGCCATGATGTCCAGATCGAGGTCAACGAACGAGATCTGGCGAGCCCGTACAACCGCGGGGAGGGCGGCGTCGCACTGGTACTCAGTCACCGCTCCCAGGGAATCGAAGGAGACCAGAACGCTGAGGGGGACGTCCAGCCCGAAGTACCGCAGGCAATGAGCGATCTCGGCGCCCGCCTCCGTGCGATGCAGCGGGTCCGCGTAATAGACCACCATCCAGCGTCGGCCGATGGCTTCCACCAACTCGCCCAGCCAGTCGGGCTTCGCCTGCCCGTCGTACTTCAGTTTCCGTGTCGCTACGGGATTGTTCCGCATCGCTCAGCCGTGTCCGGTAACTTCGAGCGCGGCCCGCAGCCCCGATTCGATAGCGCCCTGGATCCAGGCGTGGGCGAGCGACGCATGCTCGCCCGCAAAGTGGATGCGGCCTTCTGGCGCGATGATGTCGCGATGCAGCCGCGATTGTTGGCCCGGCTCGAACATCGCGAACGCGCCGCCCGCATAAGGGTCCTGGTGCCACACCTTGGAGGCGCCCACTTCGAAGTGACGCGTGGCCGATTCATGCAAGAGCGCCACGTTCTCGAGCGCTTGCGAGACGCGGTCGGCGGGCGTCAGAGCGCCCCAGCGTTCAGCGTCCTGGGCCCAGGTATAGCTCGCCAGCACCACGCCGCGTCCAGTTTCGCGTCCGTGCTCGGGATAGTAGATCGCGCGGATTGGCAGGTCGGTTACGCTCGCCCCGCCGAAGATGCCGTCGTCCTCCTCCCAGAATCGTTTCCGAAACTGGAGGAAGATCTTCGTTGATTGGTCGTAGTGCAGCGTGCGGATGGCACGTTGCTTCTCCCGGCTGAACGGCGGCGTGACCTCGATGTGGCGCAGCACCGAAAACGGGAGAGCCACGATCACCGCGTCGCCCTGCACGGTTCGCCGGTGCGCGTCGGTCTGATAATAGACACGCACCCCGTCGGGGGACTGTTCGAGGGCGGTTACGCGAGCGCCGAACCGCAGGTCATCCACCAGCCCCGGCAAGAAGGCCCGCGGCAGCAGGTCCATCCCGCCGGGTATGGTCACTACCTCCGTAAACCAGCATCCGGCCTCCTCTCGGAGCAGCTCCAGGAACGAGCTGTTGAACAGGGACTCTATGTGGTTAACGAGCCCGAAAAGTTCGATCTGCGTCTCGCTCCAGCCCTGCACGTCCTCCAGGAATTCACGCAATGAGTAGCAGTCGTACTCCGCGACCACTCCCTCCCAGTCTCCGCTCTCAATGCGCGAGAGCAGCGGCGCCAGCGCCTCCTCCCATGCGGGCCCCACTGAACGCTCGGCGTCGGCCGGGTCAAGCCCAAGCGATCGAGCGTCGCGCTCAAAGTCGCGCCGCGTGGCCTTCTGTCCAAGCAAGCGTACGAACGCCGCCGGGTTGTTCATCACAAACGGGATCGTCTGTATCCCGAACTGCTCCACGTAGGCATGGGTGAGCACGTGCGCCCTGGGGATGCGCATCGCGCCAGCCTCTGCGTGTAGCCCGTCGCTGAACGGTTCGCGCAGCGTGAGCACCCGCCCACCCACGCGCTGCTGAGCCTCCAGCACGGTCACTCGATGGCCGGCGCGCTTCAACTCGTGCGCGGCGACCAGCCCGGCCATGCCCGCTCCTACCACCACAACGTGCAGGCCAGCCTCGCCCCCGCCGCCAAGGCCGTCGCGAATGACCGTGAGGTAGCGTTGCTCGGCAGGCGTTGTCATCGCCCGAATTCCGGCGCCGCGCCGCCCGCTGATACCTGGTCTTTCACGGCCGTTTTGCCCCCCAGTTGTCCCAATAGGTCACGGCCTCGATTGGCAGGCGTGGGCCAGCGCCGAAGCGTCCCATCGGCCAGCCGATCGGGATCAGGGCCGCCGAATGGGCGTTCTCCGGGATGCCCAGCAGTTCGCGCACCGCCCCCTCGTTGTGCCGGTGCAGCGTCGTCATCACTGTGCCGAGGCCCAACGCGCGGGCAGCGAGCATCAGGTTCTGGATCGCGGGATAGATGCTCGAGCCGCTCGCGATCCCGGTATTGACGGCAAGCAGGAAGCCGCAGGGGATGATGATCGCCGGGGCTTCGTGCAGGTGGTCTGCAAGATACTGGCCGGCCGCCGTGGTGCGCGCTTTGGAGGCAGCCTGTTCGGGAGTCATCTCCACCCGCGTCGCAGCGCTATCGGGGGCCAGGTATTTCGTCCACTCGGCCGAATAGATCTCCTGGAGGCGTTGCTTCTTTGCAGGATCAGTGATCACCAGGAAGCGCCAGGGCTGTACGTTGCCACCGTTCGGCGCACGAGTGGCGGCCCAGAGCACCTTCTTGATCAGTTCGACCGGCACCGGGTCAGGCTTCAAGCGGCGCATCGCCCGCTGCGTGCCGATCACCTCGAAGATGTCTGCTTCTACCACGCTGTTGTCCATCGCCATCTGCGCCTCACGGGGGATGATTTTTGCCAATCCTACGCCACGTGAGCCCCGCGATCCCTGCACAACACGCCTTGCGGCGCGCTCTGTAGAATCGCCTCATGCCGCTTCCCCTCGAAGGTATCCGCGTCTGCGATCTCACCTGGATCATTGCCGGGCCCACCGCCACCCGCGTCCTGGCCGACTTCGGCGCTGAGGTGATCCGTGTGGAGCACGGCCAGTCAGTCGATGCCATCCGCCTCGGCCGCCCGATCGTCGGTGACCATCCCACGCTCAACAACTCGGGCTTCTTTAACTACTTCAACCGCAACAAGAAGAGCGTCCTCCTCAACGTTCGCCACCCCATGGGCACAGACCTGCTGCGCCAGCTGATCGCCAGGAGCGATGTCCTTATCGAGAACTTTTCGAGCGGCGTGATGGAGTCGTGGGGGCTCGGCTACGAAGAGTTGCGCTCGCTCCGTCCGGACATCATCTACTGCGCAATCTCGGGATTCGGGCATAGTGGGCGGGACAAGGCGTTCACCACCTTCGGGCCGACCGCCCAGGCGCTGAGCGGCCTGACTCACCTCTCGGGGCTGCCCGGCAAGCCGCCCGCGGGCTGGGGCTACAGCTACATGGACCACACCGCGGGCTACTACGGCGCAATGGCGATCATGATGGCCCTGCACCATCGAAACGTCACCGGCGAGGGCCAGCAGATCGACATTTCGCAGGTGGAGGCGGGCATCGTGCTCACCGGCCCGGCAGTGCTCGATTACACCGTCAACGGTCGCAGCTGGCGCCGCGCGGGGATGCCGCCGGGCAACCGCGCGTGGGAGCCGGCGGTAGCCCCCCACGGCGCCTACGCGTGCGCTGGGGAGGACCGCTGGCTGGCGATCGCGGTGATGAACGATGCCGAGTGGGAGGCGCTCGTCCGAGCGATGGACGAGCCCGATTGGGCCCGTGCCCCCCGCTTCGCCACCAACGGCGGACGCCTGGCCAACCAGGATGAACTCGACACTCGCATCGAAAACTGGACATCCGAGTTCGACGAATACGAGGCGATGGAGCTGTTGCAGGCGGCGGGAGTGCGCGCCGGCGTCTGCCAGAAGGCGAGCGGCCGCTTCGAACGCGACCCGCAGTTCAAGGCGCGCGACTGGTGGACTACGCTGCCGCACCCCGAACTCGGCGACGCTGACCAGGATGGCGTGACGCCGCGGCTCTCGCGCTCCCCCGGCGAGGCGCGCTTCGCCTCGCCGCTTATCGGCCAGCACACGTGGGAGGTGCTGCGCGATGTCCTGGGGATGACAGACGAAGAGATCGCCGAGCAGGAAGCGGCCGGGGTGTTGATGTGAGCGGTCCCCTCGCCGGCCTGCGCGTGCTCGAATGGTGCGACGAACTGGGCCAACTGGCCGGCAAACTGCTGGCAGACATGGGCGCCGACGTGGTCAAGGTCGAACCGCCAGCAGGCTCATCGGCGCGCGCCATCGGGCCGTTCGTGAAAGATGTCCCAGGGCCGAACCGCTCGTTGAACTTCTGGTACCACAACACCAACAAGCGCTCGATTGTCTTGGACATCGAAGACAACAGCACCGACCGGGCCGTCTTCGCAAGCCTGGCGAAGCAGGCCGACATCCTCCTCGAAGACCGCTCGCCGGGCACGTTGGGCCGCCTCGGCTTGTCTCATGCGGCCTTGGCCGCCAGCAACCCCCAGCTGATCTACTGCGCGATCACCCCGTTCGGCCAGGATGGCCCCTGGGCGAACTACGCTTCATCGGATCTGATCGCACTCGCGCTGGGTGGGCCGATGATGATGAACGGCTACAACACCGAGGACGTCCCGGGTGCCCCGCCGATCCGCGGTCACGGCGACCAGGGGTACAACACCGCCTGCCACTACGCCGTCCAGGGTGTCCTCGCCGCCCTGCTCTTCCGGGACCGCACCGGCGAGGGACAGTTCGTCGATTGTTCGATGCACGAGGCCCTGAGCAGCACCACCGAGGTTGGGCTGCCCTACTGGTTCTCGAAGCGCCAGGACGTCATCCGTCAGACGGGCCGCCATGCTGCCGCCCAGCGGACCGATGAGTGGCTGCACGAAGCGGGCGATGGGCGCGGGATCATCATCTACGGCGTTGGGCGGGACAACACGAGCTGGAAGAAGATTAAGGCGTGGCTACAGTCCGAAGGCTTCGGCTCCAACTTCGACGAGCCCCGCTTCGATGACCCAAAGGCCCGGCAGCAGGCCCGCGGCGCGCCCGAAGCCGCCGAAATCATGGCCGAGATGGGCCGTTTCATCGCCGAACACGATGCCGAGACGATCTACCGCGGCGGCCAGGAGCGTCGCCAGCCCTGGGGCGCTGTCCGTTCGCCCGAGGAGAACCTGGACGACCCGCACTGGTCGGACCGCGGATTCTTCGTGGGCGTCACCGGCGAAGGCGTCGAGCAACCGGTCCTGATGCCGGGCGCGCCATACCAGTTCAGCACTACGCCGTGGGAGCTTCGCCGCCCCGCCCCGAAGCTGGGCGAACACACGGCCGAGGTGCTCAGCGCTGTTTCGGAGGGCCGCTGGCCGTAGCCGTCCGGTCATGGCCAGGTAATGGCTGGGGCCGCGGTCACTACTGGCCCCGAGAAACACGTGAAGCTTTCGTGGATCGCACTGACGGTACTGACCTGAGGGTCTAACCTTTCGTGGGATCCTTAACACGCTGTTCATCAGACTGTTATCAGCCCGATACAGCACCGCGCAACGCTTTAGCGGGGAGATTCGAATGAGTACAACCGTAAAGTTTCCCGAAACCGCTTCCGTCTACGAACTGGTCCGCACGAGGCCGGGCGCCATGGAGCGTCTACAGTCGGTCGGCGTCACGCGGGAGTACTTCAGTTTCCGAATTGAAGACGCAGCCCGCGCGGTGGGCGTACCGGTGGAGCGTCTCGCCGAGATAGCGGACGAACTCCCAATGAGCGCCAGCTAGCGTCTCGCGCCATGCCCCGGCTCACGGTATCTGTAGGGTCTGTCCGATCTTCAGGTTGAGGCAGTTGGCGTCTAGCCCGTTCTTCGCGATGAGGTCAGCGGTTTTGACGCCCTGGTTGCTGGCGATATCCGCGCATGTGTCGCCCTGCTTCACAGTATACGTCCGGCCGCTGGGCTTCGCTGTTGGGTTGCTTGTGAGGCCGCCGGTCGCGCCTCCCGCGGCTGTGGGCACCGCCGTCTTCGCCGGGATTTTCAACTGGTCGCCGATACGCAGAGCGCTGCACTCCATCGTGCGGTTCGCCTTTTGCAGCTCGTCCACGGTGATCCCGTACAGCACGGCGATTGTCCCGCAGAGGTCGCCGGACTTCACCACATGGGTTTGCGCCGTGGCCGGTGTTGAGCCGGTCGGCGTGATCTTCGCGCTCTGGCCGCCCGAAAGGATGACCTGGTCGCCGGTGATCTGGTAAAGCGTGGGGTTCTGCGCGGGCGTGGAACTCGGCACCTTGGCCGGGTCTGTGATCCTTTGGCTCTTGCCCGCCGTACTGTCTCCCGAACCGCCACCACAGGCCACCGCCGCGAACAGCGAACCCAAACCAAACAGTAGCAACGAAAGGCGCGCGGTCGGCATCGAAGTCATTCTAGGTGCGCGCCTATCCCCGGGCAACCTGATGCACCAGCTCACTCAAGACCGCGTAAGCAAGGTCTCCCACCCGGTCGAGCTCCTGAACGTCGATGTCCCTGGTGACGTCGCGCGGCGAATGGATGCTGTCGAACTCCCCTGAGAAGAACCAGATGGACGGGATACCCGCTTGCTGGAAGGTGATGTGGTCGCTGCCCGAGTTAGCAGGCAGTTCCGATCGGCGGGCCTCGATCTTTAACCCGGCTGCTGTTTCCAGGGCGGCGGTTACCGTGTTGCGGTCGCCGACGATCTCCACTCCAGTTCCGATGCCCGTGACATCAAGATTCAGCATCGCCTTCGGGACGTGGCCCTCCGCGCGCAGCTGCTTGAGCATTGCCTCGCTGCCGAAGAGCCCGGACTCCTCCGCACTGAAGGCCGCGAAGCAGACCCCGGCGTCCAGCCCATCGGCGGCCATCGCTCGCGCCAGTTCGATCACGTTCGCAGTGCCGCTCGCATTGTCATTCGCCCCCGGCGCGCCCGGCACGGTGTCGTAGTGCCCGCCGACCAGCACGTCGCACGCCGCGCCAGCAGCGCTGCGCGCGAGCACGTTCACGGCGTGACTTGGGGCGTCGCTATTGCTGATCAGTTCAAAAGGGTCGCCTGCGCGGGCAGCGGCACGGACGGCGGCTGCGTCTTCGCCGGCGATTGCGAGCACCGGGAATTTCGCACCCGGCTGGGTGCGGCCGTTCAGTTGGCCATCGCTGGTGTTGATGATCACCAGGCCGATCGCTCCGGCCGCACGGGCCGCCTCGTACTTGTCAGCGAACGTCAGCGTGCCCCGGTCGGCCACGGCGATTTTGCCGCCCAGGTTCTTCCCCGAGAGTCCCGCGGAATCAGCGATGCCGATGAAAACCGCCGGCGCTGAGACATCCCCGCCCGCGCTTCCATCCATCGTGATCGCTTCGAACGTCCTGCCTGACACCTTCAACGTCGCAGGTCGAAAGCGATCACCGCTGTAGGTGAACTCGGGCTTTTCCACGCTGTAGCCGTAGGAGCTGAACTGCGCGGCGATGTAGTCCGCCGCCTTCCGCTCGCCGTCGGTACCGGCCACGCGCGGACCGATCTCCGTTGCCAGCTTCTGAATGTGTGCAAGGGCGCGGTCGCCCTCGTGACTCGCCGGTCCGATGCTCCTCGCCGCGGCACTCGATGTGGCGCCGGGCGTTGCGTGGGCTGATGGGTTCGCGCCGGTGGCGTCCGTGGCAGCCGCGCTCGCCTCGGCAGCAGTCGGAGGCTGTTCGGTTTGGTCGGAACAGCCGGCCAAGGCGAACGCTGCCAAGAAGGCGATAGGGATGAATCTGAGGGTCACTTTCGGAGCGTAGGGTGGCTGCGGTACAGCGCCCGTAAGCCGGCAACTGGGGCGCGCGTTACTTGCGCCCGAAGAATCGCTTTACCCGCCCCATGGCCGATTGCTCCGCGGGCTCGTAGGAGATCTGTTGGCCGCGCCAGTAGTGACCCGCCGGTGCACTGCCGCTTGCGCCAGTGCGCGGCGACTTACGGAACGAAATCAGAAACGCGCCGATGAAGAGCACAACGCCCGCGAACGAGGCCCAGATCAACGGGCCGTAGAAGTTGGAGAGGATTAGGCCCGCCACCACGATCCCCGCTCCCGCGAACAACATGTTCGTAGGGCTGATTGAATCGAGCAGACCGGGTCCGGATTTCGGAACGCGGGCCGGCTTTGGCGCTTTCGGCCTGGGCTTCTTGCGGGCAGAAGAGATGGATATGGGCTCTCGGCCGCTCGTGCCCACTGCTGGTGGGGCGTCGCTATCCAGTTTTGCGAGGATCTCTTCGATCTCACGTTCGAACTTATCGGCCATACGTCTACTCCAAACCAACAGTAGGCGATCCGCGATGGTTCGTCGATGGCACAGCATTTACCGGCGGCCGGTTTTTCGCCCTTGTTCTACAGTGGAGACGCGGGGCGGACAGATCGCCGCCAATGGGAGCATAATTCCGCATCTTGTGGAAAGCCGGCGAGCGCGCCAGGCAGACGAGGCTCGAAGATGACGCAGGAAGAGATCGCAGTTGAGCACCCCGAGCGGGTCGTCGCATTGGGAAGAGATGACCTTGAGGAGCGGCTGGAGCGAGCGAGATTCAGTTACACGTCCGCGCACCAACCTCCGTTGCCCAGAGCGCGCCCGTTCATCATTGGTAAAGCGACACTCCAGCCGATCTTCGACCGGGTGCTCGGCAAGAACCACCTCTCCCGCGGGCGCTACGAACCGGGCACCGTGTCGGTGCTGCACACCCACAACTCGGACCAATACATCATCGTCACCGGCGGCGAGGGCACGGTCAGCACGCCGAAAGAGACGCACCACCTTCGTCCTGGCATGGTCGTCTGGATTCCGCAGGGGGAAGCGCACATTCACGCCGCCCAAGAGGGGACGGCGCTCGAGTTTGTTTTCCTCGCGGCCACGGGGCACTCGTCGGATATCGTGCAGTAGCTAAGGCCGCAGAGCAGCCCGAGCCTCGGGCAGGGCGAGTTGCGCCCAGCCTTGGTAAAGCCCGCCTGACGGATGCAGCCCATCCTTCGCCGTCAGAGATGGGTCGGACGCCGCTTCGCGTGAGACGTCCGCGATGTCCACATAACGTCCGCCCGCACTCGCGGTCTCTTCCCGGTTGATGGCATTGAACGCGTCAATCTCGCGCCCGATCTGCGCCCGGTCGCGGCCTTCGGCAAATGGCGTTGCGCCCCAGTCCGGGATGCTTAGCACCAGCACTCGTGACGCCGTCCCGCCAGCCAAGCCGATCGCCTGCCTGAGCAAGCGACGGAACTGCTCGCGATACTGCTCAGGCGAAAGCCCCCGGTACTGGTTGTTCACGCCGATCAGCAGCGTCACCAGCTCGTGCGGGCCTTTCGGTTTCGCTCGCTGGATCCCGTTCGTTAGCTCCGCCGTGGTCCAGCCTGTTGTGGCGATGATCTCCGGCGGCTGGACCGCGATCCCTTCTGTACCCAGGAGCGCGGCCAACTGCACCGGCCACCGCTGGTCCTGGGGGACGCCTTCGCCGACCGTGTACGAATCGCCGAGGGCGAGGAATCGAGCGCCAGTTGCTTCGGCCTTCACGGGCGCATCATCGCCGCTCCCAGCGCAGGCCGCGATTGGCAGGATCGAACAGAGGCAGAGAAGCAAGGCGCGCCACACGCATCACACTACGTTGGCCCTGGGTGTGACGTTCACAGCATGAGCGGCAAGCCTGGAGTACACGTCGAAGCTGTCGTGCGACCTAAACGCCCGAGCGGGAAGGTACCACGCCTGAAGTCCCTTCTGAAGCGTGAGCCCCACGGCCGAGCGTTCGTTGCCCTCGAACTCGTTCCAGGCAACCGTCAGTTCGCCGCGCCAGCCACGCACCGTCATTCCAGCGCCATCAACCTCTACCGTTCGCCGCAGCAACAGGTTGACCGGGTCGAAGATTGTCCAGTGCAGAACGGGCAGGCGAGCCCAGCCGCTAAACAGCATAGGGAAGGCGAGGAACGCGGTGGCGGCGATCCCCGCCAGCAGAACCCCCAGCAGCCAGGTGCGCCCAAACCCAACGTTTAGCCACCAGTAGGCCGCGAAGATGACGAGCATCAGCGGATAGATCCGCCAGCGGGCGTCCGCTGCCCAGCGACTCCCGCTCGTCTGGCGCGCCCGGTTGAGGCGCTGAATCTCGGACCAACGCAGCCGGAAGACGAGCTTTTCGGGCTCAACAGCGACCGCCGCGCCCTCCTGAGCGCCGCCCACTAAAGTTCCGCCTTCACTTTTTCGGCCAGCGCTCGCGTGAAGCCAAGGGTGCTGGCGATCTCGTCCACCTCCGCCTCGCGGATCGTCTTCACGCTGCCGAACTTCTTGAGTAGGGCCTTCTTCCGCTTTGGCCCGATCCCCGGGATCGTGTCGAGCGCGCTCTGGATCGACGACTTGGCCCGCACCTGGCGATGGAAGGTGATGGCGAAGCGGTGCGCTTCATCGCGGATGCGCTGCACCATGTACAACGCTTCGGAACCCCGTGGCAGGACGATCGGTTCGTCCTCATCCGGCACGAATAGCTCCTCGAAGCGCTTCGCGAGGCCAACCACCGGGATATGGTGCACGCCCATTTCGCGCATCGCCTGGGCCGCCGCTGCGAGCTGCCCCTTGCCACCATCGATGATCACAAGGTCTGGCAGGTCCCATGCATCCTCGGACGCCGAGCGTTCTGGCGTGGAGAAGCCAGATCCTTCAGGGCCGTCGTCGCTCTGCGCGAGTCCAGTCGGCAAGATCACTTCGACGCGTCTGAAGCGGCGACGCATGATCTCCGCCATCGTCGCGAAGTCATCCGCGCCCACCACTGTTTTCACCTTGAAGCGGCGGTACTGGTTGTTCGCCGGCTTGCCATCAACAAACACCACCATGCTCGAGACCGGACTCGTGCCCTGGATGTTCGAATTGTCGTAGCACTCGATGCGGTGCGGCACTTCGGGCAGCGAGAGTTCTTCGCGCAACTGGGCCAGCGCCTGGTCCGTCTTGTCGGCGTCCGCCAGCCAACGCACGAGCATCATGTCGAGCGCTTCCTTGGCGTTCTCCCCGGCGAGTTCCACGAGCCGCTTCTTCTCGCCACGTTCGGGGATGCGGATCTCGACCAACGACCCACGCTTCTCCGAAAGCAGTTCCTCGATCGTCTCGCGCTCGTTGGGGTCGTGGGGGACGGCCACGAGTTTCGGGATGTACTGCGCGCTCTCGTAGTACTGCAGCAAGAAGTTGCTGAGCACCGCGCCCTCGGACTCATCGGTGACGCCTTCGACCACGAAGTTGTCCCGGCCGATCATCTGCGTGCCGCGCACGAAGAACACCTGGATGCACGCCTGGTCGCCGTTCCGCGAAACACCGAAGGCGTCGAGGTCTTCGTTCTTCGTCGTCGAAATCATTTGCCGCTCGACTGTGCGTTCGATGGAGCGGAGTTGGTCGCGGAGCATCGCGGCGCGTTCGAACTCCATCTTCGCCGAGGCGTCCTCCATCTGCTGCTTCAGCCTCCGCAACACGTCGTCGGATTTCCCTTCGAGGAAGAGCAGCACCTGCTGGATGACCTCGTCGTACTCCTCCTTCGTGCAGAAGGCGGTGCACGGCGCAATGCAGCGCTTGATGTAATAGTCCAGACACGGCCGCGCGTCTCTGCCGGTGATTTCTTTCGTGCAGGAGCGCCAGGGGAAAAGCTTCTTCGTCAGGTCCAGGGTGTGGCGCACTGATCCGGCGTTCGCGTATGGGCCGAAGTAGCGCGCGCCGTCTTTCTCAATGCGCCGGGTGATGTAGACGCGCGGCCATGGGTTCTGCACATCCACCTTGAGGTACGGGTAGCGCTTGTCATCCTTCAGGCGGATGTTGAAGAACGGCTGGTGACGCTTGATCAACGTCGCTTCGAGGATCAGGGCCTCGCCCGCGTTCCCCACAACGATGTACTCGAAGTCCTCGATGTGGCCGCGCAATGCGCGGGTCTTCGGCTCCATCCCCTTAGGCGAGCCGAAGTAGGACCGGACTCGATCCCTCAGCTTCGCCGCCTTGCCCACGTAGATCACCTCCCCCTTGCCGTTGCGCATGATGTACACGCCGGGACGAGCGGGCAGGGCCGCCAACTGCTTGCGGATCTTTTCGGAGATGGTGGAAGAGGGCATGGTCTGTTCGCATTGTAGAACGAATGAGCGGGGCGAGAAGAAAATGCCTGCATTACACTGTCTCTGGAGGTCTGTATGGCAACCCTTGTCCGGGACGTTGGCAGGCTCGAGAACGGTGCGGTCATGGGTCGGCGCAAATTTCACCGCCTCTACACGCTTCGCCCCGAACTGCACCGCGTGGAACTCGTCGAAGGGGTCGTCTACATGCCGTCGCCGATCAAAGTGGAGGGGCACGCGGACGCCCAGGCGCTCGTCATGGAATGGTTGGCGGCCTACACCCTGGCGCGGCCTGACTTGCGGCACACTGGTCCCGGCACGGTCCTCCTGGATGGCCAAAATGAACCGGAACCAAATGCGATGCTCTATCGAACGCGCGAGGGCCGGTTGCAGGACGGCTATCTGAAGGGCGCTCCCGAGCTAATGGTCGAAATAGCGAACACCTCAGCTTCGCGCGATCTGCACCAGAAGAAGGCAGCGTACGAGCGCAACGGCGTGGCCGAGTACATCGTCTGGCGAGTAACTGACCGGGCGATCGATTGGTTCCGGCTCGACGCGGGCAGCTACTTTCCCGTCACGCCCGCGGCGGACGGAATAATCGAGGGCGTCCAGTTTGCCGGCCTGCGGCTCGATCTCCCCGGCGCGCTTGCCATGGATCGCGCTGCAGTGGTCCGTGCGGTACACCCGGCGTAGTTCCAGAGCCGCGCCAAGCCACCCTTGCACTACACTGGCCCCTCACTCACCCACTCGCAGGAGAACACCTCATGAGCTATCCACTGGAAGGCATCCGCGTGCTGGACATGTCGCGCGTCCTCGCCGGGCCGTTCGCCGGCCGCATGCTTTGCGACCTTGGTGCGGACGTCGTCAAAGTCGAGCCGCCGGACGGTGACGTGACCCGTTCCTGGGGTGCCGATATCGGCGGGAGTCCCGGCTACTACCATCAGCAGAACGTCGGCAAGCGAAACATCTGCGTCAACCTTGCAGCCTCCGATGGCCCCGGTCTCATCAAGGCATTGGCGGCGCACGCGGATGTGCTGATCGAGAACTTTCGGCCCGGGATCATGGCGCGCTACGGGATCGGTTACCCCGTGCTTCGAGCGTTGAACCCGCGCCTCGTGATGCTCTCGATTTCGGGATTCGGTCAAGGCGGCCCAGAATCCGAACGCGCAGCCTACGCGCCGATTATCCACGCCGAATCCGGCCTCATCGCCCGCCAAACACGGTGGGGTAAAGGCATCCCGTCTGATATCGCGGTATCGATGGCCGATACCAACGCCGGTCTCCACGGGCTCGTCGCCGTACTGTCGGCGCTGCTGATGCGCGCCCGCACGGGCACCGGCCAGCACATAGACATGGCGATGATAGACGCTACGTTGGTCACCGATGACGCCCTGCACTTCGGGCTGGAAGACTCAGAGCACACCAAGCTCCTGCCGAGCGAGGTGTGGGAAACGCCAGCGGGCTCCGTCCTCATCTCCGCTGACTTTCGCCACCTGTGGAAGCTGCTCACAGGCGTGTTCGGGCTCGAAGACCCATCGCCCGCGGCGGCTCCCTTCGAAGAGAAGGTCGAGCAGCGCCGCGCGATCGCCCAGGCCTACTTCCGTGAACTCCCAGACGAGCCGGCTTTCGTCGCCGTGATGGACAGGATGAACACCGCCTGGGGACGGGTGCGTGAGAGCGCCGACATCCGCGAGCAACCGACCGTCAAGCACCGCGCGACTATCATCGATGTCGATGACCGCGCTGGCGGACTGCGCCCGGTAGTGCAATCGCCCTACCGCTTCTCCGACGCCGAAAGCGGCGTCCAAGGCCCCGCGCCGTGGAAGGGCGAGCACAACGTCCCCGTCCTCCGAGATTGGCTGGGACTCGGCGACGGCGAGATCGACAGTTGGCGAGGCGCCATGATCGGTCCGAAGTAGCTTCTATGCGTCCGTGTGCTCTTGCGGCGCCGGCACGATTAGCAGCGGCCGGTCGAGCTTATGCATCAAGCTTTCGCTGATGCTGCCGGTGAGCAACCGGCCGAAGAACCCCTTGCCGCTTGAGCCCGCCACCACCAGCCCCGCGCCCAGATCCTCGACCACGTCGGTGATTGCTTCCACCGTAGGCCCGAGAACCACGTGACCGTGCTCGCCGGGTTCTGCCGTCTCGCTCACGAGTTCCTTCGCCGCGTCGCGTTCGAACTCTCCCGTCTGGGAGGGGATGTATGGCGTCTCGAGGCCTGCGGCCACCGGCGTCGGCATGTACGAGTTGACCAGGCTCACCGAAGCACCAAGGCGCGCCGCGAGCGACCGCCCGACCGCCGCCGCGTGGGCCGCACACTCGGACTCGTCAACGGCGATCAGTACGGTGTGGATCGGTGGGGCAACCAGGTTCTGGCTCACCGGTACAACCACCACTGGCCCGCGAGCCCCCCGAACGACTTTGTCCGCCACGCTGCCAAACAAGGCAGACTTCAAGCCGCCGCGGCCGTGGCTGGCGATGACGATCAGGTCCTCAGGCGTGGCGGCGTCGAGGATCACGTCTGAGGCCGAACCAGCTGTGACTTCCGTTGTGGGTTGTAGCCTTGTCGCGGGCGATTGTCCCATCAGCTCCGAGACGTAGCTTTCGAACGTCGCCACGGCGGCCGATGCGTCCGTCTCCTGGTTGTCGATCGCGTGGACGATGCGCAGGCCGACGCCGAAGGCGTCCGCCAGGTACGAGCCCATCGTGAGCGCCGCTTCGCTGTCCGAAGATCCGTCCAGCGGGACGACGACCGAACGCGGCGCGAAAGCGGCGTCGGCATACTTGTCGTGCAGGTCCTGGGCTGCGGTCGGGGCGTGCGACATGACATTCTCCTTGTTTGTGTGACTCCAGCGGACCCCGAGGGGACGGAGGCCGCCGGAGCGGGGACGAAGCGGGCCGCTTAACGGCCCGTAGCTCCCTTTACCTTATCGGCGGCCTTTCCAGCCGCGTCTTTGACGGAGTTGGCGGCATCCTTCACGGCACCCTTCGCCTTGCCCGTCGTCTCCTGGGCCTGGCCCTTTGCCTGCTGCGCGGTGCCTTTTGCTTCCATTTTATCGTTACCTGTGGCACTGCCCACCTTTTCGCGGGCAGAACCCACGGCCTGGTTGGCCTGGCCCTTGGCCTTGTCCTTGGTCGAACCGTCAGTCATCGTGAAATTCCTCTTTCTGCGGATGCCTTGAAAGTAGTGCTGCAACCCCGCGGATCGATGGTCGCCGCGAACGGCTTGCAGCGGACACATCCAGCCAGCCAAGTTGCTTGCAGATCGCTCGCAGGTGTGTCTCGGCGCCAGGGGCCGCCCCCGAGCCAGCCAACGCGCACGAAAAAGCCTCTCCGGAGAGAGGCCTTTCGTTCGCCTGCAAGTGACCAGCTAGACGGCGTGCCGCCGGCCTCCGCCACTGACCGCCCGCCAGATGGCGAGGAACACGATTGCGCCGACGATGGCGATCACCAGGCTGCCAATGTTGAAGCCCGTGATCCCCCCGAACCCGAGCAGGCTCCCAAGGAAGCCGCCGACGAACGCGCCGATGATGCCGACGCCGATCGTCACGATCAGCCCCATG
>JBDSJC010000320.1:0-4513 GCA_039917655.1 Tepidiformaceae bacterium
GCTTCGGGGGTAATGTCGCCCATGATCAGGGCCAGGTTCCCCTCCATCACAGCCTTCGCGTTGCGTTCGGCGGCCTCGCGGGCCGTGACGGGGGCACTACCGCTGGGCGACGTCATCGATCTGCCACTTGTCTCCCACCTGAACCCACTTGCTCCAGACCAGGCGGGTGGTGTCGCCGACGTAACTGATCTCTGCTTCGTTGTTGCCGAGGTCCTTCACATCGAAGCTCTTCGCCGAGATCGGGCCCGCGGCCATCATCGTCATCACTTTGGCCATGCCGGCGGGCGTAAAGTCGCCCATCAAGCCAGCCATGTTGCCGGACACCACATCCTGGCCGTGTCGCGCCTGCGTTTCCTTGAGGTCTGCCATCGTGCTGCTCCTTGGATTCGGGTTGGAGGAGAAGGATAGGCTGCGGGAGTGCGGCGGCGCAAACGTCTTGCGCGGCCCGGAGCAGTTGCGGTTACCGGTAGGCGTCCCGGCGGTTCGCCACCCGGAGGACCTCTATTCGACTTGGGCTGTCGGTGAACACAAACACCGCTCTCCGATCACCGATCCGCAGCCGCCACTGCTCCGGAGTGCCGTGGAGTTTGCGGACATCTCCGCCGCCGGCGTGGCGAACTCCTCGACGCGCTGCGCGATCCGTCGCGCAGTCTGCGGGTCGCTCCGAGCGATTGCCGCCAGGTTGGCCTTCGCCTCTGTTGCCCAGATTACCTCCACGCTTACAGGCCCAGTTGCTGCAGCAACTCCGCGGTGCTGATCCCACCTTCGGCGCGCAACGACTCCCTCGCCTTGTCCAGGATCTCCCGTTCCCACTCCGGAACCGGCTCGTCGTCGAGGGGCGCAGCGAGCAAGGCGCGCAGCACGGGGTCCTCCGGCAGCGCCTGGAGCAGCCGCTGGGCAGACGCGAGTTCGCTTTCGGGCAGCATGTCAACGATTTCGTGCAGTTGGGCGCGGCTGGTCATTGCAGCAATTATAGCGCCCGCAGGGAGCATCGCCGCCCCCGATGTCGAATCACGCCCGCAACGTTCGTCTCTACAGTGTGAGGCTTACAATACCGCCCTCACCAGGAGAAACCGATGCGCTACATGCTGATGATCTACACCAACGAGGGCGAAGAGCCGAAGGAAGGCACCCCCGAGAATGCGGCCATGATGGAAGGCTACGGCCGCTTCTCACAGGAGGCGGGCGCGGCCGGCCTGCTCACAGGCGGAGAACGGCTCCAGCCCATCGCCACCGCTACCACCGTCCGCGTCCGCGAGGGCCGCACGATGGTTACCGACGGTCCGTTCGCCGAGACGAAGGAGCAGTTGGGTGGCTTCTTCTTCCTCAATTGCAAGGACCTGGACGAGGCGCTCGCCTACGCCGCCAAGCTCCCAGGCGCGGAGATGGGCTGCATCGAGGTCCGCCCGGTGTGGGAGATGGGTTGAGCGCTGACGTTTCCTCGATGGCGGCCCGATCGAAGGATGAGCCAAACTCGAATGCTCACACGTTGGAGGCGGTCTTCCGCCAGGAGCATGGGCGAATCCTCGCGTCCCTCATCGGAAGTCTTCGTGACTTCGATCTGGCGGAAGATTCGCTCCAGGAAGCGCTGGCAACGGCCATCCAGACATGGCCACGCGACGGCGTCCCGCGCAGCCCGGCATCCTGGCTGATTACCACCGCCCGGCGCAAGGCTTTGGACAGGCTGCGCCGCGAGCAGGTGGGGACGCGCAAACTTGCCGAGGCCGCGGTCCTCGCCGAGCTCGAACGAGAGGAGTGTGCGCCGCCGATGGAGAGCGCGATCACGGATGACCGCCTGCGCCTGATCTTCACCTGCTGCCATCCTGCGCTGGCACCCGAGGCGCGAACTGCGTTGACGTTACGGACATTGGGGGGCCTGACCACGGCCGAGATTGCCCGCGCCTTCCTTGTTCCGGAGGCAACGCTCGCCCAGCGGCTGGTGCGGGCGAAGCAGAAGATCCGCGACGCAGGCATCCCCTACGTTGTGCCGAACGACGGGGACTTACCGGAACGGCTCGGGTCGGTGCTCGCTGTCATCTATTTAGTCTTCAACGAAGGCTATTCGGCCACGTCTTCCGACACCCTGGTGCGGCGAGACCTCTGCAAAGAGGCGATCCGGCTCGCGCGGCTGTTGGTTGCACTCATGCCGGACGAGCCGGAAGTTCGCGGCCTGCTCGCGCTGATGCTGCTGCACGATTCCCGGCGGGACACCCGTCTGGACGCTGCCGGCGAGCTGGTGCTCCTTGAAATCCAGCAGCGCAGCCGCTGGGACCATGCGCAGATTCGCGAGGGGATCGATGTCCTCGATGCGGCCCTCAGCCGTCATCGCCCGGGCCCGTACCAGTTGCAGGCCGCCATTGGCGCCGTCCACGCCGAGGCGCCAACGCCAGGCGACACCGATTGGCCGCAGATCGTCGCACTTTACGGGCGCCTTGCGCTGCTCTTCCCATCGCCGGTGGTGGAACTGAACCGGGCCGTGGCGGTGGCGATGGCGGACGGCCCGGAACGCGGGCTGGCGATGATCGAACCGTTGACCGAGCGGCTCGACTCGTACCAGCCGTTCCACGCCACTCGCGCGGACCTCTTACGCCGGCTGCACCGAACCGGGGAGGCTGCGGCTGCGTATCAACGCGCGATCGAATTGACCACGAACGCGGCGGAATTGCGTTTCCTGGAGTCGCGGCTGGCGGCGCTGTAACCAGTGGCACGAGGCGTGCATCGGCGCCGAGGTTGTGTACGATTCTCACTGGAGGGCTTCGAGCCATGACCGTGCGGGTGCAGATATTGCTGTCGCAAGATGAAGACGACGCCATTGAAGCGGAGGCTCGGCGGCTCGGCATTTCCAAGAGCGAGGTCGTTCGTCGCTGCGTCCGACCCCTGGTCAAGGTGGCAGAGCCGTGGGTCAGTCCGTACGAGGATCTGATTGGTATCATCAAAGACGGCGGGCCAACAGATATGGGCCGGAATCACGACGATTACCTCTACCCCGCTCAGCCGATCTGATGGACTGTCTTCTTGATTCCGGGGCGATGTTCTCCGCCGTCGTTGAACGCGATCGAGACCACCTTCAAGCAAGGGCATCCCTTCGGACGCCAAACCTGAGACTGTTCACGACGGCCGCTGCGATGGGTGAGCTGTACACATTGATTCGAAGACGATCCGACTACGCGGCCGCGATCGGCGTGAGTCGGCGCGTCCGCACCGATTTCACGATCGAGACGCGAATCATGGACGCGGATCTGGAGCACGACACGTGGCCTGCCGTCGAAGAATTTGCAGGAGTTCCGCTGAGTTATGTCGATGCGAGCCTCGGCGCGCTCGGTCGAAGGCTGCGTATCAGGCACACGTTCAGTTTCGATGATGACCTGCGCGCGGCGGGTCTAACGCTCGTCCCGGGCCGATGAGCGAGCCGGCTCAGACCAGCCGGAGCCACCGCCGCTTGCCCACCTGGATAACCATACCTCGTTTGGCAACCGTTTCCGGTGTAACTCGCTGGCCATCGACAGTTACTGCCCCTTGTTCGAACAGGCGGCGCGTCTCGCGGACAGTGCGCGTTAGGTTCGCGCGGATCAGTGCGTGAACGAGCAACTCACCAATGGTCGGGCTCAACTCGGTCATCGTCGCCGGCGCTTCTTTGCGCTGGACGGTGCGTTCGAACCGTTCCTCAGCCTCAGCAGCCGCTTCCTCGCCCCAGAACTCCGAGACGATCGTCCGGGCGAGGAGCTTCTTTGTCTCCATCGGGTTGCGGCGGCCCGCATCCAGCCCACTCACGATCTCCTTCACCTCGGCGCGGTCCATGTTCGTGGCCAACACGAAGAAGTCGCCGAGCACATCGTCCGGGAGGGACATCGCCTTGCCGTACTGCTCGTCCGGCGAGTCGTTCACGCCGATGTGGTTGCCCGCCGATTTCGACATGCGCGCCTTGCCGTCGAGACCCACGAGGATCGGCATGGTGATCGGGACGTGCGGCTTCTGCCCGGAGTCTTCCTGAATCTTGCGCCCGGCCATCAGGTTGAAGAGCTGCTCTGTGCCGCCGACCTGCACGTCGCACTCCAGGGCGAATGCGTCGTAGCCCTGCATCAGGGCGTAGAGGAACTCGTGGAGATAGACCGCGTCGCCGTCATCGAAGCGCTTGCGGAAGTTGTCGCGACGCAGCATCTCTGCCACCGTAAATTTCGACATCAGCGAGATGATGTCCGGGAAGCTGAGCGCGCCAAGCCATTCCGAGTTGTGGCGAAGCTCCGTCTGTTCCTGGTCGAGAATCTTCGCCGCCTGCTCGAAGTAGGTCTGCTCATTTGCCTTGATGTCCTCAGGCGTGAGAAGAGGCCGCAGCTTGTTCTTGTCGCTCGGGTCGCCGATGAGCGCGGTGTAGTCGCCGATCAGAAAGATGGCCTTGTGGCCGAACTGCTGAAATTGGCGCAACTTTCGCAGCGGCACGGTATGGCCCAGCGTCAACGAGGTGGCCGTGGGGTCAACGCCGAGATAGACCCGAAGCGGCCTATCCAGCATCAGC